>NZ_JBSFYP010000112.1:0-12131 GCF_053599835.1 Micromonospora sp. NPDC005163
CGCGGCGCGGCACCGGTCGGCGCGGGTTGGGGGCGGGCCGCCGAGCGATCGATCAGGGTGGGCGGGTGGGCCGAGTGGGCAGCCGGCAGGATGCGCAGCAGCTCGGTGGGCGGCTCGACCGGCTGGCCGGCGCCGAACCGGGTGGCCAGTTGCGCGGCGGTGGGTCGGCGGGCCGGGTCGGCAGCCAGGCAGGCGACGGTCAGCTCGGCGATGTCGGCCGGCAGGCCGAGCACCCGCAACGGCGGCACCGGGGTGCCCCGCCGGTGCACCTCCAGCGCGTCCTCCCAGCTCTGCACGGGCAGCGGCGCCTGACCGGTGAGGGTGCGGTAGAGCAGCGCGCCGAGGGCGTACACGTCGCTGGCCGGGTCGGGTGGGCCGGCGGTCAGCCGCTCCGGGGCGAAGTAGGCCGGTGTGCCCATCAGCGGCTCGCCCGCCTGGCCGCCGAGCGTGTGCTGCGGGCCACCGAGCGCGGCGATGCCGAAGTCGAGCACCTTGGCGCCGGTGTCGGTGAGCATGACGTTGCCCGGCTTGACGTCGCGGTGCACCACGCCGATCCGGTGCGCAGCGGCCAGCGCGGCGGCGATCTGCCCGGCCACCCGCACCGCCTCCGGCCAGGGCAGTGGCCCGGTCCGCAGCCGGTCGGCCAGGTTGTGCCCCTCGACCAACTCCATCACCAGGTACGGCACCACGGCGCCGCCGGCAAGCGTCGCCTCGGCGTAGTCGTACACCTGGGTCACGTGCGGGTGGGTGAGCCGGGCCGCCGCGCGGGCCTCGCGCTGGATGGTGGCCCGCAGCTGCGGATCGGTGGCGAGCTGCCCGGCGAGCACCTTGACGGCGACCGGCCGGCCGAGCACCTCGTCGTCGGCCCGCCACACCTCGGACATGCCACCGAGACCGATCCGCTCGTGCAGTACGTAGCGGTCGTGGAGACGGAGAGTGGGCATGAAGGGCGACATGGCCTCACCAGTCTGCCTGGCCGCGCTCCCCTCGACCACCCGCGCCGCCCGGTCCCGACCCACTTCTCCCGTACGTGCCGAAATAGCCTATTGGTCGGCTAGGAGCAGGTGGTGGCGGTGGGCAGCGGTCGCGGCTGGATCCGGTCGGCGAGCCGGCGCAGGGCGATGGCGGTGGCCCGCCGGGTCGGTGCGAGCAGCGCCGGGCGGGCTCGCTCGACCTGGACCGGCGCGTTCGGTCGGGCCGAGTTGACGTGGCGGTTCATCGCGTCGAGGGCGGTGAGGTATCCGGTGGGGTGTTCCATGGTCAACTCCTCGGGACAGGTCCGGTGGAAGTCCGGACGACGAGTGCGGTGGGCAGCAGCACATGACCGGCCGCGGCGTCCGCGGGCGGGTCGAGCAGTAGTTGGGCGGCGATCCGGCCCTTCTCCTCGGCCGGTTGCCGGACGGTGGTGAGGCCGGCCGCGGCGGCCTCGGGAACGTCGTCGAAGCCGGTCACCGAGACCGGCGGACGGTCGCCAGCCGGTCGCCCGGCCAGCGCGTCCAGGACGCCGAGGGCGAGCACGTCGGAGCAGGCCAGCACGGCGGTCGGCGGCGCCGGCCGGTCGAACAGCCCGGCGACGGCCGCCGCCCCGGCCTGGCGACTGTTACCCGGGGCGTTGACCAGGGTCAGCTCGGCCCAGTCGACGCCGACCTCGGCGAACGCGTCGGCGAACCCGGCGAGCCGGCCGTGGGTGGTCGGGTGCGGCGCCTGGTCGACCCCGGAGAGGGTGAGCGGGCCGGCCGGCGCGTCGGGCAGCACGGAGTCGGCGAGCAGGGCCACCCGGCGGTGGCCGAGGCCGGCGACGTGCGCGGCGACGCCGCGGGCCGCGGCCCGCTCGTCGATGCCGACGAACCGCTCGTCGGGGCCGGCGTCGTCGCGAGCGGCCGTGCTGACGAACGGCAACCCGCGGGCCCGGATCACATCCAGGGCCCACTCCTCGTCGGCGACGCAGTAGACGCAGAACCCGTCGACCGCGGCGTTCTCCACCGCGCGACGGGCGTCGAGCTCTGCCCGGGCCAGTGGCACCAGCAGCATGCTGGTGCCGTGTCGCTCGGCGGCCTCACCCACCCCGGCGAGAAAGCGGACGGCGAACGGGTCGGTGAAGGCGTACGACAGTTGCGAGGTGAACAGCACCCCGATCGAGCCGACGAACCCGCGGCGCAGGGAGCGGGCGGTGGGGTTGGGGCCCGGGTAGCCGAGCTGCCGTGCGGCGTCCAGGATCCGCTCGCGCAGCGCCGCGGAGAGCTGGTCGGGGCGGCTGTAGGCGTTGGACACCGTGCTGCGGGAGACGCCGACGGCGTCCGCCACGGCTTGCAGGGTTGGCTTCACCGGCACCCCTCTGTATCGATCCAGTCTGTATCGATACAGAGACTAGCCGGACGGGTCAGCGGCGGTCAATACCCAGGTGTCGGCCGGGCTCCTCCGGTGGCGGGGAGGAACCAGAAGCAGCGCACCGACCGGGGCCGGGACACCCTCAGGCGCTGCCCCGACGGCGGTCAGGCTGGGTAGAGGTCCTCCAGCAGGCGGCCGAGGATCTCCGGGGTGCGCTCCGGCGGCTCGGCCTCGACGCAGAGCCGCTCCATGGCCACCGCGTAATAATCCAGGTCGTCGCGCTTGTCCAGGTAGATGGCGCTGGTGAGCTGTTCGATGTAGACGATGTCGGGCAGCTCCTGGTCGCCGAAGCGCAGGATGGTGAACGCACCGCCGGCGGCCGCGTGACCACCGGCGGCGAACGGGATGACCTGGAGGCGGACGTTCGGCGACTTGGTCGCCTCGATGAGCGCGGTGAGCTGACCGCGCATCACGTCGGCACCGCCGATCGGGCGGCGCAGCGCCGCCTCGTCCACCACCGCCCAGAGCTGCGGCGGGCGCTCCCTGTGGAGCAACTGCTGGCGCTGCATCCGCAGGGCGACCCGCCGGTCCAGCTCGGCCGGACCGGCCGCGCCGTGCCCGAGCAGCACGACGGCTCGGGCGTACTCACGGGTCTGCAGCAGGCCGGGCACGAACTGCACCTCGTAGGTGCGGATCAGCGCCGCCGCCGCCTCCAGGCCCAGGTAGGACTGGAACCAGGTGGGCAGGACGTCGCCGTAGCGGTGCCACCAACCGGGGCTGTTGGCGTCCCGAGCGAGCTTGAGCAGCGCGTCGCGCTCCTGCTCGTCACTGACGCCGTAGAGCGTGAGCAGGTCCGCCACGTCGCGTTCCTTGAAGCCGACCCGGCCCAGCTCCATCCGACTGATCTTGGATTCGGAGGCCCGGATCTCCCAGCCGGCGCCTTCCCGCGTCACGCCGCTGGACTCCCGCAGCCGGCGCAGTTGGGCACCGAGCAGCATGCGCAGCACGGTCGGCCCGGTTGTCGGGCCGCCCTCGGCGGGAACCTTCGTCACGTGCGGACCTCCGGACACCGACCAGCGTGGTCGGGCGCCCCGGCCCGGCCGACGTGTAAGCATGCCATGGACCGACAGTGAGGTGAACTCCTCCGGACCGGTAGATCAGTCCCGTCCCCGGGATTGTCCACCGAGGGTCGCTCAGTTGATCAGATGGTCGAAGTCGCCGTCACGCGCGCCGAGCACGAAGGCGGCGATCTCATCCACCGTGTAGATCAGCGCCGGCCCCTCCGGATGTCGGGAGTTGCGGAGCGCGATGCCGGCTCCGCCGGGCAGTTCAGCGAGCTCCACGCAGTTGCCGCTGGGGTTGCTGCGGCGACTTTTCTTCCAGCTCAGCGGTGGCAACTGATGGATCGGAACGCCGTTCGGTGGCTGCTGCATGAGGGCGTCTTTCTGCTCACGAGCCCGCCGGTGGCCGTGGGAGGAGCGGTGACGGCGAGGGGTGCGGTATCGACATCGGACGGTGCTGCACGTGCATCTGCTATTGCATCTGCACCGGACGGCGAGCATGATAACGCACAAGATCGGTGCGTATTCGTGCACGTTGAGTTATCTGCATGGGCATCGATAAGGGAAAACCGGGCCCGACGCGGCGCGCGTCGTGTCGGCCGACGGCTGGAGGCGATCGCGGCGATGGGAGGGTTCGTGCCGGATCCGATGAGTGTCGCCTCCGGCATCTGCGCTGCTGGCGCACTGCTCTCCTCGTGGCAACTACGGCGGCGGGCGCTGCGCGCCGAGGCCGAGATCGGGCACCTCCAGGCCGAACTCGCCGCCGAGCGGCACGCCGCCAGCCACGACCCGCTCACCGGGCTACCCAACCGGCGTGCCTTCTACCGCCTCGCGGCCGCCCTGCTCACCGACGCGGCCGGGCAGCCGTTGATCGCCATCGTGCTCGACCTGGACGACTTCAAGCAGATCAACGACCGGTACGGGCACGCGGCCGGCGACCAGGTGCTGATCAGCGTGGCCGAGCGGCTGGCCGGTTTCGCCGGGGACAACCTTGTCGCCCGCCTCGGCGGGGACGAGTTCGCCGGGCTGCTGGCCAGCCCGACCATCGACCGGCGCTGGATCGAGCACGCCACCCGGCGGCTCGCCGAGACCGTCGCCGCCCCGATCCGCCTGAGCGGGGTCAGCGTTCAGGTGACCGCCTCCGTCGGGCTCGCCCCTGTGACCGGCCCGGCCCAGCTCACCGACGCGCTCAGCCGCGCCGACGCGGCCATGTACCAGGCGAAGAGCCTGGGCGGCAACCGGTCGCCCCGCCAGCTCGTGGACAGCGTCCGCCTCGCCGAGCGCTGACCGCTCCGGCGTCCGCGGCCACATCCGTCCGGGCGGGTGCCGCGCTCAACTCGGCCGGCCGAGGTCACGCAGCGCCGCGTCGGCGAGGGTGACCAGACCGACCGGCGATACCAGTCCGCGCACGATCCGGGCCGCCATCGCGCGGTCGGCCGCGTCCGCATCCGGATCCAACGCCTGGCGGGTCCAGTCGGTGAGGTCGTCGAGCGCACGGACCGCGAGGAACCAGGCCAGGCCGACCGGGTCGATGTCGACCCGGCCGTAGCCGGCGAGGACGGCCGCGCGTTGGTCGGCGGTGACCGGCGCGAAGGCGAGCACCCCGTCGGTGACGAACATCAGGTCGCACTCGGGCGGGGCGAGCACCGCGTCGTCCCAGTCGATCAGCCAGACCTGGCCATCCGGCCCGAGCAGCAGGTTACCGAGGTGCGGGTCGCCGTGGCAGACCACCACCGGCCGCTCGCGCCGGCCGGCGGCGAGGCGCTCGACCTCCGCAGCCAATGTGGACACCCGGTCGGCCACCGCCGCCCAGACGGCCGCCAGCTCGGCGACCGGCGGACCGGCCGGGTCGGCCCGGCCAGGTTCGCGCAACCGCTGGGCCGTCGCGCGGGTCGCGGCCACGATCCCCGGGTACGCCGCGCCGCCGGGCGGCAGCAGCCGCATCAGCTCGTCGGTCACCGGCACCGCGTGCACCGCGGCCAGCAGCTCGCCGTACCCGCGCCAGTGCGCGTCGGTCATCGGGCCGTCGAGCGCCCGCTGGTCGGAGACCCACGGCACCACCGAGAGGCGGTGGCCGCCGTGGTCCCCGTACAGGCGCTCGTCGAGAGTGCGCAGCGGCGCGGGGATGCCCGGCACCTTCTGGCTGGCCAGGTGCGCCGTCACGACCAGGCCGGCCGGAGTGCCGCCGCCACTCAGCTTGACCGCGTACCGGGTGCCGTCGGCGGCGTGCGCCAGCCACAGCCGGGCGCGCTGGTCGGCGCCGTGGGTCACCTCGTTCATGCGGGTCAGGTCGAGGCCGAAGTCCGTACGGACCCACCGGGCCACCTGCCGCGTCGCGTCCTCGATCACCGGCACACCATGCCACCTGCCGGGCGGCCCGGCCCACCCGAAAACCGGCCCGGGTCAGCGCAGGGTGGCGAGGTACCGGTCCAGTGCGGCGTACGACTCAGCGGCGCCCTCAGCCATGCCGGACTCGGCCATGCCGTCGCGCTGCTCGGTGGTGTCGAACCGGGTGGTGCCGGTGACGGTGGTGCGTCCGTCGGTCTCGGTGAAGACCAGCGTCTCCACCGCCACCTGACCGGGCATGCCCTCGTACTCGAAGGTCTGCACGATCCGTTCCGGCACGACGATCTCCCGGAACTCACCGCGGAAGCCGTAGGCGTTGCCGTCCGTGGCGTGTTCGACGAAGCGGTAGCTGCCGCCCTCCCGGAAGTCGATCTCGACGTCCAGCGGGTTGCCCCGCCCCCACCAGTGCTTCAGGTGCTCGGCCTGGGTGTGCGCGGCGTAGACCAGCTCGCGCGGGGCGTCGAAGGAACGGGTGAGGGTGATCTCCCGGTCGGACGGCATGTCGATGGCGAGGTCACGGGGCTTGGTCACGGCTGGTCTCCTTCAGGTCGCGCAGGTAGTCGTCCAATGTGTCGTAACGGTCGTCCCAGAGCCGGCGGTACTGCTCGACCCATTCGGCCAGCGTGCGCAGCGGGGCCGGGTCGAGCCGGCAGCGACGCCACTGCGCCTCGCGGGTCCGCACGATCAACCCGGCGCGCTCCAGCACGTTGAGGTGCTTCGAGATCGCCTGAACGCTGATCGGAAACGGCTCGGCCAACTCGTTGACCGTCGCCTCGCCGGTCGCCAGCCGGGCCAGGATGGCCCGACGGGTCGGATCGGCGAGGGCGGCGAACACGGCGCTGGTGGGATCTGTCATCAGGTGTCGCTCTCAACCATTTGGCTTGTAAACCGCTAGGTTGAATATACAGCCCAGCGTAGCTGCGTCAACACCCTTCGACGGAAACTCGCGTGCGGTCAGCGCCAGCCGTAGCCCGCGCGCAGTGCCTGCCCGACCCGGTCGAACCGGGGCCGGTCCAGCACGGCGCCCTCGCGGCGGATGCTGTCCTCGCGCATGGTGAGCACCCGGTCCAACCGGACCCAGCTCGGCCGGTTGTCCCGGTCCCAGTCACCGGGCCCGAGGGCGAACCAGTGCCGCTGGCCGTCCCGCTCGCTCTGGCTGGACAACATCAACCCGAACAGCGTCCGGCTGTGCCGTCCGACGACCAGCACCGGACGGTCCTTGCCCTGGCGGGGGTCGTCCTCGTACGGCACCCACGTCCAGACGATCTCCCCGGGGTCGGCCTGGCCGTCCCGCTCCGGGGCGTAGGTCAGCTCGCGCCGCTGCAACGCGCTTACCTGACGACGGCGAGCCACCTGCGCCGGGGCCGGCCCGGGACGTCGCGGTGAGGGGATCACCGCGCCCACCCGAGAGATGCGCGCCGCCACGTTCCTCAACAGACCAGCCACGGCGGGCAGCCTACCGGTCCCCGCGCCGGCCGCCGGAGCGGGCGGCGCTGCGGCAGACTGGTGCCCGGCAGCGGGACGACGCGGAGGTGTTGCCAGTGACCATTGAGGTGCGTACCAGCACTCTCCCCGGGACCGCGACGGCGCTCGGGTCCGCCGGGGCGTACACCCTGGTGGTGGATCGTCCGGCGGACGCCGGCGGCGGCGGGCTCGGGTTCAACGGGGGTCAACTGCTCTACCTCGCGGTCGCCGGCTGCGTCTCGAACGACCTGTTCCGCGAGGCGCGGGCGGCCGGCCTCGACCTGCACCGGGTCGAGGTGACGGTGCGCGGCGACTTCACCGGCGAGCCGGCGGTGTCCGGCGAGGTCCGGTACGACGTCCGGGTCGAGGGCGACGCCCCGCCGGACGTGCTCCGCGCTCTGGTCGAGCGGGTGGACGCGATCGCCGAGATCCCCAACTCCCTGCGCGGTGGCACCCCGGTACGCCTGGGTCGCACCGAGGTCGCCGGAGTGCGGGGAACCGATGATTGAGCTGCCGCGCGACCTGCCGATCCTCGAACGGCGTGCCGTGCGGGTGGTGGTCCTCGACGACACCGACCGGGTGTTGCTGTTCCACACCCGCGACCCGGACCACCCCCGGCTGGGCACCTGGTGGGAGCTGCCCGGCGGCGGCATGGACCCCGGGGAGACGTACCGCGACACGGCGGTGCGGGAGCTGCGCGAGGAGACCGGCATCGCGGTCACCGCCGAGCAGGTGGGCGCGCCTGCCTGGCGTCGGCGGGCGAGTTTCCGGCACCGGCAGTTGCGCCACGTCCAGGACGAGGTGGTCGTCACGGTACGGCTGGACGGCCCGGGTCCGGACGTGGACGAGACGGACCGACTGGACTACGAGTTGGAGGACTACTTCGGCTTCCGCTGGTGGCCGCTGCCCGAGGTGGTGGCCAGCTCAGCCCGCTTCTACCCGGGACAGCTCCCCCACCTGATCACGCCCTTCCTGGCCGGCGAGGAGATCGACGAGCCGTTCGAGCTGTTCTCGTGACCGAGGTGCAGCAGGTGGCCGACTCGGCCCCATGCCCCGGCGCGGCGGTTGGGGCAGAGTGGAGGCATGACGAGCGACCTGCACGGCCCGCTGTCCCGGTACGCCGACAACCTGCACGCGGAGATCGGCGCCGAGCACCACGTCGCCTCACCGCTCGGCGCCTGGCTCCTGCTCGCGCTCTGCGCCACGACCACGACCAAACCCGGCCCGGCGAACCGTCCAGCGGCCGACGGGCTGGCGGAAGCCCTGGGCACCGACCTGACCAGCGCGGCCGAGGTCGCCCGCGCGCTGCTGGACGCGCCGCATCCGCTGGTCGCGTCCGCCACCGCGCTCTGGCACCGGCCGGGTCAGGGCGGCGGTGGGTCGGCCGACTGGCGGGCGGCACTGCCCGCGACGACCGAGGTCGGCCCGCTGCCCGACCAGGCCGGGTTGGACGCCTGGGCGCGTGAGCACACCCTCGGCCTGATCGAGAGGTTCCCGCTGCGGGTCGGGCCGGACGTGGTGCTGGCCCTGGCCAGCGCGCTGGCCACCCGGATCTCCTGGGCGGATCCGTTCGAGGTCGCCGACGCCGGCGCGCTCGGCCCGGGCAGTGCCTGGGCGGGCCGGCTGCGCCGGGTGCTGCGCAGCCCGCGCCGCGGTCACCGGGGCGCCATTCTCTCGACCGGGCGGGCCGGTGACGTGATCGTGCACGCCGCGCCCGCTCAGGTGGCCGACGGCGCGGGGCTGGTGGTCCTCTCGGTGGCCGCGGCGCCGCACGTGCCGCCGGCCGATGTGTTGGCCGCCGCGTACCAGCTCAGCGCCGGTGCCGCCGACGGCGCCGAGCCGGCCGGCCGTCGCTCGCTGTTCGAGCTGCCACTCGGCGACGCTCCGCTGTGGACGCTGCGTGAGGAACGGGTACGGACCCGGGCCCGCGACGGCCGCGAGGAGCGGCACCTGGCGGTGCTCCCCTGCTGGTCGGCCCGGAGCGAACACGACCTGAGCGCGCCGGCACTCGGCTTCCCGGCCGCGTCGGCGGCACTGGCGACGGCGCTGGCCCTGCCGGTGCAGGACTTCGAGGCCCGGCAGGCGGCGATGGCCCGGTTCGGCCGGTACGGTTTCGAGGCCGCGGCGGTCACCGGCATGTTCGAGCTGACCAGCATGCCGCCGGAGGGCGTCGCCCGCACCGCCGAGCTGCGGTTCGGCCACCCGTACGCGGTGGTCGCGGTCGCCACCGACAGGCGGGCCGACGGCGCGACAGGGCCGTGGCACGGAGTGCCGGTCTTCTCCGGGTGGGTCGCCGAGCCGGAGGAACTGCCGGAGGCCGATGTCTGAGCCAGGGCGTTCCCTGCGCCCGTAAGGCCGGGCGCTTCGGGTGCGCCAATAGAGCCGCAGGCCGTACGGGCGATGATCGAGACCCTTGGGCCGCTGGTGGCCCTCGATTTGGTCCGTCCTCGCCGGCACCTTCGACTGGACCTGCCGGGAGGTACTCGCGGCCGTCGAAGCCCGCGGCGGGCCACTCGCCGGGGCACTGCGGGCCACCGGGCCAGACACGCAGGCCTGAGGCGTCATTCTTCGCGACGGCGAGCGAGAAGTCAGGCCTGCCGCCAAACTCGGAACGTCTGTTGAAGCCGCCACGTGCCATCGGGCTGCTGTGCCTCGTTCCGCCAGCGGAACTCGTCGGTCTCGATGTGGGAGAAGGTCCAGCGCAGATCGTCGCCGTCGAGCACGATCTCCTCGCCGATGCGAGATGCCAGGAAGGTGTGTGTCCGACGCCGGCCCGGTCCCACCCACGTCGAGCGCCAGACACCCGCACCGGCTGCTGGATCGGGAAATCGCACGCTGACGCCATGTTCGACGCC
This sequence comes from Micromonospora sp. NPDC005163, assembly GCF_053599835.1. Classification (NCBI taxonomy): domain Bacteria; kingdom Bacillati; phylum Actinomycetota; class Actinomycetes; order Micromonosporales; family Micromonosporaceae; genus Micromonospora; species Micromonospora sp. NPDC005163. The sequence goes on from NZ_JBSFYP010000112.1 coordinate 10,055, forward strand.
GGGCAGGATCCAGACATCGGTGGTTGCCCACCCGCCCAACGCATACCCGAAGTGCCACTCGCCTCGACGATCAGCCGAGGACCCGTCGGGGTTGTACTCGGTACAGTCCAGCGCCCACGATCCGGCGAACTGTCCAAACAGGCTGAGGTCGGCGCCATCTGCAGGCCCGTCCGCGAGGAAGGCCGCAGCGACGGCAACGGATGGTTTGGTCACCATGCCAGAACGATAGTGGTTACGGCGAGTTCGGAGGCTTGGCCTTCTGTGGGTAGATCGTCTCGTGACGGACCAGCATGGCAACGAAGTCGCCGATCTTTCGCTCGCGGGTCTGCGCCCGTTTGACGGCGTTGAGTCGGTAGATGAGAGCGAACCGGTTGGTTTTGGTGAGTACGTCGAACATGGCGTGGGCGGCGGAGTCGGCGGCGATGGCGGCGAGTAGGTCGGCCGGCACTTCGGCTTCCGACGGTGGGGCGTAGGCGGCCGCCCATCGTCCGTCCGCTTTCGCGGCTTCTATCGCTGCGCGGCCCGGGGGCAGCATTCGTCCCTGCGCTTCCAGCCGGGTCACGTGGGCAACGTTGCGTTGTGACCAGGAGCTGCGGGGCCTGCGAGGGGTGAACCGGATCCACGAGGTTTCCTGGTCCCGTTTACGGGCCTGCCCGTCGATCCAGCCGAAACACAGGGCCTCGTCGACCGCCTGCTGCCAGGTCAGGGTCGTGACTGTGCCGCCCTTCTTGGTCAGGGCGAGCCAGACGCCGGGCGACGTGGTGTGGTTGGCCGACATCCACACGCGCAGCGCGTCGGCGTCCGCGACGATCAACTCGTCCAGCTCCGCGTTCGCCATGACTGCAGACTAACCCGCCTCGTCGGGCTGCCGGCTGGGGCGGATGCGCACGAACGCCGCACGCTTCCGCTACCTTGACGCGCTCAACAGTCCCCGTGCGGGTTTGTCGATATCTCAGATCGCCGACATGATCGGAGTGGACCGGCCGCGCGCTAGCCGGCTGACAACGGAGCTGCTCGATGAGGGGTACATCCAGCGGGAGTCTGCTCCGGACGACTCGCGGTACGCCCTGATCCGGCTCACCGCCCGAGGCCGGAAGCCTGTCGCCGAAATGAACGAGAGTCGGCGACAAAGCGTCGCCGAGGCGCTCGCCGGCTTCACCGCCGAGGAGTCACACAGCCTCGCTGTTCTCCTGAAGCGATTCGTCGACGCCTGGCCGCGGAATCCGCCGCCCGCATAGTCCGCTGGAATGCCTGCCGAGTCGAGGACGACGGCCAGGGCTCGGCGGCGGCTCGTCCAACGCCCGGCTCTGCGGTGCTCACGTGATTGCGGTCGCTGACAGCGCGAGGCTCGCGTCCTCAGGCGAACTCGCGGGCGGTGGATTCCAGCCTCTCGCGGTAGGCGGCCCACCATGCCTCGTCGCCCTCGACCACGTTGTCGCCGGGCCGCCGCCAGCCGACTTGGCCGTCGACCAGTTCCCGCACGATGTCGGCGTGCCCGGCGTGCCGGTTCAGCTCGGCGAGTACGTGCACGAGGATGAGGTGCAGCGTCACCGGCGTCTGGCCCCACCACCGTACCGAGCCGGGCGCGTCGATCGGGAGCGCCTCGATCGTCGCGTCTGCGTGTGCCCAGACTCGGTGCCACAGGCCGATGACGTCGTCGCGGGACTCGTCGGCTGTGGCCCACATGTCCACGTTCGGCTCGGCGTCCTCGTTCAGACCCGCGACGAGCTCGGGAAAGGGTCGGTCGAACGCCTCGCCGAAATACCCGGCGGTCACCGAGGCCACGTGCTTGACCAGCCCGAGCAGGTTCGTACCGGTCGGCACGAGCGGGCGCCGTACGTCGTACTCCGATAGCCCGTCGAGCTTCCCGAGCAGCGCCTCGCGTGCCTCCCGTAGGTACCGATGGAGATTCGCCTTGGCGTCGAGGTCTGTCATGCCGCCCAGGATCTCACCGCCGGAATGCCCCGTGTGCCCGCCCAGAGCGGCAGACATCCCAGGATTCAAAATGTCAAGCGGCTGCTGTGCTGTGGTGAGCCCAGGCCTTGTGTTCGTCGTAGATTGAGCGGGTCTTGAGGCA
>NZ_JBSFYP010000113.1:0-12121 GCF_053599835.1 Micromonospora sp. NPDC005163
GCCCGGGGAGCCCGAGCCCGACCACGCCGGCGGGTGCCGCAGCGAGATGCCCGGGTGGGCCGGCGCCCACCGGCACGGCCCGGTCCGGCCGCGCCAGCGGGCCACCCGCCGGGAGCGCCCACCGCGCCGCTGGTGCTGACCACACGACCGCCCGCGTGACATTGCAGCGGGCGGCCGTGAAGGTGGGTCGTCGGTGACGGGTCAGCGGGTGCGGCGGCGGATCAGCAGCGCGATCCCGGCGAGGCCGACCGTAATGGTCAGCATCACCGCGACGTTGAGCAGCAGCAGTCGCTGCAACTCGCCGAGCGCCTCGTCGAGGTCCCTGGCCGGGTCGAGAGTGTCCTCCGGGAGCACCCGCTCGCCACCGCCCACGCCGCCGCTGACCGTGTCGAACTGCCGCTCCAGCGGCACCCCCGCGGTGCGCAACGTCTCGGACATGCTGAGCCGGCCGAGGAACCAACCCGCGGCGGCCTTGCGGGAATCCGGCTGCTTCGCCGGCCGGTAGATCCGTGGACCGCCGGCCGCCTTGGGATACAGGTCGTACGTCTGCTTCGGGGTCTCCCCGGCGAGCACCACGACCGTGTACTTCGGACCGAGGCCGGTCGCCTTCGGCCCCTTCGCCTGGCCGGTGCGGCCGAGGAAGTTGACCTGGTCGATGACCGCTGCCACGTGCGCGGGCTGACCGTCCACACGCAACCGCAGCGGCTCGGACAGCCCCGGGCCGGTGATGTCCACCCCGGCGGGCGCCGGCTTCGGTGCCGCCTTGGCCGGGCCGGCGGTGCCGAGCGACAGCAGCGCCGCCGCCAGCGTGCCGGCCAGCACAGCGGCCCACCGCCTCATCTGTCGGACCATCCCGCCTCCTCGCCCCGTTCGATGGATGGCTTCGCCGTGACGTCCGGATCGATTGCTCGGTAGCGGAACCGACCGGGCGGTCGGTGCCACTCCTCACAGAGTCGCAGAACGTCGATGATTTGCAGCTTGTGGAGCGGTAATTGGAACTATCTGCGATCTCTGCTCGACTAATGAGGAGCCGTTGATCAGCGGGCGGATCGTACCCTTACGGAGGGGTTCATGGGGGGCAGGGTTACACGAGTGGCGCGGGTCGTGCCAGTGGTGCTCGGCGTGGCGTGCGGTGTGTCGTTGCTGGTCCCGGCGACGCCGGCCGCGGCGCACAATTCGCTGACCGGCAGCGATCCGCGCGACGGCGCCCGGGTGGCCACCGCGCCCACCCGGATCGAGCTCCGTTTCCTGGCCAAGCCGGACCCGGCTACGACGAAGATCACAGTAACCGGACCGGACAATGTGGTCGCCGGCGGGCTGCCGGCCTTCGCCAGCAGCCGCGTACGCGTGCCGTTCAAGCCCGGCGCCGCGGGGCTCTACATCGTCGGTTACCAGGTCGCCTCCGGCGACGGGCACCCGGTGAAGGGCGAGGTGCGCTTCACCCTCACCACCGGCACGGCCGCCGACCCGTCCGCGAGCCCGTCCCCCCTGCCATCGATCAGCGGTGGCACTGCCGCGACGCCGGGTGCTGCGGGCGGCTCGCCGTCGGCCGGGCCGGCCTCGGCGTCACCCGTCGCGGTGGGCGGCAGCCCGACGGCGGTCGTGCCGCTGGCGCAGGAGCGCGCCGACTCCGGTCACCGCTGGTGGCTCTGGGCACTCGGCGCGTTGGTGCTGCTCGCCGCCCTGGCGGGCGGGTTCCTGCTCCGCCGCCGGGCCACCCGCGGCTGAGCCCGATCCACAGGCTCGATCAGGTGACGCCGCCAGTTCGGTGCGGATGGCGACGTCGACGCAAGCCGCCCCACGGTGTCGTCGAGCGGGGCGGCTTGGCGCGGCGGAGGCGGTCAGACCAGGCGGAGCCGGGCGGCGCGCATCCGGGTCAGGGTGCGCTCGCGGCCGAGCACCTCCAGCGACTCGAACAGCGGCAGGCCGACGGTGCGACCGGTGACGGCGACCCGGACCGGCGCCTGCGTCTTGCCGAGCTTGAGGCCCCGCTCGGCGCCGACCGCCTCCAGCGTCGACTTCAGCGACTCGGCGTCCCAGCTGTCCAGCGCCTCGAACGCGGCGATGGCGGCGTCCAGCAGGTCGGCGGAGCCGTCCTTCATGGTCTTGGTCCAGGCCGCCTCGTCGATCAGCGGCGAGGCCAGGAAGAGGAAGTCGACGTTCGGCACGATCTCGCTGAGCACCGCGATCCGGGTCTGAGCCAGCGGCGCCACGGCGGCGAATGCGTCGGCGTCGAACTCCTCGGGCTGCCACGGCGGCGGCGCGATGGTCCCGGTGCCGGTCAGCCACGGCTGGCAGGCGTCGATGAACTCGGCCACCGGCAGCGCCCGGATGTACTCACCGTTGAACGCGCGCAGCTTCTTCTCGTCGAAGAACGCCGAGGAGAGGTTGACGTCCTCCAGCCGGAACTCGTCCTCGATCACGGACCAGGGGACGATCTCCCGGTCCCCGGAGGGCGCCCAGCCGAGCAGCATCAGGTAGTTGCGCATCGCGCCGGCGAGGTAGCCCTCGTCGCGGTACGCCTCCAGGGCGACCTTGTCCCGGCGCTTGGAGAGCTTCTGCCGCTTCTCGTTGACCACCACCGGCACGTGCGCCCAGATCGGCGGCTTGACCCCGAGGGCGTCCCAGAGCAGCTGCTGCTTGGGGGTGTTGGGCAGGTGCTCCTCGGCGCGGATCACGTGGGTGATACCCATGGTCAGGTCGTCGACGACGTTGGCCAGCAGGAAGACCGGCGAGCCGTCGCCCCGGGCGATGATGAAGTCCTCGATCAACCGGTTCTCGAAGGTGGGCTCGCCGCGGATCAGGTCGACCACCACGGTCGCGCCCTCGTCGGGCGTACGGAAGCGCAGCGCCCGGCCCTCGCCCGGGCCGAGGCCGAGGTCGCGGTGGTAGCCGTCGTAGCCCTGGTACTGCGAGCCGGTGCGGGCCTGCACGTCCTCGCGGGTGCAGTCGCAGTAGTACGCGCGGCCCGACTCGTAGAGCCGGGCGGCGGCGGCCCGGTGCTCGCCGGCGTTCTGTGACTGGAAGTACGGGCCCTCGTAGCTGCCCCTGGAGATGCCGATCCAGTCCAGCGCGGAGAGGATGCCCTCGGTCCACTCGGGCTTGTTGCGCGCCGCGTCGGTGTCCTCGATGCGCAGCACGAACACCCCGCCCTGCTGCTTGGCGTAGATCCAGTTCTGCAGCGCCGAGCGGGCGCCGCCGACATGGAACATACCGGTCGGGGAGGGGGCGAAGCGCACACGTACCGTCACGCCCCCAGCCTACGGCGACCGCCGACTGAGTAAGGAAGGGCCCCTTCTTATCGCCTGGTGTTGTACAAGGGTCCCTTCCTAACGCTTAGGGGACTGAGCGGATCTTGACGACCAGGGCGCTGCCGACCAGGGTGACCGCGGCGGTGACCGCGTAGAGCGTCGGGTAACCGCCCAGATAGACCACTAGCGGGGCGGAGAGCGCCGGGCCGAGCACCTGTGGCGCCGAGTTGGCAATGTTGATCACGCCGAGATCCTTGGCCCGGTCGGTGGCCCGGGGCAGCACCTGGGTGATCAGCGCGGCGTCCACCGAGAGGTAGACGCCGTAGCCGGCGCCGAGCAGCAGCGCGGCCACGATCGCCATCGGCCAGACCGGCGCGACCGCGAGCAGCAGCGCCGCCACCGCCATGATCAGCCCCGACGTGATCACGTAGATCTTGCGTCGCCCGGATCGGTCCGACAGCCGACCGGCGACCACGGCGGTCAGCATCATGCCGAGCGTGTAGAGCAGGATCAGGACGAGCAGGCCGCCCTCGGGGTCGGGGTGGCGTACCCCGTCGGTGAGGAAGTACAGCAGGTAGAGGGTGCCCAGAGCGTTCCCGAGCTGGACCAGGAACCGGGTGATCCAGGCCCAGGCGAAGTCCGGGTGCCGGCGCGGGTCGATCCACATCGAGGCCAGCAGCGCGCGCGTCCGCAGCACCGGCCGATGCGCGCGGGGCAGCGGGTCGTCGGGGGTGAACAGCGCGAACGGCAGGGACAGCAGCAGGATCGCCACCGCGATGGCCAGGTAACCGGCGCCGTTGCCGGTGACCAGGGCGGTGACCAGCACCGCGCCGAGCACCAGCCCGAGCGCCTGCGGGATGCCCACCCAGCCGGAGACACCGCCGCGCTGCACGACCGGCACCCGGTCCGGGATGGCCGCGGTGAGGCTGGCCAGCATCGCGTTGAAGCAGACCTGGGCGGCGACCCAGCCGAGGGCGACGCCGAGGATGGTCCGCTGCTGGGCCAGCAGCACCAGCGCCGCCGCGCCGAGCAGCGCCCCGCCGGCGGTCCAGACGTGCCGGCGGCCGAACTCCCGGCCGAAGATCCGCAGGCAGGTCCGGTCGGACAGCGCGCCCGCGAGGGGGTTGGCCAGCACCGCGGCCAGCGCGCCCAGGCCGGTGACCACGGCCAGCATGTTCTCCTTGTCGCCCGGCGCGATCTGCTCGATCTGCTGCGGCAGCAGCACCTGGATCGGGGTGAAGAACGCCATCCAGACCCCGAGGTTGGCCGCGAAGATCAGCCCGATCCAGCCGCGTCGTACCGGCGCGGTCGGCTCGGCGAGCGCGGCCGGCAGCGACGCCGGGGTCGGGTCGAGGGTGGTCACCGCGCCGACCCCGGCCGGCTGGCCGCGATCACGTCCCGCAGCCAGGTGTACGAGGACTTCGGCGTACGGGTCTGGGTGGCGTAGTCGACGTGCACCAGACCGAAGCGCTTGGTGAACCCCTCGGCCCACTCCCAGTTGTCCAGCAGGGACCACACGAAGTACCCGCGTACGTCCACCCCGTCGTCGATGGCGGCCCGCACCGCGCGCAGGTGCCCGTCGAGGTACGCGATCCGGTCCGGGTCCGCCACCCGCCCGTCCGGGTCGGGCGCGTCGTCGTACGCGCAGCCGCTCTCGGTGATCTCGATCGGGGGCAGGGCCTCGCCGTACGTGAGGCGCAGCCAGCGGAGCAGTTCGTGCAGCCCGTCGGGGGCCACCGGCCAGTCGAAGGCGGTGCGCGGGTAGCCGTCGAGCGGGACCAGTTCGAACGGCAGCGGCGACCCCTCCTCGGCGGCCCGCACGCCGGTCGGGTTGTAGTAGTTGACCCCGAGCACGTCGATCGGCGCGGCGATCGTGTCCAGGTCGCCGGCGCGGACCACGTCGGCGTCGAAGCCGGGCAGTTCCGGGTAGCCCCGGCCGAGCAGCGGGTCGGTGAAGAGGCGGTTGTGCAGGGCCTGGTACGCGGCCCCGGCGGCCCGGTCGGCGTCGCTGTCGCCGAGCACCCGCACCGGCGAGTAGTTGTTGGCGATCGCCACCGGGCTGGCGGTGCGGGCCCGCAGCGCGGCGACCGCGAGCCCGTGCCCGAGCAGTTGATGGTGGGCGACCGGAAAGGCGTCGAAGAGCAGCATCCGGCCGGGGGCGTGCACACCCATGCCGTAGCCGAGGCTCATGTGGATGAACGGCTCGTTCAGCGTGATCCAGAGCCGGACCCGGTCACCGAGCCGGGCGGCGGTCAGGTCGGCGTACTCGGCGAAGCGGGCGGCGGTGTCGCGGTGCAGCCAGCCGCCGGCGTCCTCCAGCGGTTGGGGCAGGTCCCAGTGGTAGAGGGTGGCCACCGGGTCGATGCCGGCGGCCAGCAGCTCGTCCACCAGCCGGTCGTAGAAGCCCAGGCCGGCGGCGTTGGCCGGGCCTGCGCCGGCGGGCTGCACCCGGGGCCAGGCGATGGAGAACCGGTACGCCGAAACGCCGAGCCCGGCCAGCAGAGCCACGTCCTCGGTGTGCCGGTGGTAGTGGTCGCAGGCCACCTCGCCGCTGCTGCCGTCGCTGATCCGGCCGGGGGAGTGCGCGAAGGTGTCCCAGATGGACGGCCCGCGCCCGTCGGCCGTGGTGGCGCCCTCGATCTGGTGTGCCGAGGTGGAGACGCCCCAGCGGAAGCCGGCGGGGAACTCGGGCATCGGTGCGGTCGACATGCGCCCTCCCGGTCAACGTGAAACGTGTTCGGGACTCTAGGGCGCTCCGGATGAATGCGCCATAGGCCGGGATGACGCGATGCGCAATGGTTGATCGGCGTGTCTTTTTCCAAACCCGTCCAGGTACGTCCGAATTTGCGCATAGAGTGCCGATATCGTGGGATGTCCTCAGTGGGGGAAGACGGAAATGATCCTCGTGGAACGCAGTGCGCACGTGGCGGCGCCGGTGGAAGTGGTCTGGGACGTCGTACAGCGGGCTGAGCAGTTGCCGGCCTGGCTGGCGGGGGTTCGCGCGGCCGAGGTGCTCTCGGGGGAGGGCTTCGGACGGCGGCAGTTGGTCCAGGCGGGGCGCGGCTCGGCGCACGAGGCCGAGGTGATCGCCTACCAGGAGCCGACTCTGATCGGCTGGCGGGAACGCGCCAAGGGCGCGGGCGCCCGAGCGGAGGCGCGCACCGAAATCTACGTCCAGCTCACTCCGGACGAGGAGGAGGAGGGCGGGACCATCGTGCGGCTCATCGTGGTCCGCTGGCCGGCCGGCCCGGTCAAGGCGGCCATGCTGCGCCTGGGGCTGCGTCGGGTCGGCGCGGACCTGGAGGACTCGCTGGCCCGGCTGACCGACCTGGCCGCCGTCGGCTGATCCGCCGAGTCCCCGGCGTCACCCGCCCCGGCGGTGGCCCCGGGTCCCCGCCAAGGACCCCGGACCGCCGCCGCCCCCATCTCACCCGCCGTCCGCCCGGTCGGTCGGGAGTGCGGGCGAGGGTGCGGGTGCACCAAAAAGGGCCCGGCGCACGCGCGCCGGGCCCTTCCTGGATGGTGCTGGATCAGCTGTCGCCGCCGGTCTCGCCGACCGGGGCGGCGTTCACGTCGTCGATCGCGTACTTCTTGGCGGCCTCGGCCGGCACGGTGGCCGCGACCGCGCCGCTGCGGGCGAGCTGCCGCAGCGTGGCGACCACGATCGACTCGGCGTCGACGTGGAAGTGCCGGCGCAGCGCGTGCCGGGTGTCCGACATGCCGTAGCCGTCGGTGCCGAGCGACGTGTAGTCGCCGGGCACCCAGCGGGCGATCAGGTCCGGCACCGCGCGCATCCAGTCGCTGACCGCGACCTTCGGCCCGTCCGCGTCGGCCAGCTTCTGCTGGACGTACGGCACCTTCGCCTCGGCGCCCGGGTTGAGCAGGTTGAACTCCTCGCACTCCACCGCGTCGCGGCGCAGCTCGGTCCAGGAGGTCACCGACCAGACGTCGGCGGCCACCCCCCAGTCCTGGGCGAGCAGTTGCTGGGCCTTGAGCGCCCACTGCATGCCGGTGCCGGAGGCGAGCACGTTGGCCTTCGGGCCGTCGACCTGCGGTGCCGGCGAGTAGCGGTAGATGCCCTTGAGCAGGCCCTCCACGTCCACCCCGGCCGGCTCGGCCGGCTGAAGGATCGGCTCGTTGTAGACCGTCAGGTAGTAGAGGACGTTCTCCTGCGCGTCCCCGTACATCCGGTGCAGGCCGTTCTCCAGGATGTGCGCGATCTCGAAGGAGAACGCCGGGTCGTACGCGACCACCGCCGGGTTGGTGGCGGCGATCAGCATCGAGTGGCCGTCCTCGTGCTGCAGGCCCTCACCGTTGAGCGTGGTCCGCCCCGCGGTCGCGCCGAGCAGGAAGCCCCGCGCCATCTGGTCCGCCGCCGCCCACAGCCCGTCGGCGGTCCGCTGGAACCCGAACATCGAGTAGAAGATGTACATCGGGATCATCGGCTCGTCGTGCGTGGCGTACGACGAGCCCGCGGCGGTGAACGAGGCGACCGAGCCGGCCTCGTTGATGCCCTCGTGCAGGATCTGCCCGGTCGTCGACTCCTTGTACGACAGGAACAGCTCCCGGTCGACCGAGGTGTAGCGCTGACCGTGCGGCGAGTAGATCTTCGCGGTCGGGAAGATCGAGTCGAGGCCGAAGGTGCGCGCCTCGTCCGGGATGATCGGCACCCAGCGCTTGCCGAACTCCTTGTCCTTCATGACGTCCTTGAGCAGGCGGACGAAGGCCATGGTGGTGGCCACCCTCTGCTTGCCCGAGCCGCGCTTGACGTCGGCGAACCGCTCCGGGCCGGGGATGGCCAGCCGCTTGGTGCTGGTCCGCCGGGACGGCAGGTAGCCGCCGAGCTGCTCGCGACGCTCCTTGAGGTACGCCAGCTCATCGGACTTCTCGCCCGGGTGGTAGTACGGCGGCAGGTAGGGGTTCTCCTCCAGCGCCGAGTCCGGGATGTCCAGGTAGAGGCGGTCGCGGAAGGTCTTCAGGTCCTCCAGCGTCAGCTTCTTCATCTGGTGGGTCGCGTTGCGGCCCTCGAAGTGCGAGCCGAGCGTCCAGCCCTTGATCGTCTTCGCCAGGATGACGGTGGGCTGCCCGGTGTGCTCGGTGGCCGCCTTGTAGGCCGCGTAGAGCTTGCGGTAGTCGTGCCCACCCCGCTTGAGGTTCCAGATCTCGTCGTCGCTCAGCGGCTCGACCATCTTGCGCGTGCGCGCGTCCCGGCCGAAGAAGTGCTCCCGCACGTACGCGCCGGACTCCGCCTTGTAGGTCTGGTAGTCGCCGTCGGTCGTGGTGTTCATGAGGTTGACCAGCGCGCCGTCGGTGTCCGCGGCGAGCAGCGGGTCCCACTCCCGACCCCAGACCACCTTGATCACATTCCAGCCGGCGCCCCGGAAGAACGCCTCCAGCTCCTGCATCACCTTGCCGTTGCCGCGGACCGGGCCGTCCAGCCGCTGAAGGTTGCAGTTGATCACGAAGGTGAGGTTGTCCAGCTCCTCGCGGGCGGCCACGCCGATGGCGCCCAGCGTCTCCGGCTCGTCCATCTCACCGTCGCCCAGGAACGCCCAGACGTGCTGCTGCGAGGTGTCCTTGATGCCGCGGTGCTGCAGGTACCGGTTGAACCGGGCCTGGTAGATCGCGTTCAGCCCGCCGAGACCCATCGAGACGGTCGGGAACTCCCAGAAGTCCGGCATCAGCCGCGGGTGCGGGTACGACGGCAGCCCGCCGCCCGGGTGCGACAGCTCCTGCCGGAACCCGTCGAGCTGGTGCTCGCTGAGCCGTCCCTCCAGGAACGCCCGCGCGTACATACCGGGGGAGGCGTGACCCTGGTAGTAGATGTGGTCGCCGCCACCCGGGTGGTTCTTGCCCCGGAAGAAGTGGTTGAAGCCCACCTCGTAGAGCGACGCCGAGCTCGCGAAGGTCGAGATGTGCCCACCGACGCCGATCTCCGGGCGCTGCGCCCGGTGCACCAGCATCGCCGCGTTCCAGCGGACGTAGGCCCGGATTCGCCGCTCGACGTGCTCGTCGCCCGGGAACCAGGGCTCGCGCTCCGGCGTGATGGTGTTGATGTAGTCGGTGGTGGTCAGGGGCGGAACCCCGACCTGGCGTTCGCGAGCCCGCTCCAGCAGGCGCAGCATGACGTAACGGGCGCGTTTGGCACCTCGCTCGTCAATGACACCATCAAGCGACTCGACCCATTCGCTGGTCTCTTCAGGGTCGATGTCCGGAAGCTGGCTCGGTAGGCCGTCGCTGATCACCGGGCGCTTGCGTTCCGTAGCCACAGGCGTTCCCTCGGTTGTGTGTGGGATAGGTCTCTAGCGCCATCCTGCCCCCTGGTGGCACCGGTCGTCACGTCTAGGTCCCCCCGACGCGACGAGAGACACAGGTACCCGCCGGTAACTTAGCGCTACGAGGCCTCCGCGCCGCCGTGCCCGGCGGGGGGAGACTCCGACGGGGGTGACGGTGGCGGCGGCTACTGAGCCGGCACTGCGGCAGAATGCGACGTATGCGCAGTGACGTGATCACCGTCCAGACCGGGTCCCGGCCGGCCGTCCGGGACATCACCGCTGAGGCCCAGGGGTTCGTCTCCAGCGAGGGCGACGGTCTGCTGCACGTCTTCGTGCCCCACGCCACCGCCGGCCTGGCGATCATCGAAACCGGCTCCGGCTCCGACGACGACCTGCTCAGGGTGCTGGACGACCTGCTCCCCACCGACGACCGCTGGCGGCACCGGCATGGCTCACCCGGGCACGGTCGGGACCATGTGCTGCCGGCGTTCGTCCCGCCGTACGCCACGCTGCCGGTGCTCGGCGGCCGGCTGGCGCTGGGCACCTGGCAGTCGCTCTGCCTGGTCGACACCAACGGCGACAATCCCGTCCGCCAGGTCCGCTTCTCCTTCCTCCCGGCCTGACCCGCCTCTCCCCACAAGATCCGCGCAACGTTCCGGACGTGCTGCCTCAACACGTTCCGAGGCAGCACTTTCCCTGATGTTGCGCGGATCTCGATCGCTGAGCTGAGCGGCCGGCGCCGTGCGTACGATGTGGCCGTGACGCAGGAGGTCGTTCCCGGAGCGGGTGGGCCGGTGGACCGCGCCGGCCTGGCCGCCGACGTGGTGCGCCGGATGGCACACGTGACGGCCTCCCAGCGGCACCGGCAGGGCGTTGCGTTCGCCGAGCTGGGGCTCACCCCGGCGACGGCCCGGGCGCTGCACGAGCTGAACCCGGACCGGCCGCTGCCGGCCCGCGACCTCGCCGAGCGGCTCGTCTGCGACCGGTCGAACGTGACCGCGCTGGTCGACAGGCTGGAGCAGGCCGGTCTGGTCGAGCGTCGCACCGACCCGGCCGACCGGCGGCAGAAGACGCTGGTGGTGACCGCGCGGGGCCGGGACGTGCGGGACCGGGTGGCCGCGGTGATGTCCGACTCCCGACTCCTGGCCGGGCTGACCGACCGGGAGCTCGACACCCTGCGCGACCTGGTGTGGAAGGTGTCCGACGGTGGCTGCCCGGAGCCCTGCGGCCCGGAGTGAGTCGACCCGCGCCGACCGTGTCCCACTGGGCGACCAGGGCCTGCGTCGGTAATGCTGTGCGACGTGACCACGCCGCAAGATCTCGACGACCGGTTCCGGGAGACGCTGGCGGCGCTGCCCGCCGCCGAGCGGCGGCGTGACCCCGACGACCCGGTCACCGACGACGCCCCGCTAACCGGCGCGCGACTGCTGGATCTGTTCGACGCGCAGGTGACCAGCCGGCAGCTCGACCTGGCCGGCCGCTGGTTGCGCAGCTTCGGGGAGGGCTTCTACACCATCGGCTCCTCCGGGCACGAGGGCAACGCGGCGGTCGCCGCCGCGCTGCGCCCCACCGACCCGGCGCTGCTGCACTACCGCTCGGGTGCCTTCTACTGCGTGCGCGCCGCGCAGACCACCGCCGAACCGGCGCCCGGCGCTGACGCGGCGCCACCCGACGAGCCGACCGAGCCCGAACCGGCGCCGGCCGGCGGGTTCGCGGCGTACGCGGGCGCGGCCCGGGACGTGCTGCGCGGGATGGTCGCCTCCAGCCAGGAGCCGGTCGCCGGCGGCCGGCACAAGGTGTTCGGCCGGGCCGACCTGGCCATCGTGCCGACCACCTCCACCATCGCCTCGCACCTGCCCCGGGCGGTCGGTATGGGGCTGGCCGTGGAGCGGCTGCGGCGGCTGGACAGCGCCGGACGGCGCACCGGCGCCGGAGTGCGGGTCGGCAGCGGGGCCGGCGCCGAGCACGCCCCGTGGCCACCGGACGCCATTGTGGTCTGCTCGTTCGGCGACGCCTCGGTCAACCACGCCAGCGCCAGCGCCGCCTTCAACACCGCCGGCTGGTACGACCACGCCGGGCTGCGCATCCCGGTGCTCTTCGTCTGCGAGGACAACGGGCTGGGCATCAGCGTCCGCTCCCCGGAGGGCTGGGTGGAGGCGACCCTGCGGGCCAAGCCCGGCATCCGCTACTTCAGTGCCGACGGAGCCGACCCGGTGCAGGCGTACGCGGTGGCGGCGGAGGCCGCGGCGTGGGTACGCCGGCACCGCCGGCCGGCCGTGCTGCACCTGCGCACCGTCCGGCTGATGGGGCACGCCGGGGCCGACGCGGAGTCGGCGTACCGCAGCCCGGCGGAACTGGCCGCGGACCTGGACCGGGACCCGGTGGTCGCGACCGCCCGGCTGCTCGTCGACGCCGGCGTGGCGACGGGCGAGGAGTTGCTGGCCCGGTACGACGAGACCGGCTGGCGGGTACGCCGGCTCGCTGAGGAGGTGCTGGGCGAGCCGAAGCTGACCTCCGCGGCCGACGTGGTGTCCGCGCTGGCCCCCCGCCGGCCGGTGCGGGTCGCGCGGGCGGTGGCCGACGCGGCGGCCCGGG
>NZ_JBSFYP010000114.1:0-10729 GCF_053599835.1 Micromonospora sp. NPDC005163
TCATCTACACTCCCTTACCCACCCTCTCCCCCCCCCCCCCCCTCTCCCTTTCTCCGCGGGCGCCCGGGCGGCGCCACCGCCCGCCCGGGGGCGGGCCGCGGGGGCGCCCAGCCCGCTGCCCGGGCCGAGCGGCAACGTGGAGTTCTTCGTATGGTTGCGCCGGGGCGCACCGCCGGCCGACCCGCAGCGGGTGCGGGCCGTGGTGGCGGCCGGGCCGGACGGCCTGACGACGACCGGCGACGTGCCGGACGCGGCGGCGGCGGAGGAGGTCGCAGGATGAACGCGTGCAGCGAGCGTTCCGGGACGGCACGCGGGACACGCGGCCGCACCGGGGCGGCGACGGCGACGGCTGGGCGTCGTCCCGCCGTGGACGGGCGGCCGCTGCGATGAGCCGGACCGCGCTGCTGGTGACCCACACCGGCCGTCGGCGCAGCACCGAGCACGCCCGCGCCGTCGCCGCCGATCTCATCGCCGCGGGGTTCGAGGTCCGGGTGATCGCCGAGGAGGCCGACGACCTCGACCTGCCCGGCGTGGTGCCGATCGCCGGCCCGGAGGCCGCCGAGGGCGCCGAGATCGTCTTCGCGCTCGGCGGGGATGGCACGTTCCTGCGCGCGGCCGAGCTGGCCCGTCCGGCGAAGGCGCCTCTGCTCGGCATAAACCTCGGCAAGGTGGGCTTCCTGGCCGAGGCCGAGATCAACGACCTGGACACCGCGGTCCGTGACGTCGTCGGGCGCAACTACACGGTGGACGAGCGGCTCACCCTGGATGTCACGGCCGAGTTCGACGGTGGCCCGACCATCGAGTCCTGGGCGCTCAACGAGATCAGCGTCGAGAAGGGCGAGCGGGCGCAGATGCTCGAACTCCTCGTCGACGTGGACGGCCGGCCGCTGTCCCGTTACGGATGCGACGGCGTGGTCTGCGCCACCCCCACCGGCTCCACCGCGTACGCGTTCTCCGGCGGCGGGCCGGTGGTCTGGCCGGAGGTGGAGGCGCTGCTGCTGGTGCCGATCAGCGCGCACGCGTTGTTCAGCCGTCCGCTGGTCACCGCCCCGACGTCCACGTTCGTGATCACCGTCGACCCGTTCACCACCCTCGCCGTGCTCTGCTGCGACGGGCGACGGGTCTACGACCTGCCGCCCGGCGCCCGGGTCACGGTGCGCAGAGGCGCGCTGCCGGTGCGCATCGTCCGGTTGCGGGCCCGCCCGTTCACCGACCGGCTGGTCGCCAAGTTCGGGCTGCCCGTGCACGGCTGGCGCGGCTCTCGCCGCTGACCCGCCGCCCGGCACGGCATCGCCTCGACGGGGCGACGGGATCCCGGATGTCCGGTGGAAACCCGCCGGACATCCGACGGCCCGCCGTCCGCCGCCCGATGTCCACCTGGCGACATGTCGCTGGTGCGGCGCACCGCAGCTAGTGACCAGCCGACGCGCTGCGTCGCAGACTCCGATCGGTCGATCTCCCTGAGACCGGCCCCCCTGGAGTAGAGGAGCGCATCGCATGCAATGGCCCCCACGCTGGCTGACCGCCGGCGCGGTCGGCGCGCTGGTCGTCGGGCTCGCCGCACCGGCGTCCGCCGACCCGCCCGCCCGGCCCACCGGCCCGAACCCGGGTCCGACCGTCCCGGGTACCGCGCCCGTCCACATCACCCTCATCACCGGCGACCAGGTCGCACTGGTGCAGGCGGCGCCCGGCCGGCTGGCCGCCACCGTCCGCCCCGGCCCCGGCCGCGAGCGGATCACCTTCCACACCGTGGAGGCCGACGGCGGGCTGCGGGTGCTGCCCAGCGACGTCGTGCCGTACGTCTCCGCAGGGGTGCTCGACCCGAACCTGTTCGACGTGCAGGAGCTGGCCGCCGACGGGTACGGCGACGCCGCGCAGGGCGCGCTGCCGCTGATCGTGCGCTACCAGGAGCCGGCCGCCGGCCGGGTCCGGCCGCTCGCCGGCGCCACCGACGCCCGGCCGCTGGAGAGCATCAACGGCGCGGCGCTGCGGGTCGGCAAGGGTGACCTCGGCGGCCTGTGGACGACGCTGCGCGGCACCCCGCAGGCCCGTACCGCCGGTGCGCAGGCCCGGCTCGGCGCCGGCGTCGCCCGGATCTGGCTGGACGGGAAGGTCCGCCCGACGCTGGAGCACAGCGTGCCGCAGATCGGCGCCCCGGCGGCCTGGGCGGCCGGCCGGGACGGCAACGGCGTGAAGGTGGCGGTGCTCGACACCGGCGTCGACGCCACCCACCCCGACCTGGCCGGGCGGATCACCGAGGCGCAGGACTTCTCCGGCAGTGGCAGCGCCAACGACGGGCACGGCCACGGCACCCACGTGGCGGCCACCATCGCCGGCAGCGGCGCCGCCTCCGCCGGGCTGCGCAAGGGCGTCGCCCCCGGCGCGCGACTGCTGGTCGGCAAGGTGCTCGACGACGCCGGCTCCGGCTACGAATCGTCCATCATCGCGGGCATGGAGTGGGCCGCCCACTCCGGCGCGAAGGTCGTCAGCATGAGCCTCGGCGGCTCCGCCACCGACGGCACCGACCCGATGAGCCAGGCCGTCAACGACCTGACCGCCGAGACCGGGGCACTGTTCGTCATCGCCGCCGGCAACGAGGGCGCGGCGCGTACCGTCGGCTCGCCAGGCGCGGCCGCCGCGGCGCTCACCGTCGGCGCGGTCGACCGCGACGACAACCTCGCGGACTTCTCCAGCCGCGGCCCGCGGCTCGGCGACAACGGCCTCAAGCCGGAGATCACCGCGCCGGGCGTCGGCATCATCGCCGCCCGGGCCGCTGGCACCACCATGGGTACGCCGGTGGGGGACGCGTACACGACGGCGTCCGGCACCTCGATGGCCACCCCGCACGTCGCCGGCGCGGCCGCGATCCTCGCCCAGGAACACCCGGACTGGACGGCCGGGAAGCTCAAGGACGCGCTGGTGAGCACCACGAAGGCGAACCCGGCGCTGACCGTCTTCGAGCAGGGCGGCGGCCGGGTCGACGTGGCCCGGGCGCTCAGCCAGCGGGTGTACGGCTCGGGCACCGCCGACTTCGGTCGGGTGTCCACCGGCGGTGCGGCGGTCGAGCGGACCGTCACGTACACCAACGGCACGGCGGCCCCGCAGACCCTGCGGCTGGCCCTGGAGCTGCGCAACCTGGACAGCGGCGCGGCCGAGGCCGACGGGGTCACCGTCGGCGGCGGCGAGGTCACCGTGCCGGCGGGCGGCAGCGTGGCCGTTCCGCTGCGCGCCGACCCGGCGAAGCTGGACCGTGGCCCGCACGGCGGGTGGCTGGTGGCCACCGGCGCGGACGGCGTGGCGGTGCGTACGGCGGTCGGGCTCACCCTGAGCGGCCCGCAGCACACGGTCACCTTCCGGGTGCTGGACATGCAGGGGCAGCCGGGCATGTCGCCGGTGCTCACCCTCTTCGGCGAGCACCCCGAGTCCGACTACATCGGCTGGGCCGGCGGCGAGACGCAGGTGCAGGTCGAGGAGGGCCCCTACCTGGTCGAGGCGCTGATCGAGCACGGCGCTCCGCTGGACGAGCAGATCACCCTGGTCACCGACCCGGAGCTGATGGTCACCGGGGACGTCACCGTGGTGCTCGACCCGCGCAAGGGCACCCCGGTGCGGATCGAGACGCCGAAACCGACCGAGCAGCGGGCCGCGATCAGCTTCTACGAGCACCGGGTCTTCGGCAACGGCCGGCAGGTCGACCACGGCGTGATGACCTTCAGCACCATCCAGCAGGTCAACGTCACGCCGACCCGCGCGGTGCGCCAGGGCGAATTCGAGTTCGCCTCGCGCTGGCAGCTGGTCGCACCGATGGTGGACGCCCGGATCAGCGGATTCTCCGGTCCGCTGGACATCAACCTGATGGGTTATTCGCCGGCGCCGATCGGACGGCAGAAGCTGCCGCTGGTCTGGGCCGGCACCGGCACCCCCGCCGAGCTGGCCGGGGTGCGGGGCGCCGCGGCACTGCTCAGCGGCAGCCCGGATGTCTCCGAGGAGGAGCAGATCGCGGCGGCCGCGGCGGCCGGTGCGAAGTCGGTGCTCATCGTCCGCCCGGCGGACTTCAGCGCGTGGACCGTCTGGAACCCGGTGGGCGACCGGCTTCCCGTGCCCGCGATGGCGGTGGCGTACGACGACGGGCAGCGGTTGATCGCGACGGTCCGCAAGGGCCGCGCGACGCTGGACCTGACGCTGACCGTGGACAGCCCGTACCTGTACGACGTGTGGCAGGTCTCGAAGGGTCGGGTGCCGGAGCGGATCGTGCACACGGTCACCGCGAAGAACACCGCCGAGGTGACCGCCCGCTACGGTGACGTCGGCGGTTCGGAGTGGGCCACCGAGCAGCGGTTCGGCTGGCGTCCGTGGCAGGAGACCTCCTGGAACGACGACCAGCGGCTGGTGCGTACCGGCACCACCCGGCAGGAGTTCGTCAGCGCCGGTGACAACTGGTGGCAGCACCAGGTCCTGCACAAGCTCACCTGGTCCTGGGGTCGTCTGCTCGGCGGGCTCACCCAGCAGCCCCGGCGGTACGACGCTGACGACCGGGACACCGAGAGCTGGCACGTCCCGGTGGTCCGTCCGGCCGTCCCGGCCGGCGCTGCGGTGCCGGTGCCGTCCCGCACCGGGGACACGTTGGACCTGCGGGTGGCCGAGTATGTCGACGCCGACGGGCACTACAGTCCGGCCGGCGGCAGCGAGGAGTCGGACTCCGTCGAGGCCCGGCTCAGTCGGGACGGGAAGCAGATCGCCGACCTTTCCGGCGGGTGGGCACCGGTGCACACCACGGCGGAGTCGGCCCGCTACCGGCTCGACCTGACCACGCGGCGGTCCTCGGACGAGTGGCGCTACGCCACCCGTACCGAGACGGCCTGGCAGTTCACCTCGGCCCGCCCGGCCGAGGAGAAGGCCCGGCCGCTGCCGCTGCTTCAGGTCGACTACCAGGTCCCGGCCGACCTGCGCGGCCAGGTGGCCGGCGGTCGGACGCACCGGCTGGGGTTGAGCCTGCGCCAGCCGGCGGGCGTGCCGGCGCCGACCGGCACCAGCCTGCGGGTCGAGGTGTCCTTCGACGGCGGGAAGACCTGGCGCAAGGTGCCGGTGAAGGGCTCCGGCACCCGGTTCACCGCCACCGTCCCGGCCGGCCGGGGCACGGTGTCCCTGCGGGTGCACGGCAGCGACCGGGCCGGTAACACCGTCGACCAGACCGTGGTCGACGCGTACGGGCTGCGCTGACGCGCGCGGGGCGGGGCGGCCGTGGGCCGTCCCGCCCCTTCGCTCAGATCCAGCCCCGCCGGGCGACCTGGAAGGCCAGCCCGGGCCGGGTGTCCACGCCGGCGGCGGCCATCAGGTCGGCGAGTCGGCGCTGCACGGTCCGACGGCTCACCCCGAGTTGCGAGGCGATGGACTTGTCCGGCACCCCGGCCACGAACAGCGACAGCAGCCGCGCCTCGTCGGCGTCCGGTCGGTAGCCGTCGCCGGGGTGGTCGTCGGGGTCGTCGGGCCTGCGGCTCTCGGACGCCGGCACGGCCAGCGGGTCGTCCAGGCGCAGCCGGGTCGCCACCCGCCAGTGGCTCTCGAAGAGGGCGAGCAGCGCGTCGAGCAGTTGACTGCGGCCGATCACGGCGGCGCTCGGCTCGCCGCCGTCGCGGTCGGGCACGAGCGGGCAGATGGCGGTGCGGGCGTCCACGATGGCGAGTCGGACCGGCAGCCGGTCCAGGACGCGGGCCTGCTCGCCGGCGGCGACCCCCTTGGCCAGGTCGGCCAGCGCGCCCGGTTCCAGCAGCAGGTCCCGCTCGTAGATGGCCCGGTAGTTCACCCCGCGGGCCAGCGCGTCGAACTCCTCGACGTTCTCCGGGCCGGCCATCGCGAGGGGGTTCGTCCGGCAGAACCAGAGCACCTCGGTACGCGCCGAGTTCTGCAGATCGCGGAGCCGGTCCCGGAGCATCCGCGCCCCGGTGATCACCTCGACCAGGTGGTCACCGTGGTGACGGCGCAGCCCGGACCGGTACTCCTCGGCCAGTTGGGTGACCCGCCGCCGGGCCGCCTCCAGGTCCTCCTGTCGGCGCAGCAGCGCCGCGCCGAGGGCGACGTCCGGTGCCCTCGGGCGCAGCGGGGCGTCCGGGTCGGTGTCGGTGGGCAGCACCAGGCCCTTGATCCGTAGGGCCTCGACCTGCGCGACGACCTGCGCCCGCGGGCGTTGCAGCCGCTGGACCAGCTCGTCGATCCGGGCCGTGGTGAGCTGGAGCAGGCAGCGGTAGAGCTCCTCTTCAGCCGGGGTCAGGCCGATCACGTCCAACACGGGGCAGAACTGTACGTCGGCCCGGTGCCGGCCGTACGGCGACCTGCCCCGCGGCTCCGTCGGCTGGTCAAGTGTCGGGCCACGCGTCTACTGTCGGTTGCTGTGCTGGAAGAGCTGCGCATCACCGGACTGGGCGTCATCGAGGACACCACGCTGCCGTTGACCGGCGGGATGAACGTCATCACCGGCGAGACCGGTGCGGGCAAGACGATGGTGGTCACCGGCCTCGGCCTGCTCTTCGGGGGCCGGGCCGACGCCGGGCGGGTCCGTGCCCAGCCCGGGCGGGCCGTGGTGGAGGGGCGGCTGCGCCTGCAGGGCCGGGTCGCCGACGCGGTGTACGCCCGGATCACCGACGCCGGCGGCGACCCCGACGAGGACGGTTCGCTGCTGCTGAGCCGCACGGTGACGGTGGAGGGCCGGTCCCGTGCCCACCTCGGTGGCCGGAGCATGCCGGTGTCGATGCTCGGTGAGGTGGGTGAGCAGGCGGTGGCCGTGCACGGCCAGTCCGACCAGCTGCGGCTGCTGCGCCCGGCCGAGCAGCGGGCGGCACTGGACCGGTTCGCCGGCCCGGCGCACGAGAAGCTGCTCGACGCGCTGCGCGAGGCGTACACCGGTTGGCGGCGGATCGTCGACGACCTGGCCGACCGCCGCCGCAACGCCCGCGAGCGCAACCAGGAGGCCGACCTGCTGCGGCTCGGCCTCGACGAGATCACCCGGGTCGATCCGCAGCCCGGTGAGGATGACGAGCTGAAGGCCGAGGCGCAGCGCCTCGAGCACGCCGAGGGGCTGCGTACGGCCGCGCAGGTGGCCCAGCAGTGCCTGGCCGGCGGCGCGGAGGCGGCCGACGAGACACCGGACGCGACGGCGCTGCTGGGCACCTCCCGGCGCACCCTGGAGGCGCAGTCCGGCACCGATCCGGCGCTCGGTGAGCTGGCGGCCCGGCTGGAGGAGGCGGCCACCCTGGTCACCGACGTCTCCGCCGAGCTGTCGGCGTACCTGGCGACGCTCGACGCGGATCCGGCCCGGTTGCAGCACATCTACGAGCGGCGGGCCGCGCTGCGCGCGCTGACCCGCAAGTACGCCGACGACGTCGACGGGGTGATCGCGTGGGCCGAGCGGGCCCGCACCCGACTGTCCGACCTGGACACCTCCGACGACCTGCTCGACGAGTTGGAGCGCGAGGGGCAGCGGCTGGCGGGCGAGGTGGCCGATCTGGCCGGTCGGGTGTCGGTCTCCCGACAGGAGGCGGCCGTCCGCTTCGCCGATCAGGTCACCGTCGAGCTGGCCGGCCTGGCCATGCCGCACGCCCGGATCGAGGTCGCGGTGCTGCCCCGCCCGGCCGGACGGTCCGAGCCGTCGCTGCCGGTCAACGGCGCCGAGGTGGGCATCGCCCCGGACGGCGGCGACGAGGTGGAGCTGCGGTTGCTGGCCCACCCGGGCGCGCCGTCGCTGCCGTTGCAGCGCGGCGCCTCCGGCGGTGAGCTGTCCCGGGTGATGCTCGCCATCGAGGTGGTCTTCGCCGGTTCGGGTGGCCCGCCCACGCTGGTCTTCGACGAGGTCGACGCGGGGGTCGGCGGTCAGGCGGCGGTGGAGATCGGCCGGCGGCTGGCCCGGCTGGCCCGCAGCCACCAGGTGCTGGTCGTCACCCACCTGCCGCAGGTGGCGGCGTTCGCCGACCGGCACCTGGTGGTGGCGAAGGACACGGGCGGCGCGGTGACCACGAGCGGTGTGCGGGTGGTGGAGGACACTGAGCGGGCCCGGGAGCTGGCTCGGATGCTCGCTGGTTTGCCAGATTCAGATCTGGGTATCGCCCACGCCGAGGAGCTTCTGGCCGTGGCGGCCAAGGAACGGCGGCCGTGACGCCGCGTATTGTGGGCGCAAGCACACCGGCTTGCGCCGACGTGTGCTTCCCTGGGTAGGCGGCCCTGCTCAGGCATGTCGCGACAGAAAAGCTGCCTCACATGCCAGGATGGTCACGATGCGTCTACCCACGTTGCGCCGGAACCGGATCGCGGAGCCGGGCAGAGTCCTCGGCACCGCGCGCCTCGATCGCCGGACAAAACGCCTGGTCGGTCGGCTACGGCCCGGTGACATCGCGGTCATCGACCACGTCGACCTGGACCGGGTGGCGGCCGATTCGTTGGTCGCCGTCGGTGTCGGGGCGGTGCTCAACGCCAAGCCCTCGGTCTCCGGCCGCTACCCGAACCTCGGCCCGGAGGTGCTGATCGCCGCCGGCATCCCGCTCCTGGACGACCTGGGGGAGGGCGTCTTCGAGCGGATCCGCGAGGGCGACCAGGTGCGCATCGAGGGCAACACGGTCTTCGCCGGTGACGAGCCGGTGGCGCACGGCAGCCTGCAGGACACCGAGTCGGTCGCCAAGGCGATGGCCGACGCCCGGGAGGGGCTGTCGGTGCAGTTGGAGGCGTTCGCCGCCAACACCATGGACTACCTCCGCCAGGAGCGCGATCTGCTGCTCGACGGCGTGGGCGTGCCGGACATCGAGACCCAGATCCAGGGGCGGCACTGCCTGATCGTGGTGCGCGGCTACGACTACAAGGCCGACCTGGACGTGCTGCGCCCGTACATCCGGGAGTTCAAGCCGGTGCTGATCGGCGTCGACGGTGGCGCCGACGCGCTGGTTGAGGCCGGATACACCCCCGACATGATCATCGGGGACATGGATTCGGTGACCGACGACGTGCTGCGCTGCGGCGCCGAGGTGATCGTGCACGCCTACCCGGACGGGCGGGCGCCCGGGCTGCCCCGGGTCAGCGGCCTCGGCGTCCCGGCGGTGACCTTCCCGGCGGCGGCGACCAGCGAGGACCTGGCCATGCTGCTGGCCGACGAGAAGGGCGCCTCGCTGCTGGTCGCGGTCGGCACCCACGCCACGCTGGTCGAGTTCCTGGACAAGGGCCGCGGTGGGATGGCCTCGACGTTCCTGACCCGGCTGAAGGTCGGCGGCAAGCTGGTCGACGCCAAGGGCGTGAGTCGGCTCTACCGGCAGAGCATCTCCGGTTCGTCGCTGCTGCTGCTGGTGCTCTCGGCGGTCGCGGCGATGGCCTCCGCGGTGGCTGTTTCCACCGTCGGGAAGGCATACCTGGGCGTGGCCGCCGAGTGGTGGGACAATCTGGTGTTCCAGCTGTACCGGCTCTTCTAGTTCCCGACCGATCAAGAGGCTGCAAGCGTGATCAACTTCCGCTACCACGTGGTGTCCCTCACCGCGGTCTTCCTGGCTCTGGCGATCGGCCTGGTGGTCGGCACGGCCGCCCTCAACGGCCCGGTCGCCGACTCGCTCAAGGAGCAGGTCACCGGGCTGCGCAAGGACAACCAGCAGTGGCGTCAGCAGGTCAACAGCATGGAGAAGCAGCTCGGGCTGGAGGAGGAGTTCGCCGAGCAGGTGTCCCAGGTCGTCCTCCCGGGCACCCTCACCGGCCGTCGCGTGCTGGTGCTCAGCCTGCCCAACGGGCGCGACCACACCGAGGGCGTGCTCAAGAAGATTCAGCTCGCCGGCGCCACCATCACCGGCCGGGTCGACCTGCAGGACAAGTTCATCAACCCGGACAACAACTCCAACCTGCTGGAGTTGGCCGTCACCGCCGCCCGGCCGACCGCGCAGACCACCGGCCTGCCCGGCAACGGGCACGGCGTGGAGACCTCCAGCGCCCTGCTGGCCAGCGTCCTGCTGGACCGGGCCCAGGGCACCGCGCCGGTCAGCGACGCCGACCGGCGGGCGGTACTCGCCGCCTACAACAACGCCGGCTACCTGACCACCGACGACAACAAGGTCACCGGGTCGGCCGAGGCCGTCGTCGTGGTCAGCGGGCAACCGTACGTCGACAAGGACTCCGACAAGCGCGACGAGTCGGTCGTCAAGATCGCCGAGCAGTTCGACCGGACCGGATCGATCGTGGTGAGCGGCAACGGCTCCACGGGCGGCAACGTGGTGGCCGTGGTCCGCGGCGACCCCGTGCTCTCCCAGACCATCTCCACGGTCGACAACGCCAACACCCTGCAGGGCCAGTTCGTCAGCGGCCTCGCCCTGGCGCAGCAGCTCACCGAGAAGAAAGCCGGCCAGTACGGCGTCGGTGACAACGCCGCCTCCGGCCTGTTGCCTAGACTGCCCCAGTGAGCGAACGACGTACCCCCGTGTCCGAAACCGACGAGGCGGCGCGTGAGCGAGCGCAGCGAGCGAACCTGAGGTACAGCAAGGCGGCGTCTTCCGCCGCTGCCGAGCGAAGCGAGGTGGCGGCGTGAAGGCGCTCGGCCGGCTGCTGATCGCCGGAGCCGGCGCCGCCGCCGCCCGGTACGCGCTGCGTGAGGTGCGTACCGCCCCGATCGGGCCAGCGCTGGAGCGCACCAACTTCCGCGGCCGCCCGGTGACCCTGGCCGCCGGGCCGGCGCTTGCCGCCGGCGCGGCCGCAGCCGGCGCGTTCGGCGCCACCA
>NZ_JBSFYP010000115.1:0-10573 GCF_053599835.1 Micromonospora sp. NPDC005163
CTGAACCGGTCATGCCCGTCTTGCTGCCATCAACAACGGCGCTTCTACTCCAGTCCACTCAAGTCAGACACCGCCACGACTTTGCCGGGGCCCTGGGCTGACAACCGGGTGCTCAAGCCGCTGAGCTACGCCAGCATGGGACCGGCCAGGGCCGGTGAGTGGAATCGGGCGGAGTCGAACCGCCGGCCTCTGCATTGCGAAAGCAGCGCTCTACCAACTGAGCTACGACCCCATGGCTTGGCCGTCCGGAGTTGAACCGGTTCTCCCTGGGTGCGCCAGGGCGGCGGCTCCACTCCGCCTTCGACCTCGCGTGCGCTCGGGGGGAGTCGAACCCCCACGCCTTTCGGCACACGGTTCTGAGCCGTGCGTGTCTACCTGAGTTCCACCACGAGCGCGTGGTGCCGACGCCCGGTGTCGATCCGGGTGCCTTCCGGTTATGAGCCGGATGCTCTGCCGTTGAGCTACGTCGGCATGGAGAGCCAGCGGGGCGACTCGAACGCCCTACCTCGCCCCTTACGAGGGGCGCGCACCGCCAGTCGTGCTGCGCTGGCATGACCCCGGTGGGTCTCTCGCGGGCCGGGACGGTGCCGCCGTTTCACCGACGGATCACCGGCAGGGGCGCGACATCCCTGCCTTCTCCCTGGCCTCCCGGCCTGCGAGGGACCCGCCGGGGTGTGGAGCCGGCGGCCGGAGTCGAACCGGCGCGCGTCGCCATACAAGGGCGGTGCTCTGGCCTCTGAGCTACGCCGGCGTGAGTGCCCTCGACACGACTCGAACGTGCACAACGACCAGGACCTCGACCTGGCGCCTCTACCAGTTGGGCTACGAGGGCATTGTTCGCGGCAGGGGCACCTCTCGGTTCGCCGGCGGCTATGGGTGCACCCTGTGCCGACCCGCTTGCGCGCCCTGCCGTGGCTCCCAGGCCAGGATTCGAACCCAGCTTTCCGCATCCAGAGTGCGGCGTCTTACCGAATAGACGACCCGGGAATGGTGGCCGGCGAGCCGCGGTCTCGCCGGCCGGTGATCAGCGCTGCATCATGCTGGACCAGGTGGGGACCGACGGCTGGAACCGCAGCTCCATGCCCGCCTCGGCGGGGGTCAGGTCCGCCTTCCGCTGGTTGCACGCGTAGCACGCGCCGATCGTGTTCTTCCAGCTGTTCCGCCCGCCGCGCGAGCGGGGCACGATGTGGTCGACGGTGGTCGCTGGCGCCGGGCAGTAGCCGCACTGGTGGCCGTCGCGGCGCAGCACGCCGGCCTTGGACCACGCGGGCCCGTTGGTGTAGCGCCACTTCGTGACGACGTACCGGACGAGCCGGAGGACTCGCGGCATCGGGAAGACGCCGATGAGCCGGTCGGGCTCGGCTTCGTGGATCTCGGCGACCTGGCGCATGAGCATCCGGATCGCGTGTTTGACGGGGACCCGGTGCAGCGGTCCCAGGTCGGCGTTGAGGACGAGAACGGCGTCCACCGGGCCCTCCCTTCTCTCGTGGCCGGTGGTGCTTGGAGCGGCTGACCCGGGATCGAACGGGCGACCTCGACGTTGGCAACGTCGCGCTCTACCAGCTGAGCTACAACCGCGTGGAGCCGTCGGCCGGAGTCGAACCGGCGACCTGCTCCCTACCATGGAGCTGCTCGACCGACTGAGCTACGACGGCATGGTGTGCTGCGTGCCCCGAGCGGGATTCGAACCCGCACTGTGCGCAGTTTGAGTGCGCTGCCTCCTACCGAGTTGGGCTACCGAGGCGTGATTCCCGCAGGTTGCGGCGTCGGATCTTTGATGATCCACTCAGGGACGGTTGAGTTCCGCTCCTGTAACTCGACCCCAGCAGCCTGATCCGAGGACCGAGGGGGACCCATGGCGCGCCGCACCTTCGTGCAGACGACCGACGACCTGACCGGAGAGCCGGACGCCCAGGAGGTGCGTTTCAGCCTCGATGGCGTGGAGTACCGGATCGACCTGACCGAGAAGAACAGGGCCCTCTTCGAGGAACAGCTGGCGCAGTTCGTTAATGCCGGTCGCCGAACCCGGAACGCTGCCGGCCGGGTCGTATCTCGGCCGGCGGAGTCGCAGACCGCGAAGCAGGAACGTCGACGGCTCATCCGGGCGTGGTGGGCGAAGAACGAGAAGCTGGTCGGTCAGAAGGTCACCGAACGCGGACGCATTCCCGCGAAGGTCATCGACGCGTACCAGCAGCACCAAACGCTGTCGGGTCCTCGCCCCAGCAAGTCGACCACCGCGATCCCCGCGGCGACGTTCTCCGCTGGCCGAGTGTGAGCTCCGGGTGCAGGAATCGAACCTGCGTCCTCCCGATCCAAAGTCGGGGCGCCCAGCCAGCAGAGCAACCCGGATTGGCGTTGAGCGGTACCGGGGAATTGAACCCCGACCGGCTGATTGGAAGTCAGCAGCTCTGCCGTTGAGCTAGTACCGCGAGATCGTGCGTAGGCCGTACGGGGCTCGAACCCGTAACCTTCTGGCTGAGAACCAGGTGAGCTGCCAGCTTGCTCCAACGGCCCATGGAGCTGGCGGGGATCGCAGTCGCGCGGCCGCGAACCCGCCAACGTGCCCGTCGCCGGCGTCGAACCGGCAACCTCCGGCTTTTCAGACCGGCGCTCTACCGCCTGAGCTTGACGGGCTTGCGGTGACACTTTCGTACCCGCGCCATCTTCGATGCGGTCACCAGGCGGGCCGGTGGAGAAGAGGGGACTCGAACCCCCTGACCTTCGGCGTGCCACGCCGACGCTCTACCAGCTGAGCTACAACCCCATGGTCCGGGACCGGGGTGTCGAACCCCGTGTCTCTCGCTCCCAAAGCGAGCGGGTCAGCCGTCTCCCTCGTCCCGGAGGTGTTGCCCCCGGCCGGCCCGTGCGGGCGCCGGCCGGGGTCTTCCTTATGCCATCCACTGTGGAGTTGAGAATTTGCGACGTCGCCGGCCACGGCCGGGACGAAATGCAGGGGCGACAGGATTCGAACCTGCAACCTTCGGTTTTGGAGACCGGTGCTCTACCAGTTGAGCTACGCCCCTATGAAGTTGTTCGGGTAACGAAAAAGCCGCCCTATCCCTGTCGGAGTGGGCGGCTTCGCAGCTTGCGCTGACGCTATTCGCGCCGCCACCCCGGCTTCCAGTTCTGCTCGCTCGCGCAGAGGTCGTAGGCTCGCCCGATCGAGGGCAGCACGACACCGCCGCGCGGCATGAACCGCGTGGTTTCGGTGGACGCGTACTGCAACACGGGGAACTCCTTGGGTTGGTCCGGTTGACCTTGCTCATTCAAGGTAAGCGCTACCGCGTTCGGATGGCAATGGATATTCCGAGGCACCTTCATGTGATTCGCGGCCGGCTATAGCGAGCCGCTGTTGACGGACAGTCGCTTGAGCATCCCGGCGGTCGCGACGATCAACATCTCGGCGTCCTCGCGGGTGTACTCGAAGTCCTTCGTCACCTCGTCGTTCTTGTGGCCTGCGCCGCTCATCGTCGAAAACAGGTCCTCGACCATGAACGCCCAACGCTCGTCGAGGGTCCGCTGGCGCGGGGTCTTCGCCTTCGCCGCGGCGAACAGCTTCTGTGTGCCGTACGCGTCACGGACCTGCTCCACAGCCTTGCGGGCCTCCACGATCGCCGGTTCGATGTTGCCCTGCCGGAGCAGCTCGCGCGCCTCCCGCAGCGCCGCCACCGCGTCGGTGTAGTCCGCGCCCCTGGCCAGCGGCACCAGCAGTTCGACGAAGGCCCCAGCCTCCACCTTGACCATCTGCGCCGCCCACTCCCCGGCGTTGATGTCGAACCTCAGGTCCCCGGTCCGCATCCGCGGCAACGGGCGCGCCCTGGCGACTGCTTCCGCCAACTCCACGAAGACCTTCTCCGCCTGAAGTCCTGTCGATCCCGACCGCCGCGCCGTCCGGCCCTTCTCCGGGTCAGCCGAGGTGGGTGCCTTAGAGCCCGGCTGCTCCAGCGAATAGACCGACAGGTTCAGGTTCACCCACAGGTCCCCGCCTGCGCGCAGCTGCTCGACGGCGCGCAGCTGCTCGTCGGTGGCGAAGCCCGACAGCCGCACATCGCCTGCCTGCACGAGCGGCGTGACCAGGTTCGCGGTGTCCAGGGCGCACAACATCCGTTGCCGGCGCTGGTTGTCCTCGACGTGCATCCGGGCGCTAACCCGGTACGCGATGCCCGGTGCCAGGTCCTGTGCCTTGCTGATCCTCAGCGCCACCTCGACCTGCGCGCTCCCGGCGCCCGGATACAGGCTCAGGGCGCGTCGGGCCGGCTCCATCTGGAGGGAGTCTCCGTTGCCGAGGTCGATGACTGTGTTCATGGCTCACCTTTTCTCTGACGCTGCGGTGGCGCTACGCGCCGAAACCCTAGGGGACGCGGCCGGCGCGAGGCGAGGGCGTTATCGGCAGCACAGCCCGGCTCCGGCGGTGTCCGGGGTCGTCTACTGGGGATCCAGCACGGTGGTGAAGATGTCGGACCCGTCGGTGAACGAGACTCGCACTCCGGGGCGCCTCTTCCCGTCGACGGGAACACCGTAGGTCGCTACGTCCTTGACGTCGGGGTGGTGAGTGCCGGCCACGACGGCGGCGATGGCTTCGGCCCATTCGGCGGAGGACTCCGGCGCCCGCGGCACGGCAACCTGCTCGACCTCAGCACTACTCCCCGGCCAGGTCCCCGGTGCGTCCGCCGCAGCCGTTCCCGTATTCGTCCCGCCGCGGGCCATCTGCACCATGACCGACACGCCACCCGGCCTCGGGTCGGCGGCCAGGCCGACGGGCTTCGGGCCACCCTCGGTGAACCGGGCAACGATGCTGACCCACTGCTGGCCGGCGAGCAGGTGGGCGAGCCAACCCTCGAAGTATCGAACCCGCATTGGCTACGACTCGGTCGGCCGCTGGCGCAGCATGTCACCGAGGCCCAGGGCCCGCAGTAGCCGGCCGTACAGCCGGTCCATGACGGCCGTCAGGTCGGCGTCGAGTTCCACGCTGGTGGCGCTGGTGACCCGCTGGTAGTGGTCCTCGGGGTACGGGACGGGCCGGTCCCAGGTCCGGCGCGACGGTTCGCGCATCGGCGTGACGGTGAGCATGCCGTCCAGGCGGAGACCCAGGCCGACGATGCCGCGGAAGCCACTGCGCTCCGCTACCTCGGCGAACACGGCGAGGGCGAGGGCCGTGAAGGTGGCCGCTTCGTACTGGTTGATGAACTTCTCGTACTCCGGTCGGTCTCGGGCGATCGAGGCCCCGTCGGTGACGTCGCGCACGATGAGCGTCACGGCGCCGGATTCCGCCACCTCGAGGAAGGCGTACGTGTCCTCGCGGCTGTTGTACCTGAACGCGAAGCCGTTCGGCGTGGCGTATCCGTTGCGGCTGCTGAACGGGAAGCTGGCGCTCTGCATGACCAAGGGCGCGAGAGGGCTGCCGTCGCTGATGCGCCTCACGCGGTCTTGCGCCGCGTTGGCTACCTCGCCGAGCCACTTATTGCCGTCGGCCAGCTCGTCGCGCACCAGCTCCGGCCGGATGACGGGGATGGGCGTGATCGCGACCGCCAGCGTCGACAGCCCGAGGTCGAGCGCCGCGGCGCTGCGCCGCGCCCGCTCCAGGTCATCGAGGATGCTGTCCTCGGAGGCGTCGCGCAGGCGGTGCAGCCGGATCACCTCAGGGTCCGACAGCGTCCTGACGGTCCGGTCCGCCCTGCCGTAGTACCGCCCGTCGACCTGGTGCGGCGCGAACGGGCTGGGCGGAACGTCGATGACGATCAGGCCGGTGGAGGGGTCGTCGGGGTTGACCAGGTCGGTCGCGGTGAAGGCGAGCGGTGGGTCGACCCGGTTCTGGCACACCTGCTGGATCCGCTCGACCTGCCCCGCCAGTTCGACCGGCGTGAGGCCGGCTGCCCGACCGCTGTCCCGGTTCTCCTCGATCCCGATGACGAGGGTTCCCCCGTCGACGGCCAGCGCCGCGACGTCCTTCGCCAGTTCCCGCTTGGCGCTCTCGGCCGTGCCGTAGGTCTCACGCTTCAGCTCAAACTGCTGGTGCTCGTGCACTTCGCCCGATGCGACGTCAGCTGCGGCCTGCGCCCAGTTCTGCCAGGTCCACGATCGTCGGGGTCTCGTCACAGTCGCCTATCGTGGCACAGCCATACGACACCGCCCGCCCGCTCCGATGCTGACGTGCTGGTCGCACACGTGGTCACCGGACGTGGGACGAGACGAGGCGGGCGCCGATCACCTGCGCGCGTTGAAGGAACCGGTGGGCGGTGGCGTTGTCCAGGAATCCGCCCGCGGGCCGGCCGCCCGGGTGCGGGCCAGCGCGCTATACAGCGACAGGGACGAGTTGGCCGTAGGTGTCCCGCTGCCAAGCGCCGCTGTTTTGCCAGTCGATGGACTTGTTCCTGATCCAGTCGGCGGAATAGCGATGCAGGACGTAGTGCTGCGTCTCCCAGGGCATGAAATGCCCGGTCTTGTCGATGGAGACCATCAGCTTGCGATCGCCGGGAATCGCGCGGAATAGCCATTCGACGCTGAACGGCGGGCCTGGCTTCTGCGTGTCGCTGGGCACGGATGGCAGCGTGGATGAAAGTTGATTTATCTGTTGGTCGCTGGTTCCGTACACAATAGCCACCGGCACGCTTACGCCGAGCGCGTCGTTGCTCTCCACCTTGCTCTTTGTCCATCCATACCAGGCCGAGTTCCGCCATCGGATCACGCCTTGGCTTCCCCATGTTGCGCCGACCGGGTCAAGTTTCATGATCTCATTCCACACGAAATCTTCGATGCCGGTTTCCCGCTGTGGCGCCTCAGCGTTCCAGTCCGCCATAAATTGATCTCTGCTCGTGATGAACATTGGGCACCGAAACCTATCCGGCAGAGGGGGCAGCGGGTACGGCACAGGGGGTTCCGGGGGCGGCATGAATGGGGGTCGGTCGCCGAGGCCATAAGGTGGGAAGATGGGGGCGAGCAGGAACAGGCTTTCCACCCAGTCCGGCCATTTCATTACGTACGGTCCGACGATGTGAGCGGCTGCGGAGTGGCCGACGAGATTAACCTTTTGCACGCCCGCGGTTCCTCGGATCCAGCTGATGACTGCATGGAGCTCAGCTAGGTCGGTTTCCACCTGGTTGAGGTAACGAGGAAAGGGATAGTCCTCGTCGCAAGCTCCTGTAGGCAGCGGGTAGGGCGCTAGCTTGCTCTGGTCGCCTTTGAACGCGTTGCAGGCTACGTCCATCTGTGGGGAGCGAGTTGAGAGGCCGGACCCTTGGAGGTCCATGATGAATACTCGGAAACCTGACCGCGCCAAGTAGTTGGCCCAGTTGTAGCGGGCCCAACGACCGGTTGTGTCATCGTCGCCAAGGGCGAACACCGGGGCAGCCGGTACGCTTCTGCCATGCAGCATGAGGACGACCGGACCGGGTAGGCCTGGATCCCACTCTCGCACTGACAGGTCGATTACCCAACCAACGTCCGCCGGACTGTGCGGAGGCAAGCCCGTCTCGTACCACCACTGAAGGTGAGCCACCTTGTGGTCTCTTACGGTGATGTTCATAGATATCAAGCCATTCACTGGACTTCGCCCGGGCGCGAGCAGGCCCCAATCGTGCCCACATCAGCGACGGCTGACGCTCTCACACAGTTTCGGATAACCGATCCAGCCAGCAAGGAGCCACCGGGTTTCGTTCACCCAGACGTGCGATCGGGCGCAGGACTCCAAGTCCCGCCGTCCCGGCGACTCGCGCTCATCGCGGGTCCTCTCGCTGGTTTTTGATGCGATGCGCCAGCTCCTCGTCGACGGCGACGAGCAGGCTGAGGGTGAGGCCCCGGACTCGACCGGCGGTGCGGCGCCCTTCGCGCCGACGCGGTGAAGCGTCGCGGCGTCATGGTGGTCGAGGACCAGGCGCAGCCCGTGGTGCAGGTTGAGCCGGATCGTTTCGAGGGTGGCGGTGGAGGCCCGGGCGAGGCTCACGGCCGGTTTCAGTGGGCTGCGCGAGCCCGCAGCAGCCATGCCTCGATCGGTGCCGTGTCGGGCCTCTCCGGCAGCGGTGACTTCGTGGCGGCCATCTGCCGCTCGGCCGCGGCGAGAAGGTCGGCCGCGATCTGGAGGTCGCCGCCGGCGACGGCGTCGCCGAAGTCGTGGTACCACTCGGGGTACTCGAGGCGGATCGTGAGCGTGCCGGTGGTGTAGAGGTCGAGTCCCTGCCGGGTGAGCCGGGCCAGGTGCCGGGCGTGCTTCGCGGTGCGCTTGCGGGTGTCGGCCGAGAAGGACCCGTCGCCGCGTTCGCTGAGCCGGCGGAACTGCTGCATGGCGTAGCCGAGGTACGCGTCGCGGACGCGGGGTGCGGACAGGAACCCGACCGGATCCCGATCAGCTCGTCGCCGAGCGGTGTGCGGACTTCGTACAGGTCCTCGGGCAGCCACAGCAGCTCGGAGACGGTGGGGTTACCGCCGATGCAGAGGATCGCGAACTTCCTCGCCTCGTGGATGGTGCGGTCGGGCTTCGTCGTGACGTGCGATTCCTTCGGCGAGGTCAAGCCGTGCAGCGCGGCCGTGGATGCGGCGCCGACGGCCAGGAGGTCGACGTCGGAGCCGGGCCGGTTCAGCCCGTAGGCGTTGGAGCCGACAATGCCGGACAGCAGTACGTGCACTTCAGTTCCCCTGCTCGTGCACGTCATCGCGCAGTGACAGGCCGGGGTTGCCGCCGCACTCGGCGCGGCCGCGCGGGGTGGGTCCCGTCCGGTCGCCGCTGACGATCCGGCAGCAGGCCTTGTCTGCCGCAGCGAGGACGTCGGGCGGCACGTCCCGGGGGTAGTCGTTCGGGGTGCTCATCCGGCGTCCTCATCGTCGTACGGAACGAGCAGGGTCCGGACCTCGGCTTCGCGGCCCTCGGCGATCAGCCGGGCCGCCTTGGCGAGGTCGGTCCGGCGGAGCTGACCTTCCATGGCGTACGGGAGCAGCTCGTCGTCCCACCACCCGAACCGCACCGAGCGATCCGAGCCGCCGTGCTCGTCGGCGCGGGCGAGAGCGGCGGCAGGGGTGGCGTCGCGCGGAACCCAGCTCTGGCACGTGGGACACCGGCCGGTTGGGATGTCACCGCCGAGAAGCCCCATCACCTCGCGGCGGGTGCCAACCGCGACAGGTTGGTCCCGCTCGCTGCTCCAGATGACGTAGAGATTCTTGCGGCGGTGGATCTTGATGACGACGCGAGCCATCGGCACTCCCCTCGGCTCAAAAGTCGCCCTCGGCGACCTGGAAGACGGTCAGGCCGAGGGCGCGCCACATCCGCACCACCCGGGCGCGGTCGTCGAAGACGCCGACGACAGTGAACTTCTCGCGGGCCTCCCGGGCGAAGATCTCCGCCTTGACGACGGCGTCGTCGCGGGTGTCGCCGACCGCCCGCATGTGCAGCGCGAGGTAGGGCACCTTGACGTGCTGGTCCAGCCAGGCGACGGTGTCCGTCCGCGCGGACTCGTCCCGCCCGGAGCAGAAGACGACGCCGTAGCCGGCGCTGTGCATGGCGCGGACGGCGAGGATCACGGCGGGTTTCGGCTGGTCGCGGCTGACGCGGGTCATGTCGTACGGGCTGCGGTCGCCCTTGAGGGCCACGGTGCCGTCGATGTCGACCAGCACGATCTCCGGCGTGCCCGGCACCGGCTCGTATCGCTCCCACGGATGCCTCCCGGCCCAAGCTCCCGGGCCGGCCGCGCACGGTTCGTTCCATACGTGCCCTGGTACTGCGCCTGGCTCGGGAGAATCCCAGCTGGGGCTACCGGCGTCTGCACGGCGAACTGCTGGTGCTAGGGGTGAAGGTGGCCGCGTCGACCGTATGGGAGATCTTGCAGGAGGCCGGGATCGACCCGGCGCCCGAGCGGGCGGCCAGTACCTGGGCCGACTTCCTTCGCTCCCAAGCCGAC
Organism: Micromonospora sp. NPDC005163; assembly: GCF_053599835.1. Lineage (NCBI taxonomy): Bacteria > Bacillati > Actinomycetota > Actinomycetes > Micromonosporales > Micromonosporaceae > Micromonospora > Micromonospora sp. NPDC005163. Next base: position 9,885 of record NZ_JBSFYP010000115.1, read on the forward strand.
GCCCTCCTGGCCTGCGACTTCCTGGAAACGTTCACCCTCACCGGGACACGGATGTACGTGTTCGCGGCGATCGAGCACGCCAGCCGCAGGATCCGGGTCCTGGGAGCTACCGCGCACCCGACCGCCTCCTGGGTGGTGCAAGCCGCGAAGAACCTCGTCATGGACCTCGAGGACACCGGCTGCCGGGCACGCTTCATAATCCGCGACCGCGACGCCAAGTTCCCCGAGATGTTCGACGCCATCCTCGCCGACGCGGGCATCGACGTCGTACTCAGCGGCATCCAGATGCCAAGAATGAACTCAATCATGGAACGCTGCGTACAGACCTGCCGTCGCGAACTACTGGACCGCACCTTGATCTGGAACCAGCGGCACCTGCTCCACGCGCTGCGCGAGTTCGAACAGTTCTACAACGGACACCGCCCGCATCAGGGCATCGCCAACGCCCGCCCGCTGTGCCCGTTGCCAGCGCAGATCGCCGACCCGAACAAGATAACCCGGCTCGACATACGACGACGCGATCGCCTCGGCGGCATCCTCCACGAGTACCGACATGCCGCCTGACCTGCGCGGACGAGCTTTTCGGCAAGGGCAGGGTCACACGCCGCCTGGGCCTACCAGAGGCAGCCCCGGCGGCTCACGCCAAGGCCAGGAAGAGCTTCTCCAGCTCCTCTTCGGTCATCTCCGGC
>NZ_JBSFYP010000116.1:0-10460 GCF_053599835.1 Micromonospora sp. NPDC005163
GGAGAGAAATTCCTCTTCGCGCGTGGCAATAGTCTTCCTTCCAGACAGGGCAATTCTACTTTGGGGTCCCTGTCCGGAGAACCCGTGGCACCTCAATCATGGCTGGAGTTCGAGGTTGAGGCGTCGGGTGTGATGGGCTCTGCGGGCGCGGAGTTGGTGCTGGCGTCGCCATCCTGACCAGTGCAAACGATGGGTCAGGTGGCGGGCCGGTTCGATGATGATGGTGTTGATCAGGCGGCGGATCTCGTTGACTGTCAGCTCGATCATGGTGTGTCGGGACGGGTCGTCGTCGCGGTCGTGGCTGTCTGCGGCGCAGATCGTCAGGACTGCGAGAGCGGCCAGGGCGAGGGTCGTGAAGCGGTGCCAGGAGTTCCAGTGCCGGACTTGGTGCTGGTCAAGACCGACCTGACTTTTCGCTGCTTGGAAGCCTTCCTCGACGGTCCAGCGGATCCCGGCGACGCGCACGAGCGTGGCGAGGCTGACTGGTTGTGGACTCCAGCAGCGGTAGAAGGCCAGCTCACCGGTGGTGTAGTTCTTGCGGATCAGCAGGCTGTGCCTGCCGTGGTCGCCCGGGTCGGTGTCGGTGGTGACCTCATCGAGCCAGGCCCAGTCGTAGAGGCGAGGGCCTTTCGATCCGGTGCCGGCTGAGCGGCGTTGCCAGGCGGTTGCGGGTAGCCCGGCGGCGATCTGGTCGGCGCGGCAGCGGGCTTTGCCGCCGTCGAGCGGAACCAGGTGATCGCACGAGACGGCCAGGACGTAGCCCAAATTGAGGTCGCGTAACCGGGATCGGAAGCTGCCGCTGTTGCCGTAGGCCTCGTCCGCCGCGACCCACCGGGCGGGCACCGCGGCGTCCAGCGCTGCGGTGATCATGTCCGCAGCCAACTCCCAGCGCTTCGCGAACCCGATGTCATCAGGCACGCCCGCGGCCTCCATCCGGTCGGGGTCATCGGTCCATGACACCGGCAGGTAGAGGCGGCGGTCGATCAGGGTGTGCCCGTGCCGGCCAGCGTAGGTCATGAACACTGCGACCTGGGCGTTCTCGATCCGACCTGCTGTTCCGGTGTATTGACGTTGCACCCCGACCGTGTGGATGCCCTTCTTCAGGTCACCGGTCTCGTCCGGGACCAGCACCGCCTCCGGATCACCGAGCCGTCCGACGATCAGGTCCCGCACGTCGTCACGAACAGCCTCGGCGTCCCAAACCGCCCGATACAGCAACCGCTGCATCGCGTCCGGCCGGGCATGTCCGGCCTGCTCAGCAAGCTGCCAACATGTCTTGATCTCCAACTCGGCCAGCAGCCCGGTCACGAACCCGGCGGCAGCCCGACGCGGTTCCACCCGACCGAAACGGCCCGCGAAACAGCCGAGCACCCCGTCCAGAACACGCTGCCATCCGGCAGCGTCTACGCTGTGACCCGCGGCCACCGCAAGATCCGACTGTTTGTCCACAACATACAGACGATCACGCGGTGGCCGCTCTGCATTCAGCGGCCTGGACCAGGATCCCGAACGGCGGCTGCCGTACTAGCCTCGCCATCCGCATGTCAGCGGCGGTACCGGGTACTTGGCGCCCGAGGAACGGGACTTCACCGTGACGCAGCCGACGTTGACCGCGAGGAGCAATTGAGATGAGCAGCGGCAGCACCCTCCGGCGGGGCCATCTCGGGCCGAACCTCACCCTGTTCCTGCTCGCCTCGATCCTCGTGTCGTTCCTCGCCTCCTCGTTCGCCCCGACCCCCCTCTACTCGACCTACCAGGCGGCCTGGCATTTCTCCCCGATCGTCACCACCGTCGTGTTCGGCGTCTACGCCGTCGCGGTACTCGGCTCGCTGCTGACCGCCGGCAAGCTCTCCGACCATGTCGGGCGGCGGCCGGTCTTGATCGTCGCGATCGCGATCCAGATGATCTCGCTGATCATCTTCATCCTCGCCAACGGTGTACCCACGCTGCTGGCGGCCCGTATCGTGCAAGGGCTCGCGGTCGGCCTCGCCATCGGCGCGATCGGGGCGGCCATGCTGGACGTCAACCGCGCCCGGGGCACGCTCGCCAACTCGATCGCCCCGGGTATCGGGGGCGGCCTCGGCGCCCTCCTCTCGGCGCTTCTCGTCCAGTTCCTGCCCGCACCGACCCGACTGATCTACATCGTCCTGCTGGTGGTCCTGCTGATCCAGGCCGTCGGGGTGGTGCTGATGCCCGAGACGGTCACCGCCAAGCCCGGCGCGGTACGGAGCCTGTTGCCGGAAATCAGCCTGCCCCGCACCGTACGCGGGCCGATGCTGGTGGCCGCTCCGGTGTTCGTCGCCGGGTGGTCGCTGCTGAGCTTCTTCGGCGCCCTCGGTCCGGCGCTCGTCCGCTTACTCGGCCCCACCTCGATCGCGATCGGCGGGGTGGCGATCTTCGTCTTCACCGGCGTCTCGTCCGCCGCCGTCTTCGTGCTGCGCAACGCAACCGCGCGGACCTCGATGCTCACCGGAATCGCCACTCTCATCCTTGGCATGGTCATTACGATGGTCGCGATCGACGCCAACTCCATCGCGGTCTTCTTCGTCGGCGTCGTGCTCGCCGGCATCGGCTTCGGCGGCACCTTCCAGGGCGGTCTCAAGACGGTGATGCCGCTGGTCGAGGCGCACGAACGGGCGAGCGTGCTCTCCCTGATCTACATCATCTGCTATGTGGCCCTCGGCCTGCCCGCCGTCATCGCCGGCTTCCTGGTGGTGCACGGGGGCGGCCTGCGCCGCACCGCGAACGAGTTCACCATCTTCGTTATCGTGCTGGCCGCGATCGCCCTGATCGGCCTGGTCGGGAACGCTCGGAAACGGACCATCCGGGCACCGGGGTGAAGTCGCTGGGGCCCGGCCGGCCGGCGGACCTTAATACAGCATGCGGATCACCAAGTACACCCATGCCTGCGTGCGACTCGAACACGACGGGCGGGTGCTCGTCATCGACCCCGGCATCTGGAGCGAACCGGCCGCCCTGGCCGGCGCCGACGCGGTGCTGGTGACGCATGAACACGCCGACCACGCCGACGTATTACGGCTGGCCGGGCTCGGCGTGCCGGTCTACGCACCGGCCGAGGCGGACCTCCCGCGGCTCGCGGTGACCGGAGTGTCTGCGGGCGAGGAGTTCACCCCGGCCGGGTTCCGGGTACGAGCGGTGGGCGGCCGGCACGCGTTCATCTACGGCGGACAGCCGGACTGCGCCAACCTGGGCTACCTCGTCGAGGACGCGCTCTATCACCCGGGCGACTCACTGCACGTCCCGGAGCAGCCGGTCGAGACGCTCCTGGTGCCGGCGCAGGGCTCATGGCTGAAGCTGGTCGAGGCGATCGACTCCGTCAAGGCGGTCGACCCGCGACGGGCGATCGCCATCCACGACGCCCAACTCAACGAACGCGGTCTCGCCAGCGTCAACGGTTGGCTCGGCGAAAAGGCCGGCGACCGCTACCGCTACCTGACTCCCGGCGAATCGCTCAAGCCCTAGCCTAGACGCCAAGGTGCACACCATGACCGGCAACAGCGACTACACCGTCCGGCAAGCCGCTTACGACCTACGCAAGATCCGAGGCAACCGTGTGGTTTGTCGCCAGCCAACCACCGGCGCGACCGGCGGCAGCGACAGCATCGCGGCCCGGTCGGCGTCCCACCGGTCCACGGGTCGGCAGCCCAACATTCGGTGCTGGCGGTTGTTCGCCCGCACCAACCACTCGGTGAGTTGGGCATTGAAGTCCTGCGGCGAGGCGAACCGGCGGCCGGGCAGGAACGAGGTCTCCAGATAGCCGTTGGCCCGCTCGACCAGGCCCTTGGCCTCCGGGTCCGCCGGCCGGCACTGGATCACCTTGATGCCGAGGGTGCCGCGGAAGGCGTTCATCGCCTCCGTCAACTGCGGCCTGCCGGCCCGCCACTGCCCGACAGCGGACTCGTTGTCCCACACCAACGCCTTGGGCGTCCGGTCCCACCCGGAGATCAGCGTCCAGTGCCCGCCCAGCAGGTCCGCCGACTGCCGGGACGGGATCATCACCGCCGACAGCCACCGCGAATACCCCGACACCATCACCAACACCGGAGGCCTGCCGACCTGCCCGAAGCCCAACGACACGTCCGCCGGCGGGAACCACAGATCACACTGCGCCAGCTCACCCGGCAGATACTCCGTTCGCTGGGCCGGGTCCGGGCGGCGGAACAACGGCCGCAGCTGCTGCACCCGATCGCAGAACACCGTCTTGCCCCGAGTCCAGCCGACCCGTTCCATGATCACCGTCGAGGGCATGTCCGGGAACTCCGCCAACAACGCCCTGATCTGCGGCTCGACCCCGTCCACGATCGAACCCTTCGTCGCCCGCCGATACCGCGGCGGCTCGTCACTGGCCAGGGCCTTCTTCACGGTGTTGCGAGACATCCTCAACCGCCGTGCGATGGCCTGGATCGCCATGCCCTCCGACCGCCGCAGCCGCCGGATCTCCGCCCAGTCCTCCACGCTCAGCACCTCCCGATGCTTCAGGAGATGGTCCCGATTCAGCCGGAACCACGTGGTCAGTTTTCAGGATCTGGCCCACTTTCCGTGATCGGGACTGACCCGGTCAGGCCAGCAGGACTCGCTTGCGGAGCAGGTCGAGGTTGGCGCGGCCATACATCTGTCGTTTGATCATCTTGATGCGGTTGACGTGGCCCTCGACGACGCCGGAGCTGTGGGGAAGGGTCAGACCGTTGAGGACGGCGTCGTAGTCACGGCGTAGGCCGGCGATGAATGAGTGCAGGTCGGGTTGGTCGTCTGCGGTCACGGCAGTGATCCAGGCGTTGAGGCGGTGCCCGCGCCGGCGGGTGAGTATCTCCGCGAACGCGTTGACGTGGTCGGCCAGAGCGTTCAGATGCGGGCAGGCAGCCCGGATCGTGGCGAGGCCCGTGTGGTCCTCGGGGTGCAGCGTGTCGGGGTGACGCAGCAGCCAGGCGGTGATCCGGCGGACCTTCGGCGGCCGGGGCCGGGGCTGGTGGTGGCGTGGCGGCGGCTCGCAGGGGTTGCAGGTAGGTACGCAGGGTGGTGGCACTGCCGCTGTAGCCACGGACGCGGATCTCGGCGAACAGTTCAGTGGCGTTGGTGATGCCATCGTTGAGGCGTTGATGCAGGTAGTCGAGGTGGTCATCGAGGATGCTGGGCCGACCGGCGCGAGGTTTGGCCAGGAGCTCATCGATGCTGCCGGCGCGGGCGAAGCGGCGCACGGTTCCGCGGGCCAGGTCGAGTCGCCGGGTGATCTCCCGGATGCTGTGGCCCTCAGCCCAGAGCGCCTGAACCTGTTCGTAACGGCGCCGGGTCCGAGGCACCAACAGTCCCTGCTCTGCCCGTTGGGCAGTGGCATCGACGGCAACCTGGGTCAGGTCCGCCGTGGCCGTCGGTGCGGGCTGCGGCGGTGCGATGGTGAGGCAGCGGTGGTGGCGGGCGACGGTCTTCTCGACGTGTTCGGCGAGGTTGTGCCACAGATGCCACCGGTCGGCCACCTGGATGGCCTGGGGCGCACCCGTGCGGGCTCCCTCGGCGTAGGCGTTGGCGCGATCTCGGCAGATGACCTGCACGGTCGGATGCTGCCCCAGCCACGTGGCGAGGGTGGCCGCTTCCCGATCGGGTAGCAGGTCGACCGGCCGGCGGGTGTCGACGTCGACCAGCACCGTCGCATAGCGGTGGCCTCGGCGCAGGGCGAAGTCATCCACGCCCACCGCGGTGAGCGTCCGGACCGGCGGGTCGGGCAGGGCGCGGACCAGCCGCAGGACGCTGCTGCGGCTGGTCACCAGGCCGAGGCGGTCGGCCAGCCGGGCACCCGCGCGACCGGCAAGAGCCACCCCGATCTTCTCCAGCGTCTGGCGAAGCAGCGGACTACGCCGTCCATATCTGGAGGTCAACCCGGTGACCTGCTCGGCGAACGTGCGGACCGGGCAGCGCACCGTGTCGCAGAAGAACCGGCGGACCCGTAACCGGATCTCCACCGGCTGGCCAGCCACCGCGGCATCGCTGAGTCGACGTTCGTAGCGGCTATGAACCCGCCGGGCCCGGCGTCCACAACCGGTACACGCCGCACGGCGGGCTCGCGCCCGCGCCCATATCCGCAGGCCAGCCGACTGCCGGTCCACTCGCTCAACCACGACAGGTGCCAGATGAGGCAGGACCGCAACAAGATCAGCCGATCGCACGACGCACCCTACACAGTGGATCCGGCGCACTGATCCGGGTCAGTCCCGATCACGGAAAGTGGGCCAGATCCAGATCCAGTTTTCAGGCGGAGCCGACAACCGGCCGAAGCCGCAGCGCTGCTACGAGTCCCGGAGTCCTGGCTACGCCGCTACGCCGCCCGCCGCCAAATTCCGCGCACCTTGCTCGGCAAGCACCTGCGCTTCTCTGCCGCCGACTTCACCCGCGATCATCACCGCCGCCGCGCAACCCGCCACCGCACGCCGCCGCACCCCTCGACCACAGCACCGCACCAGCGACTTGCCACTACCGTGAAGTCACGCGTCCATAGGCAGGCAGGCGCTACGGGATCGGGGCGGAGGTCTGGTCGGTCGAGGCCGCGGCGGAGAGCATCCGCGCGAACATTTGCGCGGTACGGAGGCCTGCCGCGCCGCTCGCTCTGAATTGGCGGGTGGCCCCGTCAACGCATTCGACGGTCACGGTGACTCGACCGTGGATCGCGTCACTGCGCGCGAAGGTCACATCGGCGGCACTTAGGCTCTCGGCGGGTCGACGCTCGGCGTGCCAGATTTGAACTGCTGCGGCCGTAGCGCCAACGGCGCCGGCAACGACGACAGTCACGGCGGCGCCGATCAGCCACTGCCCAGCTCGTTCGTTCACGGCGTGGGTGACGCCGTTGGAGACCGCCCCAAGAACCATGCAGACCAGCACCGACCCCGCAGACCAGCGCAGCAGACGCCGCCACCGCAACGCGGCCGACGTGATAAAGACCGTCGTACCATCCAGCCTCAGGCTCGCGGTCTCGCCTGAGTCGAGGGCAACGGGGAAAGCCTTCACTCCGTCACAGTATGCCGTGATTGGTCACTCAGGTAGAGAACCATCCGCTTGGGGAGTTATTGTGGCGGCATGTCGGCTTGGCTCAGACCGCCGTGGCTGCTCGGCCACCTGATGATCGGTGTGGCCGCTGCGACATGCCTACGTTTGGGCTGGTGGCAGTGGCACCACGCGCTGCAAGGCAGCGGCCGCAGTTACGGGTACGCATTGCAGTGGCCGCTGTTCGCCGCCTTCGGCGTGTTCTTCTGGACCCGCGTGGTGCGGGAGCGCCTCAGCCGAGCTGCCCGCACGTCTGAGGCTTACACATCTGCGGCAACGGCGACTGTCGGGCTCTCCTGGTCATTTCATCGTAGCGAAACGGACACGGGCCCAGCGGCGCGGCCGACATCGACCGGGACAGCGCAGCACGACGAGGACGACCCGGACGTGGCCGCGTACATGCACAGGCTGCGGTGGCTCAATGCCGACCCGCGTCGGCGCCTATCGGACTATCCCGGCTGCGACGGCTACTGATCCCAGCCGCGACGTCGGCTGGCCGGTTGGACACTGCGGGCAGTCCGGCGAGGCCAGCGCGGCGACGCTGCCGGGCGCCGCGCTGTCGCCCGGGGGCCCACACTGGCAGCGGATCGCGGTCTTGGTAGGCCGCCACGAGTCGGAGCGCCGTTCGGAATCGAGCGGCCGGCACGCCGCATCGGCGGCAGAGCCTGAAAGAACCCGGTCTGCCCCGATACTTAACCAGCTCGCGGCCGGGCGCAGCGCGGCGAACCCACATCCAAAGCAAGAGGCCAAGTCACGTGATGGTGCCAAAACAAGGTGCCGATGGAGGCGCGTCGCCGCTGCGACTGAGTCGGTGTGAGCAGTGTCCCCGGCGAGGATGACAGCCCCGCCGGGGATCACTGCCGAGTTCACTGGCTGGAGCGGGCGTTCGGGGTGAGGATCAAGGCAAGGACAGCCGCGGTGACGGCGATGACGGCGCCGGTGGTGAAGCCGCGTGCGAAGCCGGTTGTGCTGGTGCCAGCGATGCTTGCCGCGGCGACGCTGGATACGACAGCCGCGCCGAGTGAAGCCCCGAATTCGTGGAAGGTGCTGACGATTCCGGATACGAGACCGGCTTCGTGCGGCTGGACCTGCCCGAGCGCGGTAGCGGAGGCGACGACGAAGACCGCGCCGGTGCCGGCGGAGGCGATGCTGACACCTATCACCATGGTCAACGTCCCCTCCCAGAGAGCGGGGATCGCCATGCCGGCTGCCGCGACGAGAAGTCCCAGCACCGCGAGTGCCCGAGCACCCGCACGACCGATGACGCGACCTGCGGAGCTCGCACCGACCATGGTTGCGAGCGCCACGGGAAGGAAGAGCAACCCGGTGCGCAGCGCGCCGTAACCCCGGTGGTCTTGAAGGTAGAACGTTCCGAGGAAAAAGACGCTGATCATCAGAGCGGTCGCGACGAGGATCAGTAGCGTTCCGGCTGCGACGGGTCGACGCAGCAGAAGTCGGACATCCATCAGTGGGCTGGCGGCGAGGCGCTGGCGGGCGACGAACGCTGCGTAGAGAGCCACTGCCGTGCCCAGCAGGATCAGGGTGACCGGCGTGCCCCAGCCTCGGTCTCCGGCCTGGATCAGGGCGTAGATCAGGGACCCGGTAGCGGCTGTTACCAGCACCGCGCCCGGCACATCGAGCCGACCGTCCCCGATCGGCCGAGGCTGCGGCGGAAGCTGAATGCGGAGGGTAAGCAGGAGGACAAGTCCGACGGGAACGTTGATGAAGAACACCCAGGGCCAGCCGGGCCCGGCGGTCAGCAGCCCGCCGAGGAGAACCCCTAGGGCCGCGCCGCCGCCGCCCAGCGCCGACCAGATTCCGAGGGCCTTGTTGCGCTCCTCGCCGTCGAAGATGGTGACGACGAGGGACAGCGCGGCGGGGGAGAGGATCGCCGCGGCCAAGCCTTGTGCGACGCGACCGCCTAGCAGCATAGGACCGTTATTCGCGAGTCCGGCGGTGAGGGACGCGGCGATGAAGAGCAGGAGCCCGGCGAGGACCAGGCGCCGAGCGCCGAACAGGTCGGCGGCGCGCCCGCCGAGCAGCAGCAGTCCGCCGAAGGCGAGGGTGTAGCCGCTGACCACCCAGGTGAGAGCCTCCCGCTCCAGGCCAAGATCTGCGCCCATGTGCGGCAGGGCGATCGCGACAACGGTGACGTCCAGGATGAGCATCAGTTGCGCGACCCCGACGAGTCCCAGGATCTTCCAGCGCTGCGGGTGGGGATGCGGGGATGTGGTGGTGACGGTCACGGGTTGGGCCATGACGGCCAGCCTCCTTCCGTAAGTCGAACAGGGGTGTTTGAGTTGTGGGAGAGATACCATAACCCGAACAGTGCTGTTCGAGTTGAGGAAGTTGCATGTCTCACCCCCCGGCGAAGCCGACCCTCCGAGCCGATGCAAAGCAGAACGTCGCGAAGATCCTGGACGCGGCCGTGGCCTGCCTGAGCCGCAACGCGGACGCGAGCGTGAGCGAGATCGCGAAAACGGCAGGGGTAGGCCGAGTGACGCTCTACGGGCACTTTCCCTCCCGAGAGGCCCTGGTCGACGCCGCGCTGACCCGAGCTATAGCCGATGGGGAACACGTCCTGCAGACGCTCGACCTGACCGGCGACCCCCGTGAGGCCCTAGACGCCCTGATCAGATCCAGCTGGCTGCTGGTCGCCCAGGCGACCGCCGTTCTCGAAGCGGCGCAGACGACGTTGCCGCCCGGACGGGTGCAAGAACTCCACGCCGAACCTGCCCAGCGCGTTGACGTCCTGATCCGCCGCGGCCAGTCAGAAGGGGCCTTCCGAGCCGATCTCCCAGCCAGTTGGCTGACCAGCGTCCTGCACCACGTCATCCACGGCGCGGCCATCGACGTCGCCAAGGGGCGACTGGAAAGCGCAGACGCCGCCCAATTCATCTCCGAGACGATCCTGGCCGCCTACACAAAAGCTGGCGCCTGACGAAGAATCGCCGGGGCCAGGCATTGCCAGCGCCCGCGTCGGACCGCAGCACCGCCGGCCACACCACTCGGCAGAGCAGCTCCCGTCGACGCCCAACTCCTTCCGATGGCGGGGGCATAGGCACCCACCCCGGCGGTCGGCTCCTCGCGGCAAGGGCTTCGACGGCGACTGGGGGTTGCTGAAGGCGCAACTCATCGAAGCTCGGCGGCTGCGCCAAATCGGCCAGCCGGTCCCGACGCGTTGCACGGAAGGCGCCTCGGCGCCGCCAGCGGCGGCCGAGTCGGGTCGTCGACGGTGTCCTGGCGGGCACCCGGGCCCTGGTTGCCGCAGCCGACCGAGCGCCACTAGCGCCGACACTTTGCGGACGAGGTCTAGGGCCTAGGGCGTGTCCTGCCGATCATGGAAGCCAGATGATGGCAGCGATGAGGACGAGGCTGGCTCGGTACAGGGATGCGCGCTTGGCGTAGCG
>NZ_JBSFYP010000117.1:0-10429 GCF_053599835.1 Micromonospora sp. NPDC005163
CTACCCGAACCCGCGTGGATCAACAAGCCCGACGACGAGCCGACTCAGTCAACGAACCCCTGAACCACCCGCCCCGAAAAGGTTGACACCTTCCGGATGGCCGCGATCGAGATCAGGTTCATGGAGTGCCCTTCAGAACGCCGGTGTCGGCATCGTTGATTCGGTCGATGTCGGGCGGGCGCGGCTCTGCGAGCCGCAGACAGTGGGCGAGGTGGTGATGTGGTATCGACGGACGTCACGTGGCCCGCTTGGCCGGTTGCGGAGCCTCTGCTGGACAGAACCCGCTCGGTAGGGCGTAGGTGGACATCGGGTCACCGATGATGCGCAGCATCATGCGGTCGCCGGTGAAGCGGGTTCTGCCGTGGAGCCAGCGGTCGTTGAGCAGGATGTAGCCGTGGCCCTCACCTAGGTCAACTGGAATGATCTGCTGCTGGACAAGCGCTCGAAGCCGGTCGATATATAGCGCGACCATCGGCGCGAAACGCGCAAGCTCGTCGAGGCGCAGCCGGACGGCTATCCGGCCTTCGGTCGTCTGCTGGAAGACCGCGCCGAGGTGGCCGGATCCTCCGCCGAAGTACGCGGATCGGGGCGTGGACAGCGCCGCGAGTATGGCGGGTTCGGCGCGGGCGATCTCGTCGTAGAGGTCGCGACCGTCCACCAGATGACTGCGTCCACCGGTCTGCGCCGGTCGAAGACATGCGAGCATCAGGACGCGCGGTGGCCGGCATACAGCGGATCCTTCGGTGTGGGGCAACAGCTCGCGATCGGTGAAGCCCGCGAGGCTGGTCTTTCCGTCTTCGGACGCTAGCCGCTGGGCGATGGTGGTCACTCCATCGGAGTCGCTGTCGCGGTGCTCGCGGATTCTGATCAGTGACCGGGCTGCATAGAGCACATCGTCCCGATCGATTCCGCCCTGGAAGATCGTGATGCCGTGCGTGGTGAGGCCACTCAGGATGCGAGCCGTGCTGTCCGGGTCGCGTAAGTCCACGTGGGGCAGGTCGTCAACGTCGGGCATCTGGTCACCTCCGGCGAATCGCTCGTCGGCGTTCACCGTGGCCGCACCTACCGCATGGATCAAGTGACGGACTGTCAATGCCGAGCCGCCCTTAGCGAGCAATGACCGTGCTACGTTCCGGACGGTCCAGGTCCTGCACCAGTGGAGGGAATCCGGTCGATGAGCAACCAGCCGCAGCTGTTCCCTGTCTCCGTGAAGGGCGTCGTGGTTCGCAACGGCCGCGTGCTGTTGCTACGCAACGAGCGCGACGAGTGGGAGCTGCCGGGCGGGAAGCTGGATCTCGGTGAGGAACCGGCCGACTGCGTGACCCGGGAGATCGTTGAGGAGGTCGGCTGGCAGGTGACCTCTGGACCGCTGCTGGACGCTTGGCAGTACCACATCCGCGACGACGTCGATGTCCTGATCATCACGTACGGCTGCCACCTCGGCACCGACGCCGATCCGGTCGTCAGCCACGAACACAAGGAAGTCGGCCTGTTCACCGAGGCCGAGGTCGCGGCGCTGCGCATGCCAGACGGGTACAAGAGGTCCATCACGACCTGGTACGCCAAACTCAGTGCCCGAGTCATGTAGGCGACCGACGATGCAGTGCGGCGGTTGCGGGGCGAGGGTCGGCCGCTGGAGTGCGTCGCCGCTGTGCCCGGCGTGCCACGCCATCGCCGGTGCCGCCCTGCCAGTCCCTGGCCAGCGCCACGGAGGCTCGGCCTTGTGGTTGTGGACCAGCGATACCGCACGGGCCGCGCTGGCCAGCGGCGATCTCGCGGTCATCATTCGCACCTACCGGGCCGCGACCGGAGTGAGCCAACGACGTCTTGCGGAGTTGCTCGGCTACGACGCGACGTACATTTCGATGATCGAAACGGGGCGGCGGGAGATTAGCGATGTCGCCACCCGGCTACGGATTGCACGCCACCTCGGCGTGCCTGCGCACACGCTCGGGGTGAGCGACCCCGACGACGCCGACTTCACCGCGATGCTCCAGTTCGGCGAGTCGACTATCCGCCTCGCCGCGATCGCACGGCAGTCCGGGCGCGGCGCCGAAGCCGTCAACGAGCTCTGGCCGCTGGTCACCCGCTTGGAGAGCCGGGTCGCCGACGGGCATGTTGAGCGGGATGTGATGCTCCTGCTTGCACGTGCCCGCGCCGAACTCGGCGTCTCACTCGGCTACGTCTTGCCCGAGGAGCGACTGGTCAGTGCCGCCCGCTGGACCGGCCGGGCGCTGTGGCTGGCCGAACACCTCCACGACCAGGACCTGATCGCCTTCACCCTCCGCGTGCACGGCAACGAGCTGCGCAAGGTCGAACGGCACCACGCCGCCGTTGCCCGACTTCGACGCTCAGTCGAACTGGTGCCTGATCCCGACCGAGGTGCCGCCCTGGTACAGCTCGCCCGAGCCGCCGGCGAACTCGGCGACCCCGTCCTGTTCGACCACGCCATCACCAGCGCCTGGCAACTGGTCGACGCCAAACCCGGCACAGGACTCACCAGCCTTCACGCCCTCCATGAAGTGCACCTGCGCGGGCTGGTTCACACACGCCGACACGACCTGGCCACCGACCTGCTCGATCGCCACCGTATGTCCACCACCGCGATACCACCGCAATGGCAGGCGATTCTCCACGTCACTACCGGCGAAGTGCTCTTGGCCTGCCGCGGCACATCCCAAGCCGAAGCGGCGTTCCAGGCTGCCATCGCCATCGCCGAGGAGCACCGCCTACCTCACCAGATCCAGCGCACCCTCCGGGCCTGCACGTCGCATCTTCCCGCTGTCGGGGAGCTCGCGCGCCAAGCGCTGGACAGGCTCCGCGTCCCCGAGCCCAACCCGGCCGGCATCCAGGCACCATAATCCCGCATTGCGTTGTGCACCGCGGCGATAGCGACCAGTCGGGAGCCGGTTGCGAGGTCGAGGACATGGCGACCGGCCACGGTGTCCGGGTGATCGAGGATGTAACGCGCGAGACTCTGCCCGCCGGTCCAGGCCGACGCCTAGAACGGCGGCGGGAGGACGTGCCCCGCCTCGGCTTCGAGCCGGGCCCAGAGGACGATCGCGTCCTCGGCTATGACCAGTCGCACCTCTGGCACCAGGGCCAGCCGGAGCCGGTCGGTGCTGGCGGTCCCGGCCGCGACTCGGGGGCTTACAGCGCGTGCAGCACCAGCGGTTCGAGGCCGGGCAGGACCGCGGTGTCGGAACGGATCGGCTTTCGCCGGTCCGTGGTCTCAGCCACCGCCGTGGCGACGGGCGAGGCCTCGTCGCCACGCACGGCGGAGTCAAACGTCAGACCAGCCGGATGTTGGCGGCCTGAAGGCCCTTTTGGCCCTGCTCGACGTCGAACTCGACCCGCTGGTTCTCGTCCAGGCTGCGGAACCCGCTCGATGAGATGGCGGAGAAGTGGGCGAAGACGTCAGCGCCGCCGCCATCCTGCGCGATGAAGCCGAAACCCTTGTCCGCGTTGAACCACTTGACTGTGCCGAATGCCATGTCTTCTCCTCTGAGTAGCTGATGGAGCCATGTACGGGCCCTCGGTTGTCGTCGCTGCTGGTCCGGAAGAACCGGCAGAACAAAGAGCGCCTGGCGGGTTAGGTACCCACCAGGCGCTGGCAAAGTATGCGACAAACCGAAGGCTGCAACCCGGTGAGGCTAGCACGGGGGCGGCGCCCGCGCGGTGTCTTCGCTGTCAGCGCTGACCGCGCCGGCTACCAACCCGTGTGCCGGAAGAGAACGCCGCGGCGCCCCGTGGCGCGGACGTGGTTTCCGCGGCACTCGCCCGACGACTTTCCGAGCCTGTCCCGCGCGCCGCGCGGGCGGTCGATCCGCCCGTCGCTGTGCGCGGATCCGGGCGCCCCGTGGCGCTGTGGCCTCGTCTGTGATGCGGCGCCGTCGTCGCTACGGGAGGCGTCACGAAGCGGCGCTCGCCCGGGGCGAGTTCGGTGAGCAGCGAGTCACCGGGGCCAAGCCGGGTAATCGTCGGGTTGATGCCGGCCTGGCGGGTGAGGTCGCGCACGTCGGTGACCTGGTCGTCGGTCATCAGGGTGACGACGGTGCCGCTCGCTCCGGCACGCGCGGTCCGCCCCGAGCGGTGCAGGTATGCCTTGTGCTCGGCCGGAGGGTCGGCGTGGATCACGAGAGCCACATCGTCGACGTGGATACCGCGCGCCGCGATGTCGGTCGCGACAAGTGTGCGGGCGTCGCCGGCGGAGAACGCCGCCAGATTGCGGGTTCGGGCGTTTTGCGCCAGGTTGCCGTGCAGCTCGACGGCGGGCACGCCCGAGGCGACCAGTTGACTGGTCAGCTTCTTGGCGCCCCGCTTGGTGCGGGTGAACACGAGCGTGCGCCCCGGGGCGGCCGTCAGGTCGATCAAGACGGGGAGCCGATCATCGTGACGCACCCGGAGCACGTGGTGGGTCATCGCGGCGACCGGGGACATCGCTGAGTCGACGCTGTGGGTGACTGGGTTGGAGAGGTACCGCCGCACGAGGACATCGACGCCCGCGTCAAGCGTCGCCGAGAACAGCAGCCGCTGGGAGCGGGGCGGTGTCGTGTCGAGGAGTCGCCGTACGACCGGCAGGAAGCCCAGGTCGGCCATGTGGTCCGCCTCGTCGAGCACCGTCAACTCGACGGCGTCGAGGATTGCGTGGCCGGTCGACACGTGGTCGGCGAGCCGGCCGGGACAGGCGATGAGGATATCGACCCCGGCACGCAGTGCACCGACCTGTGGCCGCGCGCTCACCCCGCCGAAGATCGTCAGGGTCCGCAGCGACAGCGCGGTGGCCAGCGGTGCGATCGCCGCTTCGATCTGGGTCGCCAGCTCGCGAGTGGGCGCCAGGATGAGCGAGCGCGGGCGGCCGGGCAGCCGTGGAGACATGGCGGCCGAGAGCCGGGCGAGGATCGGGAGAGCGAAGGCGTATGTCTTTCCCGAACCCGTGCGGCCCCGACCGAGCACGTCGCGTCCGGCGAGCGAATCCGGGAGCGTCGCGGCCTGGATCGGGAATGGCGTGCTGATGCCCGCCTGCTCGAGCGCGGCGACCAGGCGGCCGGGCACGCCGAGGTCAGCGAAGGAGGTGGGCGTGACAAGGGGTGTTTTGCTGGCGCGGCGTGCCGCCATGGGAGTCTCCGAACGTGGAAGGGGTCGCGCTGCACGGCGCTGACCGATTGGTCGCGGCGCGTGGTGGTCGACATCAAATGCAGGCCGTGGTCGGAACCGGCGGACCGGTTGATCAATCTACCCGCGCCCCGGCCCAGGCCGTACACGATGGCTTTTTGGGTTAGGGTTCGACGGGCCGAGCGTCCAAACGCCCCCCGGCGAGCGGCCGGATGCGCCCCGCTCATTTTCCGCACCCGGCTTGCATGTGCGAGCGGGTGGGTCGGGCGTTGGCGCGCAAACTTGGAGCAGTTCTTGACTGATGTAACCGCGCATGACTCGAATTTGTTCCGTGAAGCACCGGGAGCAGATGCGCCTTTCGACCACACACCTGCCGTTGACGCAAGCTTGGCTGCGATGACCCGCCTGCGCACCCCGTTCCGTCTCGAGGGTGACCCCGACCGGAAGCCGACGACCGGCGCCCATCGCCCGCTCGTTAGGCATCACGACGGCACGGAGCCCAGTCAGTAAAGGCTACCCCGGGTGTCGGTTCGACGCGTCGTAGGTACCGACGTCCTGTGCAGGTGGATCAGCTGGATCAGCACCTCTCCACGACTGGACCAGCAATTGGGGCGGCGGCGGACCGCCGCTCGGCCTTGCCCGCATACATTTTCGCGTCGGCCATCCTGATCAACGTGTCCCAGTCGAGGGTGCTGCCGCGACCCGCGACCGCCGCACCCATCGTGCCCCCGGTCGGGGTGGTCGCCCAGTGCAACGGCGCACGGTGTAGGCGCGGCCCGTCTCGGCGCCGGCGATGAGAGTCGAACAGCTCATGACATGACCTGCTTGGGTCTGACTGGATGGCTGGGAGGTACGTCCGCCGAGGGAGTCGAAGGTGGTCGCCGTCGGCGCGCGGTTGAATCGCTTCGATCGGTCCGTGGATGCGCTCGCCGGACATCCGCTCAGGAAGGCAATGCCCGCAGGGTGAGGTGGCGTCATGCTGCGCACATCCGGACGGGCAGGTCACTCTCAGCGGTCCTCGGCGCCTCGGCCGTACGGCCCGCAGCAGTCGGGGCGGTGCCGGTACACGCGCAGGCCGCGTCTGTGCCGGCGGCCGAACTCGGGCGTGATCTCGTACAGGCAGGCCCGCGAGATGACGGCCTCCCCGCCGCCGGGCACCAGCGCCGTCAACCGGTCCGCCGCGCAGCAGCACGTCCACGTCCTCGACCGTACGCAACCCACAACCGCCGGGACGGGTTCTGGATCTGATGCTTCTCGGCCTCGGGACAGATTTGTCGGCCATCCGCTGCCGAATGACGCTGGTGTCGGCCTCGACCTCCTCCGCGCTGCGGTCGCCGCCCCCGGCGGGTGGCGCCAGGCAGCACGAGCGGTCGCATCGCCGCCCCGATGGGCAGGTCGAGTGCGGCGCATAGGCCGCATACCTTGGCCAGCTCCGGATACTGCTGCCAGTCGCCGGCGAGCCAGCGGAACAGGGTCGAGCGACTGACACCGGTGTGCCTGGTGACGTCGCCCACGGTCCAGCCGCGGTCCTGCCGGGCGTCTTGGACTGCCCCACAACGAACTGGGCGAAGGCCGCCTGCGATGTGATCGCCACTGGGTCCATCCTCAGTCGTGACCCTTTATGAGCCCTCGCATCGCCACAGGGTAGGTAGTTCGCACCCGCCCCCGCGGTGAGATTGTCACGCGTCAGCGGGTTCTCCGCGCTGATCGCTTGCGTGGCGGGGTCAGCAGATCCGCGATCGTGGCGATCGCGCTCGGCACCAGCCGGTAGTAGGCCCACACACCGCGCTTCTCCCGCTCCAGCAAGCCGGCCTCGGTAAGGATACGCAGGTGGTGACTGACCGTCGGCTGCGAGAGGCCGACCAGCGCGGTCAGGCCACAGACGCACGCCTCGCCCTCGGGGGCCGACTGGATCAGGCTGAGCAGCCGCAGCCGGGCAGGATCGGCGAGGGCCTTCAGGACCCCCCGCCAGCCGCTCGGCATCGGTACGTTCGATCGACTCGCCGGCAAGCGGCGAGATCTGAGGCATAGTCATTTCAGCCAACGCAGTTCCCACATATTCCATCCTTCCACCAGCAGCATCCACCCACGCACATATCGCCAATGCACGATGCCTATGAGCGTGTTCGAGATGGTCTGATGTGGACGGCGTGACAGCGGCGACCGCGGCCGGGCTCGGTGTCCGGATGTCCGCTCGTCGTGGTTACCCCTCCGGCTTGTGCTCAGTGGGCGTTAATCGAGCCGCTGTTGCCGGAGCCGAACACCGACGGCCGGGCGGGAGAAACACCCTCGGAGGGATCGGCATCGGCCAGGGTCAGCCGGTCACCACTCAACTCCGCCCCCGGGGCCTGCCGAGTTTGATCATCCGTGCGAGCGAGCCTCAACGGTCGTGGCCCCCGCCGGGGCTCGGTGGCGGCGCTGCGTGGGGCGGGCCGGTCAGTACCCCGGTTCTCGGTGGGCCGGCCGGTGACCGGGTGGGATGGCCTAACCTTCGCCGGCCGGCTCGGCTCGGCCGTCGTGCCGGGCTTCTTCGCCGTGCCGGACCCGCTCCCGGTGCCGGAGCTGTTCTTCGTACCGGACCCGTTCTTGCTGGCGGGCTTGGTGTCCGGGACCAGGCGCTGGCAGTAGGCGTCGACCTGCGCGGCGCCACCGGCGGCGGCCACCAGCGGCTGGAACCCCGAGGTCTCTAGCGCCTTTTCCCGCTGGGCCGGCTTCTTGGCCAGGTACGCCCGGCACAGCCCGCCGAGCTGCACACTGTCCTCCGGACCGCTGCTCGGGCTCCGCCGGGCCGACGGGGCGGTCGGGGACCGGCCCGGATCGCCGGTGGTGGGCGCGCCACCGCCGGTCGGGGATCCGTCGGGGCGGCCGGTGGTCGGGGCGGGAGTCGCCGGACCAGACGGCGGAACCGTCTCCCCGGGAGGGTCCAACGTGACCGCCGCGAAGGCGGCGCCGGCGGTCGCGGTGGCGAGAACCCCGGCGGCCCAGGCCAGGGCGCCGGCGGTGAACCGGCGGCGGCCGGGGACCCGGGCGGGCGCGGATGCCGGGGCAGCGCGGGCCGCCCGGAAGGCCGCCAGCGCCCCCTGCTCCCCGGCCAGCTCGACAGGGCGCGCCGGGGCGGCCGCCGCGGCGAGCAGCCCGGCGAGCGGGTCGGCCCGGACGGCACCCTCCGTGGACGTTGCGGCGCGCGCCGCGTCGAGGAGCCGGTCGGCCGCGGCGCGGTCGGCGAGTTGGCCGGAGCGGCGGAAACTCATCCTGAATCCTCTCACGTCAACCATCCGCCGGTTCGGCGTGCGGCGCCTGCCTGCGCCGGTCGCCGCGCGGCCGCGCGCTGGTCTCGGGCGCGGCTGGTGGCTGGCTCGGGTCGTAGCGCTCGATCAGCCCGGCGAGCCGCCGCAACCCCCGGTGCGCGGCGGTCCGCACCGCGCCGGGCCGCCGGCCGAGCACCCGCCCGGCGGTCTCGGCGTCCAGGCCGATGACGGCCCGGAGCAGGACCGCCTCGGCTTCCCGGGGTGGCAGCATGGCGATCAGCGAGAGCGCGGCGTCGGTGCCGATGGTCTCCCCGGCTCGCTCGGCGGTGTCGGCGTCGCCAGCCAGCTCGCTGAGCGCGTGCATCGGCACCGGCAACGACGGGCGCCGGCTTTGCCGGCGCAGGTGGTCCATGGCCCGGTTCCGTGCGATGGTGACGGTCCAGGCCCGGAAATCGCCGCCGGTGAAGCTGGGCAGGTCCCGGGAGATCTGCAACCAGGTCTCCGACGCCACATCTTCCGCGTCGGCGCCCACCAGCGCGGTCAGGTAGCGCAGCAGGTTCGGCTGGAGGGTGCGGTAGAGGAGGCGGAAGGCGTCCTCGTCACCGGCCTGCGCCGCGGCGACGGCCTCGCTCAGCTCATCGGCCATGCCATGCCCGTTCCCCGGCCACGGGAACCAGCGGACGCCGGAGCCGGCGCACGCGATGCATGCCTGGTCCGCTGACCGGACCTGAGTCCACGCCTCTCAGCCCCCCACTAACCTGATCGTGCTCGCGGCTGGGGCGGCCCGGGCGGCACGTCCAGACACTCGCCAGGACGAACGGCCATCGGCGGACTGCCACGCCGGCGCGGTGAAGCGGCCCCAAGTCGGGCAACGGTAGGAGCTCACCACCCCACCAATAGGTCGGCATCACGTCACAGTAACGCCCACCTCATGTGAGGGCGAAAGCACCGGAGCGAGCCCAAGCTCCTTACTTACTTCGCTAGGGAAGGGCATGGGCGAGTGCCCCTGGAGGCTCTCGACTTCTCTCTGTTGGTCGCGGCGCGGGCCTCTGACCTGCTGATGTGAGGTCGTGTAGGGCCGTGTGAGGCACTGTCAGTCCTCACGACACCTTCCTCGACCGCCTGTGGTCATACCGTCGACCCACCGGCCAGGCACCCCCACTCACCGTCCGTCGCCCCTGTAGGTCCACGCCTGCGATTTCCCGTGAACGTGCAGATCAGCCAGGCGCAACCAATCAGGCAGGAGGCAGTGATGCGAACCAGAGCGGGATCTTTCGCCACAACGTTGGCATCCGTGCTCCTGGTCGCGGCCGTTCCGGCCGCGCTCCACCACCTCGGTGGATGGCCAACGCCTGACGTGCCATCGACCGGGGCGATGCGGGACTGGGTCCGACAACCGCTGACCGCCGGATTCCTCGCCGGCCTCGCGCAAACCGCCGCCTGGCTGATCTGGGCGCTGCTCGTCACCGCCGTCGGCGCCCGCGCCTACACGCGGGTCACCCGCACGCTGCGGTGGCTACCCACGCTGCACCTGCCGGGACCGCTGCAGGGACTGACCGCGGCCGTGCTGGGAGCCACTGCGGTCAGCGCCAGCACGGGTGCCATCCCCGCCCACGCCGCCGCGCCCGCCAACGCCGAGATGAACAACTCGCACGAAGCGGTGCACCACACCGCGCGGCAGGCCGGTCACACCCTGGTCAGCCACGTGGCGCCGAGCAGCACCGAACTCGCCCCTGTCGCGGCCGGCCGGGAAGACACCTACACGGTGAAGCGTGGAGACACGCTCTCCGAGATCGCCGAGCGGTGCCTGGGCGACGCCCGCCGCTGGCCGGACATCTTCGCCCTCAACCGCGGCGCCCGCTTTCCCGGCGTCGGCGGGACGCTGCGCAACCCGAACCTGATCTATCCAGGCTGGACCCTCCACCTGCCAGCCCACGCCAGCCCAGACGGCCCCCCAAGAGATGCGGGGCCGCCTAGGGCGTGTCCTGCCGATCATGGAAGCCAGATGATGGCAGCGATGAGGACGAGGCTGGCTCGGTACAGGGATGCGCGCTTGGCGTAGCGGG
>NZ_JBSFYP010000118.1:0-10119 GCF_053599835.1 Micromonospora sp. NPDC005163
GCCCCTCGACCACGGAGTAGAACTCGGCGGTGCCCAGCCGCACCCCGCCACGGTTGAGGGTGGCGTCCGAGCCGCGACGTCGGAGTGTGACGGCTGCCAACCATCAGGGCAGCCCCCTAGGAAGCCTGGCGGTGGTGGGGCTGGTCCCTCTACGGCGACACCCGCCTCCGCCGGGCCGCCCACTCGACCCGCGCGCTGCGGCCCCGCTGACAACGCGACAGCTCGCGGACACCGAGGTGGCCGCGAGCCGTCGGGGTTGGTACGGGTGGGGTCAGGAGCTGACCTGCTGGCGGGACTGCTGCGCCTGGTCTTTGACGTCCTGTGCGGCCGACCTGCTGTCGTCCTTGACCGCGTGCACCGCGTCCTGGGCGGTGGACTTCACTGACTCCGCGGCGTGCTGAGCCGGCTCGCGCAGCTCCTCCTTGAGCTCGCTGGCCACCTCGCCCAGCTTCTCCGTCACCACCCCGCTGTGCTCGCTGGCCTTCTCCTTGAGCTGGGTCGCGGCCTGCTGCTCCCGGCGGGTGGCCGGAATCAGCGACGAGGCGAGCCAGCCGACGCCGAACGCGATCAGGCCGGCGGCCAGCGGGTTGCCCTCGGACTTCTGCCGGATGACCCGCGGCGCGCTGTGGGCGGCGGCGCTGACGGTGGAGGCCGCCGACTGCGCGGCGTCGCTGACGCTGGAGGCCGCCGACGAGGCGCGGTCGCCCACCGAGTGGGCGGCGTGGCCGGTGCCGTGGCCGAGGTCAGACGCGGTTCCCATGACCTTGTCCCTCACATTCTGCAGCGCGGAGCGGGCCCGCTGCTTACGGTCGTCGACGATGCGGCTGGGGCTGACCTTGTACGCCAGCGCGTCCACGTCGGAGCTCAGGTTGTTGCGGGTGGCTTCGATCTCCCGGCGGATCTGGTCGGGATCGGTGCTCATCGGGTGACTCCCTCCGGGTGGGGCTTGAGCGCGTCGGGGATCCGCTGCACGCTGTCGTTGGTCTGCTTGAGCCCGCGTACGTGCTGGGCGTTCTTCTTGGCCATGGAGTAGAGGACCCCGGCGACCACGGCCCAGATCACGGCCACGATCAGCGCGGCCAGGCCGGAGTCCATGACGTTGTCCAGGAACTGCCACACGGCGATGGACACGAAGAGCGCCACCATGTAGCCGCCGAAGCCGGCGCCGCCGAAGAGCCCGGCGGCCTTGCCGGCCTTCCTGCCCTCCTGGCGGATCTCGGCCTTGGCCAGCTCGACCTCCTGGCGCATCAGGGTCGACAGGTCACTGGTGACCTGGCGCATCAGCTCACCGAGCGAGCTGCCCTTCACCTCCGCCGCGCTGTGCGGGGCACCCGCGTCGGGGTGGTAACCGGAGTCCAGTCCGGACCCCTGCGTCGGCATCGTCATGCCGTCGCCTCCCTTCGGATGACTCGGTGGCTCACGGGCGGGTGCTGCCGCCGGACGGCACGCCCGGCAGCGGGTCGGTCTGGCTCACCGGCGGCAGCGGCTGGCCGGTGCCGGTCGGCTCGGCGTACCCGCCGGAGGTCGGCTCGGCGTAGGCGCCGGGGGTCGGCTCGGCGTAGGCGCCGGGGGTCGGCTCGGCGTAGGCGCCGGGGGTCGGGTCGAGGTAGCCGCCCTGCGGAACGGCGTCCGGCACCGTGCGGGGCGCCGGCGGCGTCGGGATCACCGCGGTCTGCTCCGGGTCGTACGCGCCGGCGCCGCGGTGACCCGTCGAGCCGTTGCCGGAGTCGTCGCCGGCGGCGGAGATGCTGCGGGTCAGGCGACCGGCCAGCACGCCGAGCACCGCCGCGCCGACCAGGAAGGTGCCCGGGTTGCGCCGCGCGTAGTCGCGTACCTCGGTGATCAGGTCGCCGGGCTCGCGCTCCTCGAGCCAGCCGGCCACGCCGTGCACCCGGTCGGCGGCCTGGCGGGCCAGCTCGCTCACCGGGCCGGCCTGGCCACCCTGCTCGGCCATCGAGCACATCTCGTCGGCGAACGAACGCAGCCCACCGGCCGCGCGGCGCTGCTGCTCGCCGGTCTGGCTGGCGAGCTGGTTGCGCGCCTCGCCGTAGAGGTTGCGGGCCTGCCGGGCCGCCTCACGGCCGACCTCGGTGCCCTGCTCCTTCGCGGTCTGCGCGACCGCGCCACCGGCGTGCGCGGCTTCGGATCCAACCTGGCGGGCCTGGTCGCGGACGCCTCCGCCGTTGGTCGACTCCTGCCCGTACGTGGAAGACGTGGGTGACAGATCGTAAGTCATGATTTCCCTTCCGCTCGGAAAGTCGTCGCGGTTGTGCTGGGGGGATGCGACCGCGCTGCCGCGGCCGCTGACGATTCACCTACCCTGCGTTCCGGCTTCCATGCCTCTTCGTGCATTTCTCTGCGCGGCCGGTGGGATCGACTTCAAAATGGAGGATCGTCGGGCTGCGTCACGTCGCCGCTGCGGACAGTGAGGTTCGCGGGGCCGGCAGATCCACGGAGGGGGCAGCGATGGCACGAGACGCGCGAGGGGGCCGACCAACCGGCCCCCGGCCTCGGGTGCAGACGGCGGCACTGATCGTGGCCGGCGTCTTCCTGCTGATCGGCATCCTCGGCTTCATCCCCGGCATCACCACCGACTACGGCGAGCTGCGGTTCGCCAGCCACCACTCGGACGCCCGGCTGCTCGGGCTGTTCCAGATCTCGATCCTGCACAACGCCGTACACCTGCTGTTCGGGCTGGTCGGCCTGGCGCTGGCCCGCAGCATCGGCGGCGCCCGGCTCTTCCTGGCCGGAGGCGGTGCGATCTACCTCGCCCTCTGGCTGTACGGCCTGGCGGTCGAGGCGATCGACGAGGACGGCGGGGTGAACATCCTGCCGGTCAACGCCGCCGACAACTGGCTGCACCTCGCGCTCGGCTTCGGCATGCTCACGCTCGGGTTGCTGCTCTCCAACCAGGTTGGCACCGGCGGACGTCTCGACACGCCGATCGACCGGCCCTGAACTGGCGCTTGAGCGGTTTGGCGGTCATCCCGGCAGGGGTATCCCGGGGGTGATTCGCGAAAGAGGTGTGACATGCCCCGTTGGCTGCGCGACAACGCCCTGACCGTCGCCATGCTCGGCGCGTTCCTGGTCTTCCTGGTGCTGCAGAGCGTCTTCGGCTGGCAGACCCACAACGAGGAGCTGACCGAGTTCGGCGCGGCGCCGCTGAGCTGGCCGGCCTACCTGACCAGTGGGCACTTCGCGGAGGCGGTCTTCGAGAACTGGGAGTCGGAGTTCCTCCAGATGGGCGGGTACGTGCTGCTCACCGCGCACCTGGTGCAGCGGGGTTCGGCCGAGTCGAAGCCGGTGGACCAGACCGACCGGCCGGAGGACGACGAGCGCCGGGCCACCCCGCAGTCGCCCTGGCCGGTACGCGTCGGCGGCCTGCCGCTGGTCGTCTACCGCAACAGCCTCTCCATCGCGCTGCTGCTGATCTTCGCTGGCTCATTCGTCGGCCACCTGCTCGGTGGCACCGCCGCGTACAACCAGGAGCAGGCGTTGCAGAGTGGCGCACCGCCGATCGGGGTGTGGGACTTCCTCGGCACCAGCGACTTCTGGTTCCAGTCCATGCAGAACTGGCAGAGCGAGTTCCTCGCGGTCGGCGCCCTGATCGTGCTGAGCATCGTCCTGCGCCAGCACGCTTCGCCGGAGTCGAAGCCGGTCACCGTCGCGCACGCCAGCACCGGCGCCTGAGCGCCGGCACCGCGGCACGGGGCCGTCAGGCCGCGACCGGCAGCCGCTTGGCGAAACAGACGCTGTACGGGTTGTGCACGTACTCGCCGTACGCCGGGATCCGGTCGTAGCCGCACGAGGTGTAGAGCCCGATCGCGGCCGGCAGGTAGGTGCCGGTCTCCAGGCAGACCACCGAGTGCCCCTGGCGGAATGCCAGCTCCTCCAGCGCGGCCAGCAGCTGGCGGGCGATGCCCCGACCTCGGGACGCCGGACGGACGTACATCCGCTTGACCTCGCCGGTGGCGGCGTCGATCGACTGGAGCCCGCCGCAGGCGACCGCCCGGCCGTTCACCACCACGGCGAGGTAGCGGATGTCGTCGTGGGTGACGGTGACCTGCCCGTCCAACCCGCCGTCGGCCTCGCGCACCTCACGCTGCTGCGCGGTGACCAGTGCGGCGATCTCCGGATCGATGGCGGGCCGAGCTTCGATCAGCATCACCCCACGCTAGGCGGGGTGGATTTCGCGGAGGTTTCCGGCAATCAACCCGATCACGGAGCGCAACGGGCTATTCGGCGTCGTCCTCGTCGTCGATGTCGACGATGTCGTCGGACGCGTCGGCGCCCACCTCGTCCCCGGAACGCACCCGGCGGGCCTTGCGGGCGGCGAGCCGCTCGGCCGCACGAGCCCGGTTCGACCTCGCCTCCAGCCGGACGTCGGTGCCCCGGTTGCCGGGCGTGAACTCCACGCCGGCGTAGAGCGTCGGCTGCCAGTCGAACTCGCGCTCACCGATCCGGACCAGGTCGCCGGGCTGCGCGCCGGCCTTGGCCAGCTTGTCCTCGACCCCGAGCCGGGCCAGCCGGTCGGCCAGGTAGCCGATCGCCTCGTCGTTGTCGAAGTTGGTCTGCTTGACCCACCGCTCCGGTCGGACGCCCCGGACCGTGAACGAGCCGTCGGTCTCGGCCGTGATGGTGAAGCCCTCGTCGTCCACGGCCGTCGGCCGGATCACGATCCGGGTCGGCTCGGCCGGCGGCGCGGCCTTGCGCTGCGCGTCGACCAGCTCGGCCATCGCGTAGGTGAGCTCCTTGAGCCCCTCCCGGGTGGCCGCGGAGACCTCGAACACCCGGTAACCGCGCTCCTCCAGGTCGGGGCGCACGATCTCGGCGAGGTCGCGGCCGTCCGGCACGTCGACCTTGTTCACGGCCACCAGTCGCGGCCGGTCGGCCAGCCCGCCGTACTCGTTCAGCTCGGCCTCGATGGTCTCGATGTCGGCGACCGGGTCGCGGCCCGGCTCCAGCGTCGCCGAGTCGATGACGTGCACCAGCACTGCGCAGCGCTCGATGTGCCGCAGGAACTCCAGGCCCAGCCCCTTGCCGGTGGCCGCGCCGGGGATCAGGCCCGGCACGTCGGCGACGGTGAAGGTGTGGTTGTCCACCCGGACCACGCCGAGGTTGGGCACCAGGGTGGTGAACGGGTAGTCGGCGATCTTCGGCTTCGCGGCGGAGATCACCGAGATCAGCGACGACTTGCCGGCCGACGGGAAGCCCACCAGGCCCACATCGGCGACGCTCTTGAGCTCCAGCACCACGTCGAGGTGGTCGCCGGGCTCACCCAGCTCGGCGAAGCCGGGAGCCTTGCGCTTGGCGTTGGCCAGCGAGGCGTTACCTCGCCCGCCACGCCCGCCGCGGGCCACCTCGAAGGTGGTGCCGGCGCCGACCATGTCGGCCAGCACGGTGCCGTCGAGGGTCTGCACCACGGTGCCGTTGGGCACCTTGAGCACCAGTTCGTGGCCGTTGGCCCCGTCCCGGTTCGACCCCGCGCCACCCTTGCCGCTGTCGGCCTTGACGTGCGGGCGGAAGTGGAAGTCGAGCAGCGTGGTCACCTGCGGGTCGACCACCAGGGACACGCTGCCGCCGTGCCCGCCGTTGCCGCCGTCCGGCCCGCCGAAGGGCTTGAACTTCTCGCGGTGGATCGAGGCACAACCGTGCCCGCCATCGCCGGCCTGCAAATGCAGCACGACCCGGTCAACGAACGTCGCCACGGCGTCAATCCTTCCAGCGAGGTTCGACCCCGCACTGCGAAAAAAGCGAAGCGGGCCGGGACCCGGAGGTCCGCGGCCCGCAAAGCTTGAGAGCTACTGCTGCGGAACGATGCTGACGGTCTTGCGACCGCGCTTGGTGCCGAACAGGACCGCACCGGCGGACAGCGCGAACAGCGTGTCGTCGCCGCCACGGCCGACCAGGTCGCCGGGGTGGAACTTGGTGCCGCGCTGCCGGATGAGGATCTCACCGGCGCTGACAACCTGACCACCGAAGCGCTTCACGCCGAGTCGCTGGGCCGCGGAATCACGACCGTTACGCGAGCTGGACGCACCCTTTTTGTGAGCCATTGGAGGACGACCTACTTCCCGCTGGAGATGCCGGTCACCTTGACCTGGGTCAGCGGCTGGCGGTGACCCTGGCGCTTGTGGTAGCCAGTCTTGTTCTTGAACTTGTGGATCTTGATCTTCGGGCCCTTGGTGTGCGCGGCAATCTCGCCGGACACCGCGACCTCGGCAAGCTTCGCCGCGTCGGTCACCAGGTCGTCACCGTCGACGAGGAGCACTGCGGTGAGCTTCACCGCGTCACCGGGAGCACCGGTGAGCTTCTCGACCTCGATCACGTCGCCCTCGGCGACCTTGTACTGCTTGCCGCCGGTCTTGACGATCGCGTACATCGGAGGCGGACTCCCTGTCGTTGAGGCTGCTGGCGGTCGTCCCCGCGGCGGCTCGCCGGGTAGCAGTGCACGGCGGCGCGGGCACACGGGAACTCGGCACACCAAAAGTGCGCCGCAGGCAAGAGTACGCCATCGCAGGCCCGGACCCCAAACCGGCCCGCCCTGGTCAGCGCGGGCAGAGCTGGTCGAGGCGCTGCTGGAGCCGATCCAGCTCGGTCTCGTCGATCGAATCGACGTCCGCGCCGAGCGCGGCGACCTCGGTGCCGATGTCGGTGAGCAGCGTCTTGAGCTGCGGGTCGGTGGCCCGGGCCGACTGTTCCCGCAGCGCGGTCCGCCAGCCGGCCAACGCGGCCTCGGCCCGCTCGCGGGCCGCCTCGGCGGCGGTGGTGTCCCCGGCGCCCACCGCGGCGAGCATCTGGCCCACCTCCGCCACGTACGTCTCGAGCGCGGTGACGCCGGCCTGCTGCGCGACGGCGCAGACCTGCGCGGCGCTGCCACCCACCGGCGTGCCGGTCGACCCCGCTGGTGTACCGGCCGACCCGCCCCCGGGCCCCGCCGTCGGGCCGGAACCCCCGGTGGCCGTGCCGGTCGGGCCTTCGCCGGGCCGGTCGGTGGAGCAACCCGCCCCGGCGGAGAGCGCGGCGACCAGCACAGTGACGGCGAGCAGACGACGCATCTTCTTCTCCTGACCGGGGGTGGCCGATCGCGGACCGGGGTGGCGGGACGGCGAGGTCCCTCCCCCGTCACTTTGCCGGGGAAGGGACCTCATCAAACACCGGGCCGGTCAGACCGGCCGGTCAGCTGCTCAGGGGCGGGTCCGTCGGCGGGCGCCACCCCGGCGGGAGCGACGCCGGCCCGCGCCACCCTCGGTGCTCTCCTCGTCGGCGTCGCCGTCGGCGAGCGCGTCCGGGTCGTCCGCGGCGGCCAGCCGGGCGGACTCGCCCCGCTGGCTGTCGGAGACCGCCGGCGCGGCTGCGGTGTCCGCCTCGTAGCGGGACAGGTCGTAGCCCATGGTGTCCACGTAGTCGGCGTCCGGCTCGGTGCCGGTGTCGCTCTCGACGACCTCGGCCACCGCCTTCTCGGCCGAGGCGCTCTTGCGCGCCCGACGGCGGGACGACGCGCTGCCCTGCTCGGCGGGCGGGGCGGCGGCGACCGACGAGGCGACCGCCTTGACCTTCTCCCCCGCCCCGTTGGCGCGTGGCTTCTCCGGCACCGGCTCGGTGTGGATGATGACGCCTCGGCCCTTGCAGCACTCGCAGGTCTCGCTGAACGCCTCCAGCAGGCCCGCGCCGATCCGCTTGCGGGTCATCTGCACCAGGCCGAGCGAGGTGATCTCGGTGACCTGGTGCTTGGTGCGGTCCCGGCCCAGGCACTCGGTGAGCCGGCGCAGCACCAGCTCACGGTTCGACTCCAGCACCATGTCGATGAAGTCGATCACCACGATGCCGCCGATGTCGCGCAGCCGGAGCTGGCGGACGATCTCCTCCGCCGCTTCCAGGTTGTTACGGGTGACCGTCTCCTCCAGGTTGCCCCCGGAGCCGGTGTACTTGCCGGTGTTGACGTCGACGACCGTCATGGCCTCGGTACGGTCGATCACCAGCGAGCCGCCGGAGGGCAGGAAGACCTTGCGGTCCAGGCCCTTGATGATCTGCTCGTCGATCCGGTACTCGGAGAACACGTCACTCGTGCCGACGTGCCGGCGCACCCGGTCGACCAGGTCCGGGGAGACATGCGACAGGTACGACTCGACAATGTCGTACGACTGCTCGCCCTCGATCACCAGCTCGCGGAAGTCCTCGTTGAAGAGGTCCCGGACCACCCGGATGACCAGGTCGGGCTCCTCGTAGAGCAGCACCGGCGCGCCGCCCTCGGCGGCCTTGGCCTGGATGTCCTCCCACTGGGCCTGGAGGCGCTTGACGTCGCGGGCCAGCTCGTCCTCGCTGGCGCCCTCGGCGGCCGTCCGGACGATCACGCCCGCGCCGTCCGGGACGAGCTTCTTGAGCACGTCGCGGAGCCGCTTGCGCTCGGTGTCCGGGAGCTTCCGGCTGATCCCGGAGGCGTTGCCGTTGGGCACGTAGACCAGGTGCCGGCCGGAGAGCGCGATGTGGCTGGTCAGCCGGGCGCCCTTGTGCCCGATCGGGTCCTTGGTGACCTGGACCAGCACCGAGTCGCCGGAACGCAGCGCCTGCTCGATCGAGCGGGCACGCCCCTCCAGGCCGGAGGTGTCCCAGTTGACCTCGCCGGCGTACAGCACCGCGTTGCGGCCCCGGCCGACGTCCACGAACGCCGCCTCCATGCTGGGCAGCACGTTCTGCACCTTGCCCAGGTACACGTTGCCGGCCATGGTGCCGGAGGAGTTGCGGGTGACGTAGTGCTCGACCAGCACGCCGTCCTCCAGGACGGCGATCTGGGTCCGGTCACCGCGCTGACGCACGGCCATCACCCGGTCGACCGCCTCCCGGCGGGCCAGGAACTCCGACTCGCTGAGGATCGGCGGCCGGGTACGCCGCTGCTCCCGGCCGTCCCGGCGGCGCTGGCGCTTGGCCTCCAGCCGGGTCGAGCCCGACACGCCCTGCACCTCGTCGACGGTCCGGCGCGGCTCGCGGATCTTGACCACGGTCGGCACGCCGTCGTCGGCGGCACCCTCGGTGTCACCGGCACCGCGGCGGCGGCGACGCCGGCGGCGCCGGGTCAGCCCGTCCCCGCCCTCGGACTCCTCGTCCTCGTCGCCCTCGGCCTCGGCCTCGGCGGTCTCCTCCTCCTCGGCCTGCGCGGCCTCGTCGGACTCCTCGTCCTCGGCGTCGTCGGCACCGCCCTTGCCCCGGCCACGGCCACGGCGACCACGCCGGCGGCGGCGGCGCGCGGCGGCGCTGTCCTCGTCGTCCTCATCCACCTCGGCGGCCTCGTCGGCCTCCTCGGTCGGCTCCTCCTCGGCCTCAATTGCCTCGACCGGTTCCACCGGCTCGGCGTCGCGGCGACCGCGCCGCCGCCGGCGGGACGGCTCGGCGGCCTCCTCCGCGGCCGGCTCCTCGGCGAACGGAGCGGGCTCCGCCGGCCGGGTCACCGGCACGGCGTCCGGCTGCGGCGCCATGAACAGCACGGTGGGCGCGGAGAGCGCCGCCCGCCGGCGGCGGGTCCGCGGCTGCTCCGGCTCGATGATCTCGGCCGGCTCGATCGGCTCGTTGGCCAGACCGGCCACGGCCGCGCCCGGCGGCACCTCGCCGGAGCCCTCCTGCGCGCCGCTGGTCCGGGCCGGTTCGGCGGCGATCTCCGCCTCGTTCAGCTCGGCTTCGGCCTCGCGCAGGTCGGACTCCGCCGGCGTCTCGGCGACCGGCTCCTCGACAGCGGCGGGCTCTTCGGCGGCGGGAGGCTCCTCGACAGCGGCCGGCGTGGCCTTCTTCCGCCGGGTGCGGGTCACCTTGACCGGGGGGACCACCTCGGGCGTGGCCTCCTCGGCGGAGGCCGCGACCAGCGGCTCCTCGGCGGCCTTCTCCACCGGGGCGGCCTTGCGGCGGCGCCGGGGGGTCTTCGGTGGGGTGTCCAGGTCGCCGGAGATCGGGGCGAAGACCTCCGCCTGTGGCGACTCGCCAGCGCCGGCCCCACCGGTGGGCGCCTCGACCGGGGCCTCGGCCTGCTCCGGTTGGTTGAGTGGTGCCGCCCGACGACGGGTCGTCCGGGTACGCCGCGCGGGCGCGGCGGGCTCGGCGCTGTCCGCGCCGGCCGGGTCCAACGCGGCC
>NZ_JBSFYP010000119.1:0-9726 GCF_053599835.1 Micromonospora sp. NPDC005163
CCGCCGAACACGAAGCGCTACACGCGATGACCCACCCGGTCACCGCACCCCTGGAAACCAGATAATCCCGTCTCCATCAAACCCGGGGCTTGACACAGGCCATGAAGGACTCGGCGTTTGCGTACCGGTCGGTCGAGCGGGATCACAACCTTCGGGTCGTGGCGGGGTGCGTGTTGGTCAAGGCTCTGATGTGGACGGTGGCCGTTGAAGGGTCGGGCATAGCCGTCGAGGATAGTGCGGGCGTGCTGTTCGTTGTAGGTCAAGATGTGGTCGGTGCACTCGCGGCGGACGGTGCCGATGAACCGCTCGGCATAGCAGTTCGCCCGAGGTGTCCGCGGCGGGATCCAAACTACGTCGATGCCCTCGGCGGAAAGCACGGCGTCGAACGAGCCGGTGAACTTGCAGTCGCGGTCTCGGATCAGGAACCGGAACAAGTTTGCCCGCTCACCGAGGTCGACGATCAGGTTCCGGGCCTGTTGCGTGGTCCATTCGCCCGTCGGGTTGGCGGTGACCCCGAGGATGTGGACCCTGCGGGTGACCACCTCCATCACGACCAGCACATAGATCCGCCGCAGCGCGATCGTGTCCAAGTGGAAGAAGTCGGTGGCCAGCAGCCCGTGCGCCTGGGTTCGGAGGAAACGTCGCCAGCTGGTGTCCACACCGCGCGGCGCCGGTCCTGTCCGGGTGCGGGCCAGGATCCGGCGGATCGTGCCGGCACCGACCCGATACCCGAGGCCGACGAGCTCGCCTTGGATGCGGCGGTGTCCCCAGCTCGGGTTCTCCCGAGCCAGCCGCAGGACCAGATCCCGGACCTCGGCACTGATCGGCGGCCGACCTGGCCGGTTCGGGTAGGTCCACCGGCGTTGGACCAGACGGCGGTGCCACGCCAGCAGCGTGGCCGGCGTAACGAGGCGATGCTGGCGTAGCCTGCCGGGGAGGAGCCGCGCCAGCGCGGACAGCACCGCCCGGTCCGGCCAGGACGGTCGAGGCCGGCCGACCTGCCGGCGCAGGACCGCGACCTCCTGCCGCAGGACCAGCAGCTCCGCGGTCTTGGCTGCGTCGCTGCGCGACAGCCGCGCAAGCCAGCCAAAAACCTGAACCATAATCAGATACAGCAGCCGGAACAGCATCATCCAAGCATGCGTCCGATGGGCGAAACCTCAGCTCACAACCCGTGCGACGAGTTATGGCACGGCACACCCCGGCACGGGTTCAACACGTCCGCCGATCCGATAACGCAACGGCGCCGTATCGCCTGACCCTTGACATAGATACTCCGGGGCTCGTAGCGTCGCTGCATACCAGAACATCGTTTTGCAATGCAGAATCGAATGAGATGACCTCGACGCCTCGCAACAACTCGTCCTCGCTTCGGCGAGCTCTCGCGATCCTCGACGCCCTGGCCGCACAGGACGGACGGGCCGGATGGACGTTGACTGAGCTGGCGTTGCGTGTGGGCGCTTCCAAGAGCACGATCCTGCGGCTGATGGCACCTCTGCTCGAAGCGAGCCTGGTGCAGCAGAGGGGCGACGGCAGCTACGCGATCGGTGTGGGCGCGGTGACGTTGGGCAGCGCCTACCTGAACAAGCTCGACCTGCGAACGGTCGCCCAGCCGGTTCTTGCGCGCCTTGCCGCAGCGTCCGGGGAGACCGTCCACCTCATGGTCTACAACGAGGCGCAGGTCGTCTACGTCGACAAGATCGCCGGATCCTCGCCCATCCAGATGGCCTCACGGGTGGGCGACCGGGCCGCTGTCCACTGCACTGCATCGGGCAAGGCGATTCTGGCCCATCTCCCCGTCGAGGAGTTCGAGCGCGTCGTGGCAGCAGGCCTGCCGGCGCACACCAGGCACACGCTGGTCACCGCAGAGCAGCTCGCGGAGGACCTGCGCCTCGTACGTGCACGAGGCTTCAGTCTCGACGACATCGAAAACGAAGACGGAATCCGCTGTATCGCCGCGCCTGTGTTCGACCACAACGGTGCGGTCGTGGCGGCGGTGAGTGTCTCCGGGCCGGCAGAGCGTGTGGGAGCGAACCTCGACGAGCTCGCTGCCTTGATCGTCTCCGGAGCGAGTCAGATTTCGGAGCAGCTCGGGGCCCACCTGAGCAGCTCTAGTGACCATTCCGAACCCATCCCCCATCTAGCAAAGGATCCATCATGAGACTGGGCAAGAAGTACATTGCCTCAGCGGTCGCAGGCCTTCTGGCGACAGCCGCACTGGCCGGCTGCACCCCTAGTCCAGCAGGAGAAAACAATGATGGTTCGTCCGGATCCGCAGCCAACTCCTCGTTGAAGTCGGTCCTGCAGAACGGCACTGTCCGGGTCGCCGACTGTCTCTCCTTCGCCCCATTCGGCTTCAAGAACGAGAAGGGTGAGCCCGACGGCTACGACGTGGACATCGCGAAGAAGCTCGCCGAGGATCTCGGCGTGAAGCTCGAGGTGGTCGACACGACATCGGCCAACCGCATTCCCAACCTCAAGACCAGCAAGGTCGACGTGGTCTTCTGCAACTTCACGCGGAACGGCGAGCGTGCTCGGGAGATCGACTTCACCGACCCGTACGTCGTCGCCAGCCAGGCGCTGCTCGTCCACAAGAACAGCGGCATCTCCTCCGCCCAGGACCTTCCTGGCAAGACCGTCGCCACCGTTAAGGGTTCGACCAACGCTGATGTGCTGAAGGACCTCGGCATCAACGTGAAGACCAACGAGTACGACACGTCGCAGGCGGCCATCCTGGCGGTCAAGCAGCGCCAGGCCGACACCATGATCGAGGACTCGAACTTCCTGGCCTACCAGGCAAAGCTGAACCCGACTCTGGAGGTCACCAAGGACGCCCTCGTGCCGCTGGAATACAACGCGTTCGGCGTCAAGCAGGGTGACCAGGTGTGGCTCAACTACCTGAACCAGTTCCTCTTCCGCCTGAACGCCTCGGGCGAGAACAAGCGCCTCTACAACAAGTGGTTCGGAATCGACCCGAGGTACCCGCTGACCCCCCAGTACTGAGCCGCAACCCGGGCAGACGCTAGTCATAGGAGAGGAGAATTCGGTGCTCTATCAGTGGCGTTCGGTACTGGAGTACCTGCCGGACTTCCTACGAGCAATGGGATTGACGCTGTGGATCACCCTCCTCGCGTTCGCGCTGGCGCTGGTCTGCGGGTTGGGCGCTGCACTGGCGCGGAACTCGAAGAATGCTGTCCTGCGTCTGGGCGCAGGAGCGTACGTCGAGATCGTCCGTAACACGCCCGTGCTTCTTCAGATCTTCGTCGTCTTCTTCGCTCTACCGTCCTTCGGCCTGCGAATGGACGCGGTCACCGCGGGCACCGTGGCCATCGGCCTGAACGTCGGCGGATACCTGTGTGAGGTGTTTCGTGCAGGCATCTCATCGGTGGCGCGCGCGCAACGAGAAGCGGCTCAGGTCCTCGGCCTGTCTTCGCGTCAGGCGTTCATCTCCGTGATCGCGCCCCAGGCGTTGCGGAACGTTTACCCGGCGACGGTAAACAATTTGATCCAGGTGCTGCTGGGTACGTCGCTGCTCACCGCGATCGCGGTGCCCGAACTTACCGGAGTGGCAACCGTCATCAACGCGCGCACGCTCCTGTTCGTGCAGGTGTTCGCGATTGCGCTGGTGCTCTACCTCGTGCTCAGCAACGCCTTGTCGTTCGCCTCCGGTCTGCTGGGCCGGGTCCTGTTCAAGCCACCGCTCGAACAGGTCCGGCCCGGCCTGTGGCCGGTTCGTCGTGCCCGGACGATCACGACCACGGCGGAGGTGGCAGCATGAACCTGGAACTCATCTGGGACAACCTGCCTCAGCTCCTCAAGGCGTTCCTGGTGACGCTGGAGCTCTCGGCGGTGTCCATTGCCGGAAGCACGGCGATCGGCCTCGTGGTGGGCGCACTGCGGACCTCGCGGGTTCCGGTAGTGTCCCAGCTCGCGAGGGCGTACGTGGAGATCTTCCGGGGGTCTCCGCTGCCGATCACCCTGCTGTTCGTGTACTTCGGCGCTGCACTCTACTTGGGGTACAGCGTGGAACTCTTCGTCGCGTCGGCCGTCGGCCTGAGCATCTACCACGGTGCGTACGTGGCGGAGATCTTCCGGTCCGGAATCGAGGCCGTCCCGACCGGACAGCGGGAGGCAGCCCAGACTCTGGGGCTGTCGCCCATGCAGACGTTCAGGTACGTGGTCCTGCCTCAGACGCGCCGGATCGTGTTTCCGCCGCTCATCGGGCAGTACATCTCGCTCATCAAGGACACCTCCATCGCGTTCGTCATCGGCATGGTGGAACTCATGAAGGCCGGCCAGGCCATTGTCGACCGTACCGTCGAGCCCGTCCCTGTCTACCTCACCATCGCCGCCCTCTACTTCGTAATTTGCTACCCGCTGTCCCTGTGGGTGCGCAGAAACGAGAGAAAGATCGTGCCCGCATGACCGCCACAACCGCGAAAGAACAGTCCATCGCCAGCAGCATCCAGCTCCGCGCCGTCACCAAGGCGTTCGGCTCGGTCCAGGTGCTCAAGAACATCGACCTCGACGTCGCAAGCGGAGAAGTGGTCGTCCTGATCGGTGCATCCGGTTCGGGCAAGAGCACCGTGCTGCGCATCATGAGCGGGCTGGAGACGGCCGACTCCGGCGAAGTCGTCGTCGGAGACGTGCCCATGCACGACCCCAAACGCGCCCCAGAGATCCGCGGCCACGTGGGAATGGTCTTTCAGCAGTTCAACCTCTTCCCCCACCTCAACGCGCTCGGAAACGTGACCCTGGCCCTTCGAAAGTCGCTCAAGATGAGCAAGGCCGAAGCGCGCGAGGTCGGACTGCGGTGTCTCGAACGGGTCGGCATGCAGGATCGCTGTGCGAACTACCCGTCTCAGCTTTCCGGGGGTCAGCAGCAGCGCGTGGCCATCGCCCGAGCGTTGGCGGTCAACCCCCGCATCATGTTCTTCGACGAGGCGACGTCGGCACTGGACCCCGAGCTGGTCGGCGAGGTCACGTCGGTGATGCGCAGCCTCGCCGCCGACGGGATGACCATGGTCGTCGTCACGCACGAGATGGGCTTCGCACATCGGACCGCGGACCGTGTCGTGTTCATGGACGACGGCGTCATCGCCGAGCAAGGCTCGCCGGAACAGGTCCTGAAGGACCCCCAGCACCCTCGCACCCAGCAGTTCCTGGCCCGAGTACTCGAAGCATGAGTGGCCCGAAGCGGGTCACCCGATCTGAAGAGGTAACTGAAATGTCTACTGCCGACAACCTTGCAGCGCTCGGACTGGAACTCCCGCCGGTCCCTGTTCCGGTGGCGAACTACGTTCCGGCGCGGCGGGTCGGTGACCTGGTGTTCTCGTCCGGGCAGACGCCGACGCGTGACGGCACGTTGCTGCTGAAGGGCAAGCTGGGACGGGAACTGAACGTGGAGCAGGGGCAGGAGGCTGCTCGCCTGTCCATCCTGAACTGCCTGGCGGCCCTGCAGCAGGAACTCGGCGCGCTCGACGCTGTCGAGAGCGTCGTGAAGCTGACCGGGTTCGTTGCCTCCGCCGAGGGGTTCGAAGACCATCCCACGGTCATCAACGGTGCGTCCGTCCTGCTCGAGCAGGTCTTCGGCGAACGCGGCAAACACGCTCGTTCGGCGCTGGGTCTGGCCGAGCTGCCGTACGGCGCCCCGGTCGAGGTCGAGCTGATCGTCAGCGTGAAGCCGGGACACTGATGAGTACCGCAGCGGGGCATGACCCGTACTTCAAGTCCGCACCGGGTAGCGGTCACGAGCCCATCCCGGTGGGGACCCAGGTGCTGACCGACGGGACGGTCTTCTCCCCCGTCATGGTGCTCAAGGACTCGGCGGTCGCACACAATATCGCCGAGCTCCGGGCGTACTGCGAGACCGAACAGGTACTGCTGGCCCCGCACGGCAAGACGACCATGTCCCCGGAGCTGACCCACGCCCAGTTGGAGGCCGGGGCGTGGGCCATCACCGCGGCAACCCCCGCCCAGGTCAGGGCCTTCTGGGAGTTCGGTGTCCCCCGGGTCCTGTTGGCCAACGAGCTGGTGGACCGGGCCGGCATCGCGTGGATCGCGCAGCACCTGGCCGACGCCGGCGAACACGAGTTTCTGTGCTACGTCGATTCGGTCCAGGGCATCAGGATCATGGAGGAGGTGCTCGCGGGGCTCGACCTCGACCTGACTCTCGACGTCCTTGTCGAGATCTCGACCACCGGGGGCCGCACCGGCGTACGGACGCTCGCCGAGGCGATGCAGGTTGCCCGGGCAGCCTCGGAGTCGCCGTATCTGAACGTTCGCGGCGTCGCCGGCTACGAGGGTGCGCTCGTGTCGAGCCGCGAGGGCGACTCGGTACAGGTGATCGCGTCGTACTGCCGGCACGTTGCGGACATCGCGGCAGCGCTGGATGAGCAGCAGCTGTTCGACGGTCCCACGGTCATCCTCAGCGTCGGAGGAGGAGCCTACTTCGATATCGTCGTCGACGAGCTGAAGAAGGCCGTGCTGCCACGTTCCGAGCCCGTCATTTTGATTCGCTC
This sequence comes from Micromonospora sp. NPDC005163, assembly GCF_053599835.1. Taxonomy (NCBI): domain Bacteria; kingdom Bacillati; phylum Actinomycetota; class Actinomycetes; order Micromonosporales; family Micromonosporaceae; genus Micromonospora; species Micromonospora sp. NPDC005163. The sequence goes on from NZ_JBSFYP010000119.1 coordinate 6,522, forward strand.
AGGGAGCTACGTCTCCCATGACGACGGCCTGTACGACCGCATCGCCGCCTTCGCCCAACCTGGCTCGGCACATTCGCTCAAGCCCGCCCTGGAGATCTGGGGCCGGGTCCTCTCCCGTCCCGAGGGTGGGCTCGCCTTCGCCGACTTCGGCCGCCGGGACGTCCCCTTCGACCAGGGTCTGCCGGTGGTGCTTCACGTCCGCAATCGGGACGGGCAGGGTCAACGTCCTGCCGAGGGCTTCATTGTGACGGCGCTGAACGACCAGCACGCTTACCTCTCAATCCCAGACGATGATCCGCTGAGCCCCGGTGACTGGATCGGATGCGGCATCTCGCACCCGTGCACCGCATTCGACAAGTGGCGCCATATTCCGTTGGTCGACGACGAGTATGTCGTCACCGGCTCGGTCACCACCTACTTCTGACTCTCCAAGCCGCAAGGAGCATCGCCCGCTAATGGTCACCACGCTCGGCGCACGACAAGTGCTGCCACGCGCGATCCCCGCGACACGGATCATCGCCGTGCTGCGCGCCCCCGTCAGCACCCACCTCGCCGAGGTCGCCGTCGCGCTGCGCGACGCGGGAGTCACCTGCATCGAGGTTACTCTGACCACCCCCGATGCACTCGCTTCGATCCAGGAGTTGCGAGCCACGCTCGGCGACTCAGCCGAAATCGGCGCCGGCAGTGTCCTGACCGTCGCCGACCTGGAGGCGGCCACCGCCATGGGCGCCACCTACACCCTCTCGCCCTGCCTCAACCTCGAGCTCCTCGCCCGGGCGCATGAGCTGGGTACGCCGCACATTCCCGGCGCCGCGACACCAACGGAGGTCGTGGCCGCATGGAGTGCCGGCGCTCCCGCGGTAAAAGTCTTCCCCGCAGCGCAGCTCGGGGGGCCCGCCTACCTACGTGCGCTACGAGACCCACTGCCCGACGTCCAGTTGATCCCGACCGGCGGAGTGACCGACGCCCAGATCGGCGACTACCTGGATGCAGGCGCGGTGGCGGTCGGCATCGGCTCACCGCTCACCCGAAATGCGCTGGCGGACGGGCCCGACGAGGCGTTCCATGCGCGCGTCACAGGGTTTCTGAACCGACTTCGGCGCTGGAAGCAGGCGACCGATGAGTGACTCGCTCATGGGCTATCCGGAGCTGGTCACCATGGGCGAGACGATGGCCCTGCTCACCCACCGCCACACGACCCCGCTGCGGCACGCCCGGTCGTTGGAGCTGAGCGTCGGAGGGTCGGAGTCGAACGTCGCGATCGCCGCCACACGTCTAGGTGTCGCGACAGCCTGGGCAGGCCGCGTCGGCGACGACGAGCTCGGTCGCATGGTGGTTCGCGAGCTCCGCGCCGAGGGAGTACGCGCGTTCGCTTCGGTGGACCCGTCCAAGCCGACCGCCATCATGCTCAAGTCACCCAGGACTAGCCAGTCAACCCACGTGACCTACTACCGCTCGGGTAGCGCCGGGTCCGCTCTAGGGCCCGATGACGTCAACGCGGACCTGCTTCGGAACGCGAGGGTTTTCCACACCAGTGCGATCACCCCCGCACTTAGCGCGACCGCCCTGGACGCGGTCCACAAGAGCATCGAGATCTGCCGTACATCCGACACGCTGGTATCGGTGGACCTCAACTTCCGCAGGGCGCTGTGGAGCGAGCGGGAAGCACGCGACGAATTCCGCTTTTTGGCCTCAAAAGCCGACATTGTCTTCGCCACGGAGGGGGAGGCACGGGTCGCCTGCGATGCACCGGATGCGACGTCGCTGGCCCGTGAGCTCGCGTCGCTGGGCGGCGGCAGCGCGGTGGTGAAGCGGGGCGAACTCGGTGCCGTGGCCTACGTCCAGGGGCAGGTGCACGTCGTCGAGGCCGTGCCAGTGATGGCCGTCGACTCGGTCGGCGCGGGCGACGCCTTCGCCGGGGGTTTCCTCGCGGCATTGATCCGTGGCCACGGCAGCAGCCAATCCCTTCGCTGGGCCGCCCTGATGGGCGCGTGGTCCGTCGCCACTGATGGTGACTGGCAAGGCCTGCCGACGCTGGACGAGCTCGAATCGCTGCAGAACTCATCCGACGACGTAACGCGGTAGTCGACCGGCGTTCCTTCGCTTCATGCGAGAGGCGACGTCCGCTGGGATACGCGTCGCCTGGTCCGCGGAGAGTCTGTCGGGTAGGCACGTCGGCCTGCTCACCCACCTGCCACCACCGGTCGACTCGGCCGCCCAGGCAGCAGGGCAGGCCGCCCGGTGGCAAGCCGAGCACCTGTACCGTGCCAAAACTCATCGCACCTGCTGTGAGCTGCTGTTCCGCGTCCCTGCACAGGATGGGGAGCGTGTTGGTTCGGTTGCTGTACTTGAGCGCGGTGCGCGTGTTCGGCTGGCTGCCGCAGGCCACGCGGAGCGAGGCCGCGATGGTCGCGGAACTGCTGGTGCTGCGCCACGAGGTTGCTGTACTGCGACGCCAGATCGGCCGGCCGCGGCTGTCGTGGCCGGAACGCGCGGTGTTGTCCGCGCTGGTCCGGGCCCTGCCACGAGAACCGTGGAAGCACCGGATCGTCACCCCGGCGACTCTGTTGGCCTGGCATCGCCGACTGGTCCGCCGACGCTGGACCTATCCGAACCAGCAGGGACGGCCACGGATCAGCGACGAGATCCGTGACCTGGTGCTGCGCCTGGCCCGGGAGAACCCCGGCTGGGGGCACCGGCGCATCCAAGGCGAACTCGTCGGCCTCGGCCACCGGGTCGGCGCCGGCACCATCCGCCGCATCCTCGCCGGATCGAGGGTCGGCCCCGCCGGTTGCGGCCGGCGGACCTTCGTCGAGCAGGTACCAGGTCTGACCCGGCGGTACGGCCGTCACACCGTCTTGGCGGCCAGCGACCTGGAGGCCGTCGCACTGGCATTGGGCGGTAGACCGGGCTCACGACTGGCGCACCGGTTGGCGGTCGCGGTGTCCCGGATGACGTTGATCCGGATGATCCGCCGGATGCCCGACGCGCCCCTGGTGACGCCAACGGTGCTGGGCGTGGATGACTTTCATCCTGGGTCGTGCCCGGGATGCGTGGCTCCCGCCGGGGCCGTCCTTTAACCCACCGAGCAGAGTCCGCGCGGATGCGACCTGATGTGCCTCGCGTTTTCCGGACAGCTGATCAGCAACTAATTCATGCTGCGAGCTGGTAGTTCAGAAACTCGTTGCGGGCCTGTTGCGGCGTC
>NZ_JBSFYP010000120.1:0-8937 GCF_053599835.1 Micromonospora sp. NPDC005163
GCGGAGCGAACGCCGGAATCTCGTTCGACTTCGCCGCGACCTGGACCTGCGCCAGGACCACACCGGTCGAGGTGTCGTAGGCCGACAGCAAGTGAACCCGCCCGTCGGGCAGGACAGCGCCGGGCACCACCTTGCCGTCAATAGCGATGACCCGTCGCGCCGGCGGCGGCGCCGACAGCCGGGAGCACAGCCAGTCGGCCAGCACCGCCGTCAACGTCTCGGCGTCGACGCGGACCAGCAACCGCCATACCGTGGTCAAGACCGGCACCCGACCGGTGAACCCGAGCCGGCCCCACGCCGGCGCATCGAGATCGTCGACCCAGTCGACGATCGCGGCGAACGTACTGGCTCCGGCCATCACCGCGCACACCGCGACCGCGAGCACGCTCGCCAAGGGATACCGGATCCCTCGCGGATCACGCGGGTCAGGAACTCGTGCCAGGGCCGCCAGCAGGCCATCGGACTCACGGCCGGCCGCCGTGGTGTCGGTCGAGGCGGGGGCGTGCTGACGGATCACGTCGATCAGCGATGATGACATGCGCGGGTGTGGTCCCTTGTCGGTGTCATGTTGTCTCAGCAACTCCATGATCACCGACGGGGCCGCACCCGTCCCGCGTCACCCTCCAATCAGGCCGTGACACCGCGTACGCCCAGGTCAGACACACCTCAATCGACTACGCAAAGACCCTGCCGGAGACAGGCCCACGCCGGGGGCGGGCGTGCGGGCTGGGACGAACCGGGTGGAGCGGGGGCGGCGCGGTGCACGCCGCCCCCGCGGTGGTGCCTACTTCAGCCCGTACGCCCGCCTGACGGTCTGGTCGAGCTGGTTGCCGTTCGCGTCGGTCGCCTGGACCCGGAGCGAGACGTACCCGTTGGTCGCGGGGACCGCCGAGTGCTGGACGGTGGCCCGGTAGCCGCCCGCCCGGTTCGGCCCGATCTCGATCGCCTGCCAGGAGATGCCGTCGTCATAGGATGCCCACGCCTTCACGCCGGTGATCGGGGCAGGGGTGCTCCCCTCCTGGTGCCGGATCTTCAGCCCGAAGGTGAACCGGCACTTGTCGTCGGCCCGGTTGTACAGGTCTAGGTCGATGTCGTAGTCGATCGACAACAACGGCAGAACCTGCTTTTCGCTGGTGGTTGCCGAAGGTGGTGAACCTGAGCCTCGGCGGTGGGGCCACCGACGGCACCGACGAGATGTCGCGGGCGGTCAACACGCTGACCGCGAAGCACGGCACGCTCTTCGTCATCTCGGCGGGTAACAACGGCCGCGACGAGAGCGTCACCGCGCCCGGGGCGGCCGACGCCGCGCTCACCGTCGGCGCGGTCACCGACGACGAGCAGCTCGCCGCGTTCTCCAGCCGCGGCCCCCGGGTCGGCGACCACGCGGTGAAGCCTGAGATCACCGCCCCCGGGTACGCGATCGTCGCCGGCCGGGCTGCGGGGACGACCATCGGCTACCCGATCGACGACCAGTACATCCAGGCCAGCGGCACTTCGATGGCCGCCCCGCACGTGACCGGCGCCGCCGCCATCCTCGCCGCCGCGCATCCCGACTGGACTGCCGACCGGCTCAAGTCGACGCTGGTGGGCGCCGCGGAACCGCAGGCCGGCGCCACGGTGTACGGGCAGGGCAGCGGGCGGCTCGACCTCAACCGGGCGACCCGCCAGCAGGTATACGCGGTCCAGCCGACCCTGACGCTCGGCCCGTTCACCGGCGACGCGCCGGCGAGCGGCACCATCACGTACCGCAACGACGGGCGGGACGAGGTCAAGCTGAAGCTCGACCTCGCCGCGACCGACCTGGCCGGTCGGGCGGCACCCCGGGACACGTTCACGCTGAGCGCGAAGCACGTCACTGTGCCGGCGGGAGGCACCGCGCAGGTCACAGTCACCGCCCAGGCGGCCGGCCGGTACGGGGCCCGGGTCACCGCCACCGGCGACGACACCGTGGTGCAGACGGCGGTGTCGGCTTACGCGAACCCGGTCACCCAGCCGATCACGGTCAGCACCATCGACCGGGACGGGGTGACGAACGGCCGGACGTACGGCTTCTCGGTGTTCTTGACCAACCTCGACACCGGAGTCACGTACTCCGGGATGACGTTCGGCCGCCCGCTCAGTGGTGAGCTGCCGGCCGGCCGGTACGGGGTGTATTCCTGGATCCCGACCCAGTCCCCGGACCGCGAGCCGTGGTACCCGTCGTTCACCCTGGCGGCCACAGAGGTCAGCCTGGGCACCGCGCGCGAGGTGGTGCTCGACGCCCGGGCCGGTGAGCGGGTCCGGGTCACCCTCAACGGCGTCGAGACCGGCACGTACACCGGCTCCGCGCTCGGCATCGCCGGCACCGGGACCGCGTTCGCGGCGAGCGCCCCGGAGGCGTACGTCGTACCGGCCGAGGTGCCCGGACTGACGTACACGTCGGTGCAGTACCTGCGCGACGTACCAGGCAGCACCACCTGCGGCCCCGGTTCCCGGCGGGTCTGCAACGTGTCCGTGGCCAACCAGTCCGGCCCGGTCAGGTCGCACCCGATGATCACCGACGCGGACTTGGCCACGGTGACCGCCGACTTCGGCTCGACCGGTACGGCGGGCACCGGCGATCGGGTCGACTTCGCGGTCGCGCCCGGCTCGTCCGCCCCGCCAGCCGAGGCCATCAACAAGGACGAGATCACGCTGCCCGGCCGGCTCACCTCGTACTTCTACAGCGCGGGTGGGGTGCGGTGGAGCTCAACGCTGTACCAGACGGCGCCGAAGTTCCTCCAAGTGCAGAACCAGAGCGTCCGGACGATTGCCAACGGCGGGACCCTGCACGAGGACTGGTACACCTCGGTCCTCGGCCCGGTGGTCGGCAGCGCGTCCGTCCGCTCCGGGAACCTGCTCAACTTCTCCGTGCCGCTGGTGTCGGACAGCGCGTCCGGCCACTACGCGAGTTCGACGTGGATCGGCGGCGTCGGCGAGACGGTGCTGTACCGGGATGGCCGCCTCGTCACCGGCAGCCTCCGACCGGACAGCGCCGCCTTCCAGGTGCGGCCGGACAAGGGCCAGTACCGGCTGGTCTCCCGGACCACCGTGCCGGGCGCGATCCGCTCCACCAAGGTGTCGGCGGAGTGGACGTTCGAGTCGCGGTACGTCGCGGAGAGCATGACTCTGCCGTTGCTCGCCGTCCGGTTCGACCCGCGGCTCGACGGGCTCGGGCAGCTGCCGGCTGGCCAGACCGTCCCGCTTCCGGTCCGGGTCGACGGAACGGCGACCACTGCCCGCGTCCGGGAACTGTCCGTCGAGGTCTCCTTCGACGACGGCGCGACCTGGCAGCGGGTGCCGGTGGCGGACGGCTTCGCCACGGTACGGCACCCCGACTCTGCCGGGGGGTTCGTGTCGCTGCGGGCGTCCGCCGAGGATGTGCACGGTAACGCCGTCAAGGAGACGATCATTCGGGCCTACCGGCTGGGCTGACCGTCCACGGGTCCGGCCGGTCCGCCGGCCGGACCCGTACTAGCGGGTGACGCGCATCTTGGCCGCGTGACTACGGATGGGTTTCGGCTCGTCACCCCCAAGAGCCCGACTGGTGGTCAACGGCGTGCGCGCAGCTGGGCCGCGATCGACGGGTTCGTGACGTGACCTGAGTTCCGGTCCCGAAGCGGGCCTGCTGGCTAATTCAGGAGCTGGACATATAGGAGTGCCAGGAACGGGACCAGCACCACTTCAGGGACCACGCCGAGCAGTAGCCCGCCGAGGATAGTGCCGGTGACCGATCCGGCGGCGAGCACGGCGGTGAGGCGACCATGGCGGCAGAGCACGGTGAAGCTGCCATCGCGGCTGTAGCGGGCGATCGCGACGAGCACGGTCGGTAGCGAGACGGCCAGCGACAGGCTGCCGGCGATTTTGACGTCGGTGCCGAACAGCAGCACGATCGTGGGGATGAGCAGTTCGCCGCCGGCCACGCACATGATCGCGGCGACGATGCCGATGAAGAATCCGGCGAGCAAGCCGACGACCAGGACGGCTGCCAAGGGCAGGTGGGTGTGGCGCAGCGTGGCCGATGTGGTTGCCGACCAGGGCGAGGGCGATGAGCACGAGCAGCCCCGCCAGGACCCGGTAGAGGGTCGACGAGCGCATCCGGGTCGCCCAGGAGAACCCGACCCATGCGCCGGCGAGGCTGCCGAGCAGGACGTTGACCACCACGTTCCAGTGTGGCAGCAGCGTGGAGAGTGGCACCGCGGCGAGCCGGGCGGGCAGGGCGGTGAGGACCACGACCAGGCTGAGGGCCTTGTTGAGGATCACGGCCTGCAGAGCGGCGAACCCGAACAGCATGATCAGCAGGAGCAGGCGGAACTCGGCGCCGCCGAGGCCGATCATCCCGCCGAGCACGCCGACGGCCGCGGCGGCGGCGAACGCCAGCGTCAGCAAAGAACGAACGGCGGGGCGGTCGGGCGCCGGCGAGGTCGGCACGCCCGAACCCTTTGCGGTAGCGGCGGACCTGGATGTGGGCCAGCGGCCGGCCTTAGAACCTGACTCTTATCACTGGGTCGGTTTTCGGCGGGTCGTAGGGCGTTGACCTGGGGTTCCGGTCGGGAGGTTGCGCACTAAATCGTGGCCTCTAGGCTTGTCGGCCGTGTCGCCGTACGTGCGAACGGTGAGGACGGCCTCACCCGCGAACTCACCGAGATCCGTGAGCAGTTGGCCGTCGCCCACGCCGACCTCCGGGAAGCTCGCCGGCCAGCTGGCGCAGCCATGCGTAACTGACGCCCAATCGACCGTTGTCAGCTGTTCGATTTCCCCATCCCATCGAGCCGGTCAGGCGGCGCCGGAGAGCCGTCTTCACTTGCCCCACCGACGTGCGGGAATTCGGTTGGTCCCAGGTCGACGCTCGGTTACCGTCTTCCGCTGTGACACGCCCAGGTTTTGACTCGTACCTGATCTGCGCGACGCCCCGCTCGGGAAGTACTTTGCTGTGCGGCCTGCTGGACTCGTCCGGGGTTGCCGGCCACCCAGCCTCCTACTTCAATCGCAAGAGTTTGAATGAGTACGCCGACGACTGGCGTATAGCACGACCGCGCGATGGACGGATCGACGAAGCGTTCGTTCGAGCGGCACTAACCGCCGGCAAGACTTCGAACGGTGTCTTTGGCGGGAGGATCATGGCAGAGACGCTGCCGGAACTGATAAGTGGCCTTGCCGCCGCCGCATCTATACCAGCGGTGACGGATGTAGACCTATTGAGCTCCCAGTTGGGTCAACTCAGATTCGTTCACCTGCGGCGACGCGACGTCGTGGCCCAGGCGGTGTCGTGGGCAAAGTCACTGCAAACCCATTTCTGGCATCCGGGCGAAGCCGTCGCGCCCGGAGGTCAGGATCCTCATTACGACGAAGAGCTGATTGGTCGGCTTGTCGCCACGATCGAGAGGTCCGAGGCGGACTGGACAGTCTGGTTCGCCTCGCACAGCATCGTCCCTTGCGAGGTAACGTATGAGGAGTTGGCGGCAGATCCGGTCCGCACCGCACAAAAGGTGCTCGACTATGTCGGTCTGAATGTTCCACCGGATCGGCAACTGGTGGTCGGGCACCGTCGACAGGCCGATCAACTCAACGCAGACTGGATAACGAGATTTAAGTCTCGCTGAACCGTCTGTTCTACCCGAGCGTCTCCCGCTAGCAGTCCGTCGTACTGCTCGCTCAGGGCCCGGCCTGTGTCCCGGTCGATGGCGGTGATGGTGCCGGTGAGGCGGATTGGGCGGGCACAGCCGCTGGCGGCGGCGGTGTGCTTCAGCCAGCCGGAGAGCTCCGGCAAGGCGGCGCGACGCAGAGCTTGGGCGTCACGGCCGGCCGCGAGGCCGGGGCGGAATGGGGCGAGCGGGGTGGACACGGTTTTCTCCTCACGGGGTGGCAGGGACGGGAGACGAAGCACCACCAGCGGTGGACGTCTGTCCGCTGGTGGTGTTCGTCGTGTCTCCTGGCACCGCCGAGAGGGCGGCTGACGCCGGAGGGCGGGTTCGTGGTGGTGCCAACTTCCCGGAAATCTTCTTCGAGAGGCAAACGCTGTACGTCACATTGGGGAAAGACCCAAAAACGCGAGCAGCGGTGGTAGGCGGGCTCGGTTAGTTGTAGTGGGCGAACTCTGTATAGTCGTTCCAGATCCAGCCTTTAACGCCAGTGCAGCAATCCGAATGCCACCACAGGTTTCCGGCATCGTTCACGCAACGCTTGTCGACACGGAAAAGCGTCTGGGACTTCCACGTAGCTATCACAGGGGATGACCCCGAATAGCTGGTGTGCACCTTAGCGCTGCCGACGATGACTCGCCTCAGATGTGGCGTCCAGTTCGAACATGAGGCCATTGTTCCGACGTCCATCGGTTCGGCGCCCATCTCGTTCGCCGTTGCGCGCGGAATGGGTTCGATCGCCGCAGATGCCGGTGCCGCGACAGGAAGGATGCCGGAAAACGCGAGTGTGAGTGCTCCACCCGCCGCTGCGAGTCGCTTCGCCGTTACTTTCCTCATGAATTCCTCCATATCTACAGGTGTTCTAAGTTGGACCGTATAGGTATCGCAGCGTCTGCGAAGTCCGCCCTTGGTAACAGATCGATAAACATGGTTTGACCAGGGGTTTCGTTGGTAGGTCCCTGCGAATGGATCTAGCGATTGCCGCCTATGTTCGATCAGGCCGCCGAGTCCCCACGGTCGTTCGGCCGTCGACTAACTGCGATCTGGTTGAGTCATCCGGGGACATACTCCAGGACCCCAGGGCTCAGGCAAGGTAGCTCTATGCCCGTTTCAAGTTATTCCGAGCAGTTGTAGTGGTCGGTAGGGATTTCGGCTGTTGTGGCGTAGGGCTTTCACGATGGTGGTGGTGCCGGCCAGGCGGAGCAGGCTTACCGCGGTGTTGCGCAGGGTGGCCATGACGCGGGGCGCGTTGCCGGTGCGTAGGCGGCTGGCGTCTTCGGCGTAGGTGGTGTCGCGGATGTGAATTCATCAACCTCATGCGCTGGCAGCTCAACGACGAGCGCCGAGCCGGGCGACGGCGGAATGGGGTCGGAGAGTCATCCGGGGCACAAGACGCCGTGAAACGTCGTCAACCAGCCAGGAACCATGACAGCCGGAGACGCCGTGTGAGCAGGCGTCGCGGGCCGTTCCCGCTGGTGGTGGGGCAGCCGCTCTCAGTTCCGCTTCAACATCTGACACGGCTAGCGGTGCTTCGGGCCAGCATCAGCCGCTAGGGTGCGCTCATGAGCCTGGCACACGACGGCGTCTAGGTGCCGATACGGCGCGTCGCGCCCACGCCTGCGGGTCCGGCCGTTCGAGGAACGCCAGCAGCGCCTCCACCGGGTTGGCCAGTGCAATGTCGAAGGAGCCCGCAGCGGGGTCGACCTTCAGCGTGGTGCTGAAGTAGTGGTCGCGTGCCTTGGCGAGCGCCTGGTCGTTGACCAGGGGCACCTGCGGCGCGGTGGCGTTGATGTTCTGCTCGACACACGCGGCCCAGGCACGCACGTCGCCCCAGGTCAGCTGCCATACCCAAGTGCCGTCGTCGCGCAGCGCGCCCCGTTTGGCCGCGTCGGCGGCGATCTCGTTGTTGTCCGGGCTGGCGTGGAAGGCGTAGCCGTCGAGGAAGATGACCACCTTGGTGCCGTCGTCGGACTCGAGGAGATAGTCCGGCTCGCTGCGCACGGCGGCGCCCTGGGCGACGTGGTCGCGCATGCGCCACCGCACAGCCGGCCCGTCGGCGGGCTTGAGCTTCAGCTCGAACTCCACGCCCCGCGAGCCGGCCCGGGAGACCAGCGAGAACCGGTCGCGGGCCACTGGGTCGTCCTGGGCTTTGCCCGCCTTGGCCCTCAGCGTCTCGACGAACAGCCGTTCCAGCTCGCTGTCGGCCAGCGCGTCGATCCTGATGTCCGCCAGGGTGTCCACCGTCTGGGGCTGCCAGCCCTCCAGGATCTCGTTCAGCAGCTCTGTAACTCCGTGATCGACAAGGATGCCCGTGCCCGCGATCCCATCATCGCTGTTGGAGCCCGTCTGGGTCGAGTTCGCCGCGCAGCTGCCCGAGCGCGGCGAGTTCGACCCCGGCCACCCCCTCGGCTGCCACCGACGCCGGATCCCCGACCGGGTGGTCTTCGAACACCTCGTTGCCGCGCTGGTGCACGGGTCGGGCTATGAACGGGTCGCCACCGCGGCCTGCTCGGACTCCACGATTCGCCGCCGGCTCAAGGACTGGGCCGCCACCGGTGTCGCCGAGGCCGTTCACGCCGTGGCATTGGCCGCCTACGACCGCATCGTCGGCCTGCAACTGGCCGACATCGCGGCGGATGGCTGCATCACCAAGGCCCCATGCGGCGGGGACAAGGCCGGGCCGTCCCCCGTGGACAGACGAAAGGGCGGCCTGAAACGCTCCATCGCCACCAACGGCGCCGGTGTTCCCCTCGGGATCGTCTCCGCGGGCGCCAACCGCCACGACTCACCACTGCTGGGCCCAACCCTGGCAGCGGCCACCACCCAGGCCGGCCCGCACTGGCCCGAAGACGTGATCGTGCACCTCGACGCCGGCTACGACTCCGGCGTGACCCGCGCCCTGCTCGACGGGCTCGGCCTACACGGTGAGATCGCCAGCAAGGGCGTCCCCGCACCGATCCAGGTCGGCAAGCGGTGGGTCTGTGAACGCACCCATGCCTGGATGAACAGCTTCGGCAAGCTCCGCCGCTGCACCGACCGCGACGGCAAGATCGTGGCATTCTTCCTCTACCTCGCCGCCACGTTCGTCACCGTCCGTGCGCTGATCCGCGAAGCCCGAACCCGTTACCGCTGGGACACCCGACCCACCACCCGCCGCCTCAAATGAACCCTATTGACGGTCGCTCTAAGAGGGCATCTCGTGCGACTTTGATCTGATACACGCTGTTGATGCCCTGCCGGCCCCTGCCTGTCCGAGCCGTGATCATCTATACATGAC
>NZ_JBSFYP010000121.1:0-8635 GCF_053599835.1 Micromonospora sp. NPDC005163
GCCCGCCGTGCCCGGCGCAGGGATCAAGCCTGACCGCCCGGAGCCGGGCACGGCGGGCCCCACCCCGCACCAACCCGGCACAGCACCAAGACCTCAGCCACGACCGCGCACAAACCCGGCACACCAGCGCGACCCCGCCACGACCGGCGCAACCGCCGCGCGCCAAGCCTGATATTGCCAACGCCCGGACACCCAGCCGCCCGGACACCCAGCCGCCCGGACACCCAGCCGCCCGGACACCCAACCGCCCGGACACCCAACGCACCCGAAACAGCCACGCCGACAGCAGCGGAGAGAACGCCGTGAGCGACACCAGCACCGGCGAGCGTTACCCTGACACCATGCAGGCCGTCTCCCCCACCACGACCGGCGTGGCCTTCCTGGCCCGCCCGGGTCGCCCTGCCGTGGTGGCGCGGACGCTCGTCGAGCTGGGCGGTCCCACCCGGGGCGTGGTGGAGCTACCGGTACGGCTGATGTGGAACGCCGAGCGCACCTTTGACCTCGGCGACCCCGACCAGTTGCTCTGGATGTACGAGAACGTGCTTCGGGAGACCACCCGCGCCGAAGATCTGCGCGTCCTGATCAACGGGCGGACGTTGCGCCGGGTGTGGCGGCTGTTGAACCTGCCCCGGGGCGTACGCCAGGCGTGGGAGAGCCGGCACAGGGGCCTGCGCGCGGCGTGATCGCACCACACCTGCACGAGTTCTACCGCGAGGTGGCGCGGGTGGCGCTCGCCGCAGCCGGCCCGCACCGCTTCGTGTTGGGCGGCGGGGTGGCCTGGGCCGCGCACGGGCTGGTCGCCCGCCCCACCGAGGACGTGGACCTCTTCGCCGACGTGGAGGGCGCCGCGGCGGCGGCCTCCGCCGGGGTACGCGTGGCGCTGGAATTGGCCGGGTTCACGGTCAGCGACGCCGACCCGGACAGCGACCTCGCCGACCTGTTCGACGGGTACGGGCGGGACATGAAGGACTTCGTGGTGAGCCGCGACGGGCGGCAGATCCGGCTCAGCCTGGCCCGGCTCGACCGGCAGCAGAGCCCGGTGGTGATGGACCTCGGCCCGGTGATGGACGTCCGCGACCTGGTCGCGAACAAGGTCGCGGCGTTGGTCAACCGGCGGGAGGTTCGTGACTTCATCGACGTGGCGGCGGCGCTGGAGCACTACGACGTGACCGAACTGCTGGAGCTGGCCCGGCAGGTCGACCCCGCACTGGATCCGGCGGACGTGCGGGCCGCCGGACGGTACCTGGACCGGCTGCCCGACCAGCGCTTCGGCCGCTACGGCCTGGGCCCCGCGGACGTGGCCCGGGTCCGGCAGCGCCTGGCAACCTGGCCACGCTGACCCTGTTCGCTGACCGCACCGACCGACCGTTGCGGGGGAATCGGCGGGAACGATGGGGCTGGCGTGGCAAAAGTGACCCTTGCTGGTTATGGTGCGCGAGGCGCCCACGAGGCGCGTCCACCCCATGGAAAGGCACCTCATGACCTCTCCCTCCGGCCCGTCGCGTCGCCAGGTGCTCGCCGCCGCGGCCGCGGCGGCGACCGCACCGCTGATCGCCGCCGCCCCCGCGCAGGCGGCCGGCGCGGCCCGGTCACGCACCTGGGACCTCACCCTCCTGGGCACGTCGGACACCCACGGCAACGTCTACAACTGGGACTACTACCGGGACGCCGAGTACGACGACAGCAAGCACAACGACATCGGCGTCGCGAAGCTGGCTACCCTGATCAACCAGATCCGCGCCGAGCGGCGCGGCAAGGCGACGCTGGTGCTCGACGCCGGCGACACCATCCAGGGCACGCCTCTGGCCACGTACTACGCCAAGCAGGAGCCGATCACCGCCACCGGGGAGAAGCACCCGATGGCCCGCGCGATGAACGTCATCGACTACGACGCGGTGACGCTGGGCAACCACGAGTTCAACTACGGGCTGCCGCTGCTGGACCTGTGGATCCGCCAGCTCGGTTTCCCGGCGCTCGCCGCGAACGCGGTCAACGCGAAGACCGGCAAGCCGGCCTTCCTGCCGTACGTCATCAAGAAGGTCTCTCTCGGTTTCGCCGCGCCGACCCTGCGGGTCGGCATCCTCGGCCTGACCAACCCCGGTGTGGCGATCTGGGACAAGGGCAACGTCGAGGGCAAGCTGCGCTTCGACGACATGGTCGCGACCGCGGCGAAATGGGTGCCGATCATGCGGGCCCGCGGCGCCGACCTCGTGCTGATCTCCGCGCACGGCGGTGACAGCGGCACCTCCAGCTACGGCCCGGAGCTGCCGAACGAGAACCCGGTCGCGCTGATCGCCCAGCAGGTGCCGGGGATCGACGCGATCCTCTTCGGCCACGCCCACAACGAGGTGGTCGAGCGGTTCGTCACCAACGAGCGGACCGGCGCCCAGGTGCTGCTCTCCGAGCCGTCGAAGTGGGGCCAGCGGCTCACCCGGATGGACTTCACCCTCGCTCGCGAGCGCGGCCGGTGGACCATCACCGGGAAGTCCGCCACCATGCTGAACACCAACACGGTGGTGGAGGACCCGAAGGTGCTAGCCGTCGTACGGGCGCAGCACCAGAAGACCGTGGCGTACGTCAACCAGGTCGTCGCGCAGTCCACGGTGGAGCTGTCCGCCGCGGAGTCGCGGTACAAGGACACCCCGATCCTGGACTTCATCAACCACGTGCAGACCGAGGTGGTCGGCGCGGCGCTGACCGGCACCGCGTACGCGGACCTGCCGGTGCTGTCGATCGCGGCGCCCTTCAGCCGGACCGCGGTCTTCCCCGCCGGCGACGTCAAGATTCGCGACGTTGCCGGGCTGTACGTGTACGACAACACCCTCGAGGCGGTCGTGCTCAGCGGCGCCGAGGTGCGTGCCTACATGGAGTACTCGGCGCGGTACTTCCGCACCCTCGCGCCGGGCGCCCCGGTCGACACGGAGCAGATCAGCGACCCGGCGGTGCCGGACTACAACTACGACGTCTTCTCCGGCGTGGACTACGA
This sequence comes from Micromonospora sp. NPDC005163, assembly GCF_053599835.1. Lineage (NCBI taxonomy): Bacteria > Bacillati > Actinomycetota > Actinomycetes > Micromonosporales > Micromonosporaceae > Micromonospora > Micromonospora sp. NPDC005163. The sequence goes on from NZ_JBSFYP010000121.1 coordinate 2,987, forward strand.
CATCGACATCTCCAAGCCGGTCGGGCAGCGGATCACGCGGCTGGTGCTGCCCGGCACCGACACCCCGGTGGCGGACAACGCGCAGTTCGTGGTGGCGGTGAACAACTACCGGCGCAGCGGCGGCGGCAACTTCCCCGGCATCGTCAAGACCCAGGTCTACAACGCGCAGCAGGAGATCCGTCAGCTGCTCATCGACTGGGCGCAGGCCAGGGGGACGATCGACCCGGCCGACTTCTTCCAGCCCAACTGGCGGCTGGTGCGCGAGGGTGTGCCGGTCTTCTGACCCAGGCGGGCCGGTCGGCGAACCGGTACGTACCGCGAACGGGCCGTGGGTGGCGACCTGCGGCCCGTTCCGCGTTCTCAGCCCTGCACGTTCCAGCGGATGGGGTCCTCGGCCTTCTCCGGGCGGTCACGTCCCGGATCGGTCTCGGTCAGCTCAACCCGCTCCTCGGGGCGGACGGCGGGCGGCAGCTCCCCGAACCGGACGTGGCGCAGGAACGCGTACTCATCATCGGTGAACGGCTGCTCGGTCATCGGCGCACCCCCTGCTCCCCCGTCATTGTGTGGCGGTCGGAGCGACCCGCACCAGCAGTCCGGTCGGTGCGATTTCCCTGCCGTTCGGGTGCGGGCCGTCACCACCCGTAGGGCGTCCTAGGATACTGGGTGACCGGGGCGTTGCCGGCGAGCGACGGGTAGTCGATCCAGCACCGCGAGCGCCGCCCGGACCGACCGGCGCGCCAGCATCTCATCGAAGCTCGCCCGGCCCTGACAGAACTGAACGAACATCCGCCACCCCGGCGGGGTCGCCAACAGAGCGTGGAACGCCTCCGGGCGGCGGGTGAACAGCTCCAGCAGGCGGTACCCCGCCCGCATCGACGGCACCAGACGCTCGGCCACCGCCCGCTCGTACCCCGCCAGGTCGCCGTCGGCGACCGCCGCCCCGGCCAGCTCGCCCGAGCGCAGCGCGAAGCTGATGCCCTCCCGGCTCCACGGCTCCAGCAGCCCGGCCGCGTCCCCCACGACCAGCACCCGGCGGTGCCGCAACGGCGAATCCTCGGTACGGCAGCGGGTCAGGTGACCTGAGTCGTGCTCCGCCGGCAGCCCGCTCAGCCCCAACCGGTCGACGAACCGCCGCAGGTAGTCCCGCGTCCCCTCCCCCGCGCCCCGGCCCGCGATCACACCGACGGTCAGTCGATCGCCCTTGGGAAAGACCCACGCGTACGAGCCCGGCATCGCGCCCCAGTCCAGCAGCAGCCGCCCCCGCCACCGATCCTGCTCCGCTGGCGGCACCGGCACCTCCAGCTCCAGCCCCAGGTCCACCTGCCGGTAGCGGACCCCCACGTGCCGGGCGGTCACCCCGGAGGAGCCGTCCGCGCCGATCACCGCGTGGGCCGTGATCGACGTGCCGTCGGCCAGTCGCAGGCGTACCACCTCGGGGTCCTGTTCGATCGCGCGAACCGCCACCCGCTCCCGCATCTGCGCGCCGGCGGCGACCGCGGCCGCGCGCAGCCGGTCGTCGAACTCCTCGCGGCGCACCATGGTCACCACCGGACTGCCGTGCCGGCGGGTGAACTCACGGCGGCCGTCGCGGGTGAACGTCACCCGGGTCACCCGGTCGTGCGCGGGCACCTCGATCCGGTCCCGCACGGCGGCCAGTGAGGTGCCGATCAGGCCACCGCCGCAGGTCTTGTAACGCGGGTGCTCGGCCCGCTCGACAACCAGGGTGCGGACGCCGGCGCGGGCGGCGGCATGGGCTGCGGAGAGGCCGGCGGGGCCGGCGCCGATGACGACGAGATCCCAGACGATCACGGGTGCAGCCTAGGGCACGTCCGCCATCCGGCCCGGCCGCGGCGCATCCCGCGGGCGGCGCCGACCGCCCGATCGGGTGGGCATCTTCGGTCACGCAGGGGGTAACCGGCGCAGCGCAACCGTCTGCGCAGGGGCGGACGAGCCAAGGAGGATGTCATGCAGCAGGTGCAACTGTCTGAGGTCGAGCAACGGGTGTACCAGGCGGTCACCACGCTCGAAGCGCGCGGCCAGGTACCGTACCCGGACCTGATCGCCGAAGAGTCCGGGCTGGCCCAGGAGCAGTTGGACGCACCGCTGCACCTGCTCACCGAGAAGGGCCTGCTGCACCGCGAGGACTCACCGATGGCGGGCCTCGACTTCGGGCCCCGGTTCTGCGCGCGCCAGATGGCGTGACCCGCGGTACGGCCCTCGACGATTCGCCCCCCGGTGACCGGGGTAGCGGTCAGAAGTGATGATCGACGGTCAACGGGGGGCACGATGACAGCGGCGCGCTCGCCGCAGCCGGTCGACCCGGCGGAGAACCGACGACGCTGGCAGGCCGTCGGCGTCGGGCTGGTCGCCGCGTTCATGACGCTGCTCGACGTGAGCATCGTCAACGTTGCCGTGCCGTCCATCGACCGTGCGCTGCACGCGTCCCCGAGCGACCTGCAGTGGGTCCTCTCCGGGTACGCGCTCACCTTCGGCCTGGTGCTGGTGCCCGCCGGCCGCTTCGGTGATGCCCGTGGCCGGCGCAACGCGTTCGTCTTCGGCATCGTGCTGTTCACCGTGACCAGCGCCCTGGCCGGTCTGGCCACCTCCCCGGCATGGCTGGTCATCGCCCGTCTGCTTCAGGGTGCCGCCGCAGGCGTGGTGAACCCCCAGGTGATCGGGCTGATCCAGCAACTGTTCCGGGGGCCCGAACGGGCCCGCCCGTTCGGGGTGCTCGGTGCCACCATCGGTATCTCCACCGCGGTCGGGCCGCTGCTCGGCGGTCTGCTCATCGCGATCGGCGGCGAGGAACACGGGTGGCGGTGGGTCTTCTTCGTCAACGTGCCGGTCGGCATCGTCGCGGCGATCCTCGGCTGGCGCCTGCTGCCCGGCCGGCCCGAGGGCCAGCCGGACCGGCGCCGACTCGACCCGGTGGGCGTCCTGCTGCTCGGCGTGGGCGTGGTGCTGGTCCTGCTGCCGCTGGTGCAGGAGCAGCAGTGGCGGACCCCGTGGAAGTGGGCGCTCATCCCGGCCGGCCTGGTGGTGCTGGTTGCCTTCGGGCTCTGGGAGCGGTGGTACGCGCGGCACCGCGAACCGTTGTTCGACCTGCGGTTGTTCAGCTTCCAGTCGTACACCCTGGGGTCGCTCATCGCTCTGGTCTACTTCGGTGGCTTCACCGCGATCTTCTTCATCTTCACCCTCTTCCTGCAGAACGGCCTGGGCTACAGCGCGCTCGTCGCCGGCCTCGCCATCACGCCGTTCGCCCTCGGTTCGGCCGCGGCGTCCGCGCTGGGCGGACGCATCGTCAACCGCTTCGGCCGACCGCTCGTCGCCATCGGCCTGCTCGGCGTGGTGATCGGGCTGGCCGCGACGGTGGTCGCGCTGCGCCTCGCTCCGGACGCCCCGGCGCCCTGGGTCACCGCCGCTCCGCTGCTCGTCGCCGGCGTCGGCAGCGGCCTGGTGATCGCACCCAACCAGACCCTGACGCTCGCCCAGGTACCGGTACCCCAGGCGGGCAGCGGCGCCGGCATGCTCCAGACCGGTCAGCGGATCGGCGCCGCCGCCGGCATCGCCGCCGTCGGCTCGATGTTCTTCTCGTCGCTGGCCGACAACCACGGCAACTGGACCAAGGCCTTCGAATACTCGCTCACACTGGCCACCGGGATCATCGCGCTCGCGCTGATTGCCGCGCTGATCGACATCCTGCGCACGCGCAACCACACCAGGGACTGACAACCCGAGGGGTACGCCACCAGCGGCCGGTCGTGGGTATGCCGCTGGCCGGCACCCCGGGTGGGGTGCCGGCCAGCGGTCGATGTCGTGCGGTGGTGCGGTGGGTCAGCTGTTCCAGTGCTGGGCGACCAGGTCGGTGGCCTGCTGCTCCCACTGGGCGTAGGCATCGGGGTAGGCCGAGACCTGCACGGTCTGCGCGGCGTCGGTCAACGCCATGTCCTGCCACCCGTCGACCTGCTTCAAACCCTTGAGGAACGCGGTGGTGGAGTACTCGGGATTGGTGATCTGCTCCGGCGTACCCCAACCCGAGGTCGGGCGCTGCTGGAACAGACCCAGCGAGTCATGGTCATTGGCGTCGCCGAGGTGACCCAGGTTCTCCAGCTTCGACTCCTGCAGGCTCGTGGCGATCGAGATGACCGCGGCCCGCTCAGGCAGGCCGGCCTTCTTCGTCGCGGCGATGATCGCCTTCACGTTGCCGGTCTGCTCGTCGTTCAGGTTGATGTGCGACTGCGCGCCCTGCACCTTGACCGTCTGCACCGCGACCGCGACCGGCTTGCCCTCGACGGGGGAGGCGGCGTGCGCGGCGATCGGACCGGCGAAGACGCCACCGGCGAACGCGAGACCAGCAACAGACAGCATGCTCTTACGAATGATCGTGTTCATGAGAGATCAGCTCCTTCAGGGGGTAGACACCCACACGCCCGAGGGGAACGGCGCAAGGGTGCGAGCACCTCGTCCGGCGCTTTCAACAACACAGGGGAAAAGTCTTGGAGTTCGGCGGCCTACGGGCGGGGGCTCGTGGCGCCGGGACTCTGTGTAACGACCGCCCGGGCCCGACCCATTCCAGGGGGTGGCCCATCCATCGGCACCCTGCGTGAACGGGGTGCTGGTGCGGTCGTTCGCGGGTCTGCAACGACCGGCCACCCGCGGGCATTCCAACCCGGGCCCGGCCGCCATCCCAACCCTGCGGGGGCGGGGTGCCGGGGCCGTGGTGCTGCGATCGTCAGGGGGCTGCAACGACCGCGGCCTCGCGGGCATTCCAACCCGGCGCTGGCTGCCATCCCAACCCTGCGGGGGCGGGGTGCCGGGCCGGTGGTACTGCGATCGTCAGGGTGTGTAACGACCCCCGGCCCGCCACGATTCCACCCCACGGGTGCACCCGGTCACAGGCAAGGGTCACCCGATACGGGACATTCGACGCGGGGATGGGCTCGTCCTCGCGCGCCAAACTCGGCCGGCTGGGGTTGATCGACTCGGTATCACCGATACCGGGCCATCCGGCCACCCGGGACACACCGACATGCCGACATCGCTGACATCGAGTCGTCGACCACCGCGAACGGAGGATGAGGCGAACCTCGGGGGCGAGGTGGTCAACGAGCGGTATACCTCAGAGGCATATTTATGCCTCACAGGTATATCGCTCACAACAGCGACCGCCCCGAGAGGGCGGCGGGGCCGCGTCCACGGCAGGACCGAACGAACCGGCGAACACCACTGGGCCCCGCCAGCCCAGGCATCAGCACGAGTGGCGACCCCGCCGGGATGGGCCGCCGGACGTGGCACAGGAATCGGGCGGACGGCGATCGCCGCCGGATCGAAAGCGCGCCAAACCCCGCACGTGCAAGGCGGAACGACGACCATCGCCCACGGATAGGACTCGCCGCAAGCGCCGCAGGAATCGGGACGGCGATGACTGCCCGGATCACGGCTTGCCCAACCCGGCGCAGAGACCGGAACGAACCGACCATCCCGCCGGGGACGGGGCCTGCCCGATTCCGCGCACGGGTCGGAACGGACGGCTACCACCGACGGGGTGGGGCCCGCCGTGCCCGGCGCAGGGATCAAGCCTGACCGCCCGGAGCCGGGCACGGCGGGGCCCACCCCCCGCCAATGCCGCCCACCGGGCAACCGACCCCG
>NZ_JBSFYP010000122.1:0-8338 GCF_053599835.1 Micromonospora sp. NPDC005163
GGTGGGCGGCCGGCGGACCCGCGCTTCGGCGGCGACCGGGCGCCGGGGTTGGCGCCGGCGGGCACCGGCGAGGTGCGCGGGCTCAGCTTCGGCACCACCGCGGTGGACATCCTGGCCGGGCTGATGCAGGGGTTGTGCGAGCTGGTCGCCGAAGATCTGACCGTGCTGGAGTCCACGATCGACAAACCGGTCGAGGTGGTGCTGGGCGGCGGTGCGGTGGCCGCCTCGGTGTGGTGGCGGCAGGCGTTCGCCTCCGCGCTCGCGCCGCGACCGGTGTCGCACCAACGCAACCCGGAGATCGGCGCCACCGGCGGCGCGTTGGTGGCGCTGGGCCGTTTCGGTGACGCGGTCGAGCTCGCCGACATCGGCCGGACGGACGAGCTGGTCTTGCCGCAGTATCCTTCGTCAACTACCCGCCGATGAATGGGCGAGCTTGCGGATCAACCTCTCGCTGGCTGCGAGGTGGTGCCGCGTGCGGGCGGTTGACCGCGCCCCAGCTCTCGACACCGCGCTTGGCGATGTTGAGGGCTGCATTGTGATCTGCGTGGGCAACGACCCCACAAGACCGACAATGGAAGGTTTCCTGGTCCAGCCGGTTCCGCCTGTCGCGGTGACCGCAGCCGTTGCAGGTCTGGGAGGTATAACGCGGGTCGACTTCGACCAGCGGTACACCGGCTCGGCGGGCCTTGTAGGCCAGGAAGCTGCCGAGCTGGCGGAACGACCACGAGTGGAGCGTGACCCGTTGGGGCTTTCTCAGCCGGACCCGATCGCGGATCGCCGTCAGTTCCTCGACGGCGATGCCACGGCCGGTGCGTGCAGCCTCGGTCACGATGGTCTTGGCGATGTGGTGGTTGACGTTTGCGGCGTGCCGCGCTTCCTTCTTGTTGCGCCGGGCCAGCAGTCGCTTGGCCGACTTGGTGCCCTTCTCCTGCAACCTGGCCCGCAGCCGGGCCTGCCTGCGGCGGTAACCATTGAGCCGCGTTCCGGCATAGCGGTTGCCGTCAGAGTCGTAGACGATGTTGACGATGCCCATGTCCACGCCGAGGAAGCCGTCCGGCTCGTACATCGGCGCCTCGGCCACCTCGACGGTGGCGTGCAGGAACCACATGCCGTCGCGGTAGACCAGGTCGGACTCGCCGATCTTGCTGGTGGCGACGGCCTTGATCTGACCGGCGGAGCCGGTGTACGCCACGTCCCTTAGCCGGCCCGCAGTCGTCCAAATGGACGCGGTGCGGGTGTCGTGGTGCCAGGACAGCATCCGGGCGTCGTAGGGCTGGGCTGCGTTCCATCGGAACCCGATCGGGCTGACCTCGGCCCGCCAGCGCCGTCTCGAGCCGGCCTTGCCGAGGTTGCCGGCCCGGATGTTCGCCGTCAAGGTGGCGTAAGCGTCGGCGACCTTCTTGATGACGTGTTGCGCTGCCTGGGCGCCGAGCCGGTATTCGGCCTTGATGCCCTGGTAGGTGTGTTTGCGCAGTTCGTAGTTGCGATAGCAGTCAACCTGACGCGCCGCCGTCGCCACGTCGCAAGCCGCCGCATTGCACGCGCGCAGGGTCGATTCGAGTGCCGCCGCCTGCTCGGGTGTCGGCAGGAGCTTCACCGGCACAACCAGCTTCACGCGCTCACTGTAACGGTGCGCAGACTTCGCCGCCGTGATGCGGAGCCAATGACAGCACCGATGACATCCAATTCGTTCGTGCACTACCCGCCCACTGTCGCCCTGCCCAGAAATCGGTCAACAGTTTTAGGGGCGTGTCGGCCCGGCTACCTGCGACAGGAAACGATGCCCTTCGTCGTTACCTGTTGGTCAACCACCCGTGGTCGCCGTCGTACCTTGGCCGGCACCTGTGAGGATGCGCCAAGGAGTACCTGGATGACAGCAGCGACCAATGTGAGGGGCATACCGGCGTTCCTCCCAGCCGTAAACGGCCGGTGTTCCCGTCGGTATCAACTGCTCAAGTTTTGCTCCGACCGGGCCGTTGACAGCGCTCCCGAGCCTGGTTGGATGGACTGCGACTCCCCGGACCGCGGTGGACGCGGCAGGACGGAGGAGGCAGGGTGGCGGTAGGTCCCGACCCGGTGAACGGTGCGGTGTCGAACCATCGCCGGCGTCGCTTCGACGTCCGGGTTGTTCCGCACCGGCGCCGTTCGCCGTTCCGGCTGCGGGACTGGCGGATGAGCACCAAGCTGGCCACCGTGCTGGTGGTGCCGTCGGTGGCGTTCCTGGTGCTCGCCGGTGTGCAGACCAGCGCGCTGGTGGGGCGGACGACGGCGTTGAACGACTTCGCCCGGCAGGTCGGCATCGGCCGGCAGATCACCGCCGTCGTGCACCAGCTCCAGCAGGAGCGGGACCGCTCGGCGGGGGAGCTGGGCGAGCTGCGCAGGGGTGGTGACCGGGAGGCCGCGTCCACCGCCCTGAAGCCGTTGCAGGCGGCGACCGATCGGGCCATCGTGGACCTGCGCCGGGCGGCTGAGCCACTGGCCGACGCGGACGCGTCCTGGCGGGTCGCGTTCTCGGAGGTGCTGGAGGCGTACGACCAGGTGGTCGACATCCGGCCGGCGATCCCGCCCGCGGTGCTCAGCACCGACACCATCCTGAGCAACTACCACCGCGCCGTCGACACGCTGCTCGACCTGCTCGCCGAGCCGACGCCAGGGCAGGAGCGGCCGGCGTTGAGCGACGCGGTGCTGCGCTACGTCCAGATCGCCCGGGTCAAGGAGCTCTCCTCGCGGGTCCGGGCCCAGCTCTACGCCGCCGCCCGCGCCGGTCGGTACGGCACCGAGGACCGGGTGCTCCTGACCGACCTGCGCGCCCAGCAGCTGACCGCGCTCGGCGCGTTCCGGGTGGCCGCCACCACCGACCAGATCCGCCGGTACGACGAGACCTCGGTGGACCCGTTGTTCCTGGTCGCCACCCAACTGGAGGAGCGCAGCCTGCCGGCCGGTGACGCGACGCCCGAGGTGCTGCCCTCGGAGCAGTGGTGGGGGGCCAGTGAGCAGCGCCAGGAGCTGCTGCGCCAGGTCGAGGCGGGGGTGCTCGACGACGCTGTCCGGCAGGCCGACGGCGCCAGCAGCGGCCAGCTGAGGACCACCCTGCTGGTGGCCGGTGGGATCGTCGCCGTGCTGCTGGCCGCCCTGCTGATCTCGCTGCTCGTCGGGCGCTCGGTAGCCCGGTCGATGCGGTTGCTGCGCAGCCAGGCGCTGCGGATCGCGCAGGTCGAGCTGCCGGACGCGCTGGACCGGCTGCGGACCGTCACCGGCGGGGTGCCGGGCATCGAGGTCGCGCCGGCTGTGGTCCGCTCGCTCGACGAGATCGGCGAGCTGGCGGAGGCGTTCGTGGCGGTGCACCGCAGCGCGGTCACCGTCGCTGTCGAGCAGGCGACGATGCGGCGCAACGTCAACGCGATGTTCGTCAACCTGGCCCGGCGCAGCCAGGTGCTCGTGGAGCGCCAGCTGGAGCTGCTGGACGACCTGGAGCGCGAGGAGAGCGACCCGGATCAGTTGGAGAACCTGTTCAAGCTCGATCACCTGGCTGCCCGGATGCGCCGTAACGACGAGAGCCTGCTGGTGCTCGCCGGCACCGAGTCCACCCGCCGGTGGAACCGGCCGGTCGGCCTCGGCCCGGTGCTGCTGGCGGCCGCGGCTGAGATCGAGCAGTACCAGCGGGTTCGCCTGGAGTCGGTGGGCGACGTGTACCTGGTCGGGCATGCCGTCGGTGAGCTGGTGCACATGCTGGCCGAGTTGCTGGAGAACGCGACCGCGTTCTCCCGCCCGGACACCGTCGTGGCGGTGACCGCCCGGGTCGAGGCCGCGGGCGCGCTGATCGAGATCACGGACCAAGGCCTGGGCATGAGCCCGGCCGCCCTGGCCGAGGCGAACGAGGTGCTGGCCAGCCCGCCGGCCGCGGACGTCGCGACGGTCGAGCGGATGGGCCTGTTCGTGGTCAGCCACCTGGCCGCTCGGCTCAGTGTGCGGGTGCGGTTGGACGGCGGCCACAACGGCCTGGTCGCCCGGCTCGCGCTGCCCGCCGCGTTGCTGGCCCCGGCGGGCGCGGTGGAGCTGGATCCGCCCGCCCCGGCCCGGATGCTGGCGGCCGGCGCCGCTCGGGGCGTTGGCGCGCAGCGGATGTCCGGGAGTGCCCGGGCCGCGTCCGGGCCGGCGGTCGCGCCCCTGGACCTGCCGATCGCGGGCCGCCGGCCCGGGGCCGCCGTGCCGCGTCAGGCCCGCCCGGTGCCGGTCCGCGCCGAGGACGTGCTCACCCCGGCCTCGTCGGGTAACGGCGGCGGCTGGTGGTCCCGGGAGGGCCCGTCCGGGCCGGCGGTGCCGGGGCCGGTCGTGCCGCCGGCAACCCCGGTGACCGCCGGCACGAACGAACAGGGCCTGCCGATGCGGGTGCCGATGGCGCAGCTCTCCTCGGTCACGCGCCCGGCCCGGCCGGAGGCGGCGCCGGCGCGTGACGACCTGGACCCGGAAGCGGTCGGTGGCATGCTTTCCCGGCTCTACAGCGGGGTACGGCGTGCCAAGGCCGAGGACACCACCGAGATACCCGTGCCGCCGTCCGGGGGGCACGATGAAGGGGGACGACGACAGTGACGACGTTGAGCCAGGAGGCACGGGACCTGAGCTGGCTGGTGAGCGCGTTCGCGGAGCGGGTGCCGGGCGTGGCGCACGCGGTGGTGGTCTCCTCCGACGGGCTGCTGGTGGCGATCTCCGACAACCTGCCCCGCGACCACGCGGACAAGCTCGCCGCGGTGACCTCCGGGCTGATGAGCATCACCGCGGGCGCGGCCCAGATGTTCGACGGTGACGTCGTCAAGCAGACGGTGGTCGAGATGGGCCGGGGCTACTTCCTGGTGATGCAGGTCCGGGACGGGTCGATCCTGGCGACCCTCGCCGCCGGGGACGCGGACATCGGCGTGGTGGGCTACGAGATGGCCCGGCTGGCGAAGCAGGCGGGGGAGATGCTCACCCCGGCGTTGCGGGCGGAGTTGCAGCAGGCGCTGCCCCGCTGACCGGCCCCGGCCGTGCCCCGGACGGTCACCGGCTCACCGGAGCCGGCCGCCGGGGCCCGGGCGGAGGCCCGCTCAGAAGCCGCCGTCGGCGATGACCGAGCGGTACCAGTGGGCGCTGCTCTTGAGCACCCGCCGCTGGGTCGGGTAGTCCACGTAGACCAGTCCCCACCGCTGGTCGTATCCCTCATCCCATTCGAAGTTGTCCAACAGCGACCAGACGTGGAAGCTCTCCAGCGGCACCCCGGCGGCGATGGCCCGGTGCGCGGCGGCCAGGTGGTCGCGCAGGAAGCTGATCCGGCTGGCGTCGTCGACGCTGCCGTCGGCGGCGATGGCGTCCGGCGTGGGCAGCCCGTTCTCGGTGACGGTGAGCGGGATCGGGCCGTACTCGCGGGTGACCCGGGTCAGGATGTCGTACATCCCGTCGGGGTAGATCTGCTGCCACTCGGCTTCGGAGGTCGGCCACCGTTGCACGGTGCCGCCGTCGGCGGTGACGTAGATGGGCGTGTAGTACTGCACGGCGAGCAGGTCGACCGGCGAGGAGATCACGGCCAGGTCGCCGTCGCGGATGCCGCGTGCCATCCGGCTCTGCGGGCCCAGGTCGGCGAGCACATCCGAGGGGTAGCTGCCCTTGAGCAGGGAGTCGAGGTAGAGGCGGTTCTCGTAGCCGTCGTAGAGCCGGGCGGCCGCGGCGGCCTGCGGTGAATCGTCGGCGGGGTAGCAGGGGTGCAGGTTGAGCGCGGGGCCGATCCGGCCGGTGCCGCCGGCGGCGCGCAGCGCCCGGACGGCGAGCCCGTGGGCGAGTTGCAGGTGGTGGGCGACGAGGTAGGCCGCGTCCGGGTCCTGCCGGCCGGGGGCGTGGTGACCACCGAGGTAGCCGTTCTGCACCACGGTCTTAGGTTCGTTGACGGTCAGCCAGACCGGGACGCGGTCGCCGAGGGCGCGGAACACCGCGTCGGCGTAGTCGGCGAAGCGGTGGGCGGTGTCGCGGGACTCCCAGCCGTCGGCGTCCTGCAGGGCCTGCGGCAGGTCCCAGTGGAACAGGGTGGCCATCGGGGCGATGCCGCGCTCGTGCAGGCCGTCCAGGAGACGGCGGTAGAAGTCGAGCCCGCGCTGGTTGGGCGCGCCGGTGCCGTCGGGCTGGATCCGGGGCCAGGAGATGGAGAAGCGGTAGCTGCGCAGCCCGAGGTCGCGCATCAGGTCGAGGTCCTCGGCGTAGCGGTGGTAGTGGTCGGCGGCCACGTCGCCGGTGTCGCCGTTGCGGGTGCGCCCGGGGGTGCGGCTGAAGGTGTCCCAGACTGACTCGCCGCGGCCGTCCTCCTTGGCGGCGCCCTCGATCTGGTACGCGGAGGTGGCCGCGCCCCAACCGAAGTCGCGGGGGAAGCGCAGCGGGCCGGCGGGCCCGGTAGGTATCGACATGGATTCTCCTCGTGGATACGGGGCAACCGCCGAAGTTTCGGGAGCGCTCCCACAATAGGGCAGGGGCGGCCGACCCGGTCAGCCGGCCGTCGTGTCGGCCGGCGGTGGCGGGTTGCGGCGGTCTGGGCCCCGGACAGCGAACGAGGCCGACCGGGCGGCGCGGAGCGCCTGTCCCGTCGGCCTCTTTTCCCATCGTGTACGGGGGTTTAGTGTGGGGACGGGGGAGGGCAACCCCCGTCCCCACCGCAACTGCACACACACGGGCGGATTGTGGGTCCTGCCGTGTGTGTCGCGCGGGAGCCGGGCCACGCGAGTGGCTCTGGTTCCACCTCCCTCCCTGTGGCGGGATGATGGCTGACGGCGGCGTCCGGGCTGGCCCGTCGTCAGCCCTCGGGCTGGTTCCCCGGGCTCGTCAGAGACGGTCCCGGTGATCTTCTACTTGGAACCATCATCGATGGAAGCGCTCCCATCGATGATGATGCGACTGTAACGCCCGTCACGGCTTTGTGAAAGACCCAAAACGAGATCGAAACATGGGGCTTATTCGGCTCGCTGCGCGCTTGTTGTGGGAACGCTTCCATGGTTGACTGTCGATTCAATGCGACAGGGGCCAGATCGCGTCGACGCGGGTCCGAGCACCGGCCTCAGCGCCAACATGACGATCAAGAACCTCGGCGACCCGCTCACCGGCTGGGCGCTGATGTTCGCCTTCCCCGGAAACCAGCGGGTCACCCAGGGCTGGTCGGCGCGGTGGAGCCAGACCGGCAACCAGGTCACCGCCACCAACGAGTCGTGGAACGGCAACCTCGGTGCCGGCGCCACCGCCAACATCGGCTTCAACCGGATGTAGCGAGAATCCCGGTCCTTGAGGGCCGGGAGGAATCGCGTTACGGACCGGGATGTCTCTGCCCTTTGATGTAGTCCTTGATCACTTCCAGTGGGGCGTCGCCGCAGGACGCGGCGAAGTACGAAGGGGACCACAGGTGCCCGTGCATGATGTGCCGGTTGATCCGGCCGGTGAACTCCTTGCGCAGGTAGTGCGCCGAGACGCCCTTGAGTCGGTTGACCAGCGTGGAGATCGGTAGCTTGGGCGGGTGGTGCACGAGCAGGTGGACGTGGTCGTCCTCGCCGTTGAACTCGCGCAGCTCGGCGCCCAGGTCGGCGCAGACCTGCCGCATGATCTGTTCGCAGTGGGTGAGCATCGCGTCGTTGAGGGCGTCCCGCCGATACGTGGTGACGAAGACAAGATGTACGTGCAGGTTGTGGACAACGCTTCTACCTCTGCGACTATGCGGGTCCGGGGTCCATCGTGGTGACATAGATAAGATGAGACGGTGTGGGCATGCCTGCGAAACTGGACAAGGTCGTGAAGCCGAGATGGGCGGCCAAGGTCCTCGGCATCGACTACGCGGACCTGCCGAAACTCGACCGCCCCTGGACCCAACGGGACGTGCGGTCGCTGCGTGAGAGCAGGCCGGACTGGCTGACCGAAGCGCGACGCCGCCACGCGGCCAGCGTGCAGCAGGCCAGCGAGGCGCGGGCAGCGGAGCTGGACGTCGCACTGGCACGTCTCGGGTACGACGCGCCGGACCTCGGCACGGCCGACCAGGCGGTGCTGTACATCGACGGCGCCCTGACCCACCTGATGATCGAGACACGCTGCTCCGAGGACGAAGCTGACCGGGCCGCGTGGTGCCGCTGGCCGAAGTCGATGGCAGCCGAAGATGACTACGCGGACGACGAAGACGCCCGGTGAAGATTGTCGTGCAGGTCCGGCTGTTCCCGGACGCCGCTCAGCAGGCCGCGCTGCGGGCCGCTCTGGACCGGTGCAACGACGCCGCGAACGTCGCCTCCGGGCTGGCGTACCAGCGGCGGGTGTTCGCCAAGCAGTCGTTGCAGCGGCTCACCTACGG
>NZ_JBSFYP010000123.1:0-8161 GCF_053599835.1 Micromonospora sp. NPDC005163
TACCCGAACCCGCGTGGATCAACAAGCCCGACGACGAGCCGACTCAGTCAACGAACCCCTGAACCACCCGCCCCGAAAAGGTTGACACCTTCCGCACGACGATGGACCACCAGCTACATGCGCTGGCTGACGCCGGCATCACCCTGACCAGGCTGACCTGGCAGACCGCCGACAGCCCTGACGAGGCCCCGCCGGACGACATCCACACCAATGCGCAACCCCTGGTCGGCGCGGTAAACCTGACCAACGTCGACCGCCTCACCGCTGCGACGGCGGCACGTGACGCCGCCGTACAGGCCCTCACCGGCCTGCGGCGCAGCATCCGCGCCCGCGCGATCCGCGCCCTGGTCGACGACGAGTTCGGCGGCATCTATCAGCACGCCGCGCAGCGGGTCGACCAGTTCCTCATCGACCTCGGGCTCGACCCCCTGCCTCGAGCACACCACATCACGGTCGTCGCCGACCTCACGCTGCCGGTCGGCGACGGCACCGCCCGCGATGCCTGCGACGCGGCACGACACACCATGCGCACGGTCACCACCAGCAGCCCGGACCAGGCACGGCCGTGGACCGCGTACGGCTGGACCATCCCCGAGTACGCCACCGTCGACCAGGACGGCTGGCGGATCCCGTTCCAGCACGAGTACGAGATGTGGCTACGCGGACACGCCACTCCCGCCGACGCCTCCACCGCAGCCGAAGCCCTCGTCCGCGCGGACCTGACCCGGGCACTGGCCGGCATCGACCACCACCTGGTCACGGTGACCGCCACCGTCGAGAGCCTCGGCATCGACCTGCACCTGGACCCCGACAGCGACTGAACCGTCCGCCGGATATCTCCGCGGCTGAGCAGGTGCCATCCGAGCCCTGCTTCCCACGGGCAGACCTCAGTTGGCGCCTGCTCGCGGATCGACGCTGCGCGCGGCGCCAGCCACGACTACGCCATCCGGCCGACATCCCACTCCTCTACCGAAACCACTTTCTGTTGGGAGATCATCGTGTCGTTCTCCGAGAACAAACTGACGGTCCGATCCTCAGCCGACCTGGCGACCGCGGTGCCGTACCTCATCGGCTTCCATCCCGGCGAGGGCAGCATCGTCGTGATCGCCTGCCGAGACCGGCGGATCGTGTTCGCCGCCCGAGGCGACCTGCCGTCCCCCGGATCCCCCGCCCACCCGCTGCGCGAGCTCACCGCTCACCTCGTCCCGGTCGTGCAGCGGCAGCAGCCGATCACCGACCTCGTGATCGTCGGCTACGGCGCCCAGGCACACGTCGACCCGGCACTGCGTGCCATCGGCGATGCGTTCACCTCCACCGGCCTGGCCGTGCGGGAACTGCTACGGGTCACCAAAACCCACATCTTCAGCCTCACCTGCGACGATCCCGCCTGCTGCCCACCGGACGGAACCCCCTTCGACCCCACCACCTCCCTCATCGCCGTGCAAGCGACCGTCGCCGGGCTGGTCGCAAGGCCTGATCGGGCGGCAGTGGCCAGCCGCTTCACCGCAGTCGACAGCCCCGGCGACGGCATCCGACACGCCACGAACGACGCGACCGCCCGCATGGCCGCTTTGAAAACCGCCGGCAGCGCCGCGGTGTACGAGGCCGGCGTCCACGCGGTCCGCGGCGCGCTGCGACAACACGACGGCGGCACACGTCTCACCGACGACGAGGTGGCCTGGCTGACCGTGCTGCTGACGCACAGGCCCGTGCGGGACCTCGCCGCCAACCTCACCCAACCGCACGACCAGCACGTCACCTTCTGGGCCGAGATCACCCGCCGCGCCGACGAGCCGCTCGCGCCAGCGCCCGCGACCGTACTCGCGCTCACCGCCTGGCGCTGCGGTGACGGCGTCCTGGCCGCCATGGCCGCCGAGCGTGCCCTGCAGGTCAACCCCGACTACCAGCTCGCCGCCCTGCTCCTACAGGCCCTGCACGCCGGTCTGCCGCCCTCCGCCATCGAGCAGACGATCACCAGCACCCACCCCAGCCCATCGACCCCGAACCCGAACACTGCCTCAGAACAGGAGTAACCACGGTGGATCCCATCCGCAGCATCCTGCTGTCTCTCGCCCGCACCGCCGAAGAAGCCCGACTGCGCTCGCACGCCGAACGCGCCGCCCTGCGCGCCCGCGGCGAAACGCCCACCCGCACCGAGGCATTCGCCTACGACATCCAGGCCAACCTGTGCCTGATCACCGCGATCACCGCCGCCGACCTCCCGGTGAACTTCCGCCTCTACGACACCACCCTGTCCCGAGACCCGCTCACCGCAGCCGCACAGCTTCGCCAGGTCACCTCCGCCTACGACCACAGCGGGCCGATCGAGGCCGCACACGAGGCTGCGCGCTTGGCCTACAAGGCGGCGCTCGCCGAGCCGCTCACCGGGCAGGAACAGCACTACGTCGACCTGCTCGTCGACCTGCCCGCCGCGCGACGCGACAAGATCATCGAAGTGGCGGAGGAACATGCCCGCCACCTGCCGGCGTGAGCATCGGCGCACCTGCCGTCGGCACCCCCACCCGCTCTCCTGCCAGGGGCGCAGCAGCACGCCGTGCTTCCTCCCCGGCTGCGGCGGACCAGACCCCGCCGGCGCCTTACAGCGTGGGCCACGACGGGGGAGTGAGCCACGACGGCGCAACCCGCCCGGCCAGAACCATCCAGGTCAGCGGCCGCTGCTGCACGACCTGCCGGGGGCGCAGGACGTGCCTGGCAGGGGCAGCAACCCCAGGAAAGGAACCCATGAGCCTGTACACCCTCACACCCAAACCCGGGTTCGAGCGGTACACCATCCAAGTCGGCTGGAACCCCCACCGCACGTACGTCGCCACCGTCGTCGACTTCACCTGGGACCCGGTCACCGCACCCCACCACCAGCCCGACACCATCCACCTCGGCCGGATCGAGACGATTCTCGACCCGGCCGAGGTGCTTCTGGCCGTCGCGCCATACGCCGAGATCGCGGCCGACCTACCGGCCAGGCTCCGCGCCGACCAGGCCGCGCACCCGGTGCGCCGCTGACACCAACTCCCGGTTGGCGGACGTCGCATCGGGCACCAACCGCTGCAACCAACTCGCAGGTACGGCGCTGCGAGCACTGCTGACTGAACCGCCCCGATGGCGCCTCCTCGGGGAGGTCGTCGTCTTCACCGATGCCGTGAGCCCGAGCGGCACGAACCCGTAACCCGGCCCGCCAAAGGCGGGCCGTCGTCGTATCCGGACCCGGGACGCGCCGCCTGGAAACGTTCGCGTCCCGGGTTCTCCCGCAAAGGAGGAACCCAGTGTCCCTATCACTGAACCTGATCGCCACCGCGTTGGTGGCGATCGCCCTGGGCAGGCTCACCGCCTGGCCGACGATTCACGGCCTCCGCACCCAACTCGCCGACGCCACCTGGTCGATGCTCCACGACCCGCTTACCGGCATGCTCAACCGCGCCGGCCTGCAGGCCGCGCACGCGACCCTCGCCGAAACCGCTCCCGCGCAGCCCATCATCGTCGCTCTGATCGACCTCGACGACTTCAAACGCGTCAACGACACCCATGGCCACGGCCGGGGAGACGACCTCCTTACCGAAGTCGGCGACCGCATCACCGACATCGCCGCTCTACACGGAGGCGCCGCCGCGCGGCTCGCCGGCGACGAATACGCCGCACTACTGCCGGCCCGCACCGACGACCTGGACCGCATCGCCGACACCTTCGCCACGATCATCTCCCAGCCCATCGCGCTTCCCGCAGACGGCAACCCCGCCACGGTCACCATCACCGCCAGCGTGGGCCTGGCGCTCGTCGACACCAGCGACACCTTCACTGAGGTGGCCCTGCAGTGCGCCGACATCGCCATGTACCACGCCAAGCGAAAGGGCCGGAACCGCCACGCCATCTACCAGCCGGGCATGACCATGCCGCCCGCACAGCACCGTCGCGGACCTCGCCTCCGCGACCGCCGCCAGCCGACCGACGGGGCCACGGCGTGACCGCCCCACACGAGGAGATGGCCTGCCAGACCTGCCTCTTCCCGCTGAACACCCTCGGCGTGCCCCCCACCTACGTACACCCGACCCACCTCGCCACCGACGGACACGAACCGGCGCCCGTCCCGGTCAGCAAGCTCGACACCGTCCGCCGAAGCTGCGACTTCTGCGGCGACCCGTACCCGATCTGGACACTGCACGGCGGCGAGGTCACCGCCATCGCCATCGGCCCCACCGCAGGGCTGGTCCAAGACTTCGGCCACTCCTGGGCAGCATGCGCGGCCTGCCAAACCCACATCGACGAGGGTCGCAACGACAAGGTCATCGACCGCGCGGTACGGGCACTCGGCCTCGCCAACCATCCACAGGCACGAGCACGAATCGAGGAACTGCACCTGGCGTTCCTCAACGCCCGACTCCCCGGCCGAACGCTCATCACGACGACCGCCTGGCCGGCAACCACCATCACCGCCGCGGAACTGCCCAAGGTCCGTGACCGGCTCACCCGCTTCTACCGAGGCACCGACAACCTGCCCGCCGCGCTCGGAATCACCGACGCACGACAGCAGATAGTCACCAGCCTCGAACGATCACACCTGTACTGGATCGACAACGACTTCACCGACCTGGCTGAGCACGCCGCAGCACAGCTGCCCGACGTACGCATCAGCCGCGACCTCATCCCCTCGGCCGACGGAATGCTCATCTGGCCCCGGCCAGTGACACACCGGCAGCTCACCGCCGCCTCCTGGACCGACACCATCCACGGCCGGAAAATAGTCCTCTACCGCACCATCGGCGCGGGACTCGACGGCAAACCGCTGCAGCGGCTACGCGAAGACGTCGGCTGGCTCGCACCGATGAGCGCAGCCCACCTCCCCGAACAGCACCTGATACCTGGTGACCATCCGGCGGCGGCGCTGGTCGCGACGTGGTTGCTGATCGCACAGCAAACCGCAGAAGTCACCACGACGGGAGTCGACAAAGCCATTGCCAAGACCTATGCCCGCACCAACCGGCCCGTACCCGAGCTGCGCATCGTGCGCATCCGCGGCCGCCGCACCATCCCCGGGCCGGACGGGGCACCGACGCCAGGCAGCCAAGAGCGCTCTCAGACCAGCCGGTTCTGGGTCTCCGGACACTGGCGCAACCAAGCCCACGGCCCCGGCCGATCGCTGCGCCGCCCTGTCTACATCCACCCCTTCCTCAGGGGCCCGGACGAAGCGCCGATCAGGTTGAGCACCACCGTACGCATGCTCAGCAGCCGCCAACCCAATCCCCAAGATCATAAGTAGATAGCGATGTCGGCGGTGGCACAGTATCGGCCGTCCCACCGCCGACATCGGAGGCTTCATCGTCGATGAAACGTTGCCGCAGCCACGAGCGCAAATAGGCGCCGGCGGTGGCACCCTAGGGCGGGGCTTGCCGCCGCCCGTCCGCCTGAACCAGCAATGCTGTGGAGAGCGCTTCGTTCACACCGAAGAGGTCGCTGGTTCGATCCCAGTATCGCCCACCATCGATATACGCAGGCCAGAGGCTCGTCGCCGGATGCTCCGGTAACGGGCTTCTTGCCGTTTGCCCCCTACATTGGGAGCAGATTGGGAGCAGCCCGCTCCTGGCCGTCGGGTGAGCGCGTAGTCACCTGGTCGACGCCGCGGCCCCCTGGAGTCGGGAACGTTCAGACTTCGGCGTCCGCGGTCATCAGCCGGTTCATCGCCTGAGCGAGCACGAGTGCTTGGACCAGGAGCGCAAGTTCGCCCTATGTGGACGGTGCGTTGGCTGGGTTGATCAAGTCGGCGCCTCGCTCCATCACTTGGGCACTCTGATGGTCGTGGCGCACCACAGGCTCAGGGAAACCCGCTCGCCACCAGCCCTGGCACGCAGGGACTGGCGTTGCAACGGCTCCGGTCAATGGGTTCAGTCCCTGAGCCGCCGCGTCGTCAGCGCCTGTCAGCGACCGAGGAGCGTGGTGAAGCAATATGCCGACTATGTGAGCACCGGTGCCTCCACGACGAGCAATTGATGACCGGCCCCGGCCGGGTCAGTCCTTCTGGCTGACGTACACACCTCGACCCAGCTGGCCGTAGACCAGGCGTGCCCCGCCACCGACCCGGTCGCGGTATCCGCCGTTTTGGACGGTGCCGGCTGGTCCACGGGCGGCGGCGCGGCCTACGTGTCGTTGGACGCCCTGACAAGGGCCGAGCTGCGCGAGGCGGGGGGCTGACGTGACGCTTGATCTAGCCGGCTTCGCCCTCAAGCTCCCTGCGGCGCTTCTCTGCCCAGGCCCGGATATCGGCCGTCGCCCACACCCGCCCCACGGTCAGGTGCGCGACCGGCTCAGGGAAGTCGGGACGGTCAGCGAGTGTGTTTGCTCGCTGCCTGGACATGCCGAGGAAGGCTGCTATCTCGGCCATGGCCATAACGTCCCCGGTCATCGGTGCCGACCATCCGACCGGGGCCGTTTACGACACGTCACCCTGCCCCCTTGACGAGTCGTCAACCCTTCGGCGAGAGTCGACGCATGCCCATGCGGAGAGCACCTAAACCCATACCCCTCGCACCCATCCATCGGCCCGCGTGGCGGCGCTGGTTCCGCCGAAACTGCTCCTGCGGACTGAGGTGGAAGACGTGCCCCGACAAGCGGCTGGCCGTGCCTGTCGAGCCTCAGCGGGTCGAGCCGCCCATGCGGGCCGACCCGCCCCACTGGAACCAGCAGACCGAAATCCTGTGGATCGGAAACCTGCTCACGAGAGGGCAGGCGTACCGCGCGAACGGCGGCAGGCATGCGTGAGCATCTACCCATCCGCCCCATATGGCTGTGTCGCGTCTGCGCGCAGCCCTGGCCGTGCGGGGAGGCTCGGCTGAGACTTTCTGCGGAGTACATGAATGATCAAGTAGCGCTGAGCGTCTACCTGGCCTCAACGCTCGGCGAGGCCGCCGACGACCTGCGCAAGCTCAATCCCGAGCCTGGGCCAGATCACGCGCTCTTGTTCGGAAGGTTCCTTGGCTGGACGAGGCAGCGCAAGAATCCAGGCCAGGCGGGCGAATAGGAGTGCGTCCGCTATAGGCGCCGTTGCGTTATCGGATCGGCAGACGTGTTGAACCCGTGCCGGGTCTGCGGTCAGATCGCTTGGGCGAGTTCGGTGAACGCAGCGGCGACCCGCAGAGCGGGTGGGGCGTCAACGCCGAGTTCGTAGTGTCCGCGTCGGAGGTTCTGCATGAACGTGTGTCCGACGACGATCACCTGCGCTGTCTTGTCCGTTCGTAGCCCGCGCATCGGTCTCAACCGGTGTTTGAGCCGGCCGTGATCAGCCTCGATCGGATTGTTCGCGTACTGCTCGACGTGGTGCCACGCCTGCGGAATCAGCTCGTCGAGCACTGTGGGGTAGACCGGCGCGGCGTCGGTGATGACCTCGCTCGGTGTCACCTTCAACGTCGACAGCGCCCGGCGGAAGAACCGGCGTGCCGCGTTGGCGTCCCGTCGGGTGGAGACGAGCACGTCGATGACCTGCCCGTACTGGTCGACCGCTCGGTACACGTACCGCCACACGCCGTTGATCTTGACGTAGGTTTCGTCGACGAACCACCGGTCATCTGGGGAGTGCCGGCAGAATCGGGCGGCGTCGGCCAGCAGTGGAGTGAACCGCTGCACCCACCGGTAGACCGTGACGTGATCGACCTCGACTCCGCGTTCAACCAGCAACTCTTCAACATCGCGGTAGGAGAGGTTGAACCGTAGATACCAGCGGACCGCGACGACGATCACCTCGGACGGAAAACGGAAACCGGCGAACGCCGACGTCGGTGGCAGCCACGGTCGCGGACGGGTCGACATCTTCACCAGTCAAGCTTGCCTTGGCCTTGCCAACG
The DNA here is from genome assembly GCF_053599835.1 of Micromonospora sp. NPDC005163. NCBI lineage: Bacteria > Bacillati > Actinomycetota > Actinomycetes > Micromonosporales > Micromonosporaceae > Micromonospora > Micromonospora sp. NPDC005163. Next base: position 7,845 of record NZ_JBSFYP010000123.1, read on the forward strand.
CTCAACGCAACAGAGCCCGAACAGACAAGACAGCACAGGTGATCATCGCCGGCCACGCGTTCATGCAGAACCTGCGCCACGGACACTACGAACTCGCCGTTGACGCCCCGCCGGCAACACGGGTGCCTGCGGCGTTCGCCGCCCTCGCCCTGGCAATCTGACCTCGGACCGACACGGGTTCAACGCGTCCGTCGAGCGGAACTTGTCAAGGTCGGTGGGACCAGTGAGGTGATCTCAGCAAGGTTCGGCGGCCGAGTGGGGATGACACGGGCGTAACGTCCATACCGGACGGTGTTGGATATGGACGTGGAGCCATC
>NZ_JBSFYP010000124.1:0-8126 GCF_053599835.1 Micromonospora sp. NPDC005163
AAGATCGTCGCCATGTGGCGCGCTCGCCAGACTTGTGATCAATGGCCTGCTGAGCGGCGTACGGACCGTGACGATCGACGTGAGCCGCAGCACCGGCTCAGCGGCAGAAGCGGACGTCACGGCGAGCACGACGGCCGGTGCTACGAGCTCTATGAGGTCGACCCGGCCAACTGCCGAAACTCTGCCGTGGCCACACGCCTAGATCTGCGTTCTCGCCTGCTCGATGTGTCGCATGATGGCGTGAGCACCGTGCGCGCGTGCGACGGTATGTGCCTCGTCGAGTGTTGCGAGCGCCTCCGCTCGGCGGTCCTGGGCGGCGGCGATGTAGGCCAGTCCGATCATGTTGGAGGCCACGCCCGGCAGGGCCCCGATCTCTCGACGCAGCCGTGATGACTCCTCCAGCCGCTCGCGTGCCTCGTCCAGCCGGCCGGCCGCGTGCGCCGCTATGCCTAAGTGCCTCAGCGCCTCGGACCAGGTCGGCTTGTCGCCGGTCTGCGCCGCCAGCCGGCAGGACCGCTCCAGGTACGGAACGGCGGTCTCGTTGTCACGCCGGATGAACTGGTAAAGGCAACCGATCCAGAACAATGCCTCGGCCTCGCCGCGGGTGTCGCCCAGTGCCCGGTACAAGTCGAGCGCACGCTCGAACAACGGAAGTTCAGTCGGATCCTCGGAAGACAACGAGCCGGCGTCCGCGTCCGCGCTCTGAAACCGCGCGTGCACGATCCTCCCACGCGCCAACGCTGCATCGGCCTCTACCGCGTCCAAGCCCTGTTCGGCGTCGATCAGCGCGCTGGAATCCCCGCCGTATACCGCCCGTTCATAGAGCTCTCTGGCCCGTTCGATCCGATCGTCGATGCTCATACGCCGCCCCCGCTGGCATCGCCACTATGTGCCGGATCTAGCAGTCTAGCCAGGGCAAGGCCGGAGAGGACGTCCGCTCATCGGCACGACAGGGCGGTGCCGGACGCACGGTCAGCGGCAAATGAGTGCACCGCGGCGAGGGGACGGCTCTACCGGATCGCCGGGGAATCAGCGCCACCTCGACATGCCCACGTCACCGGTCGCCCTGGCTGAGCATCGCCCGCCGACGCCCCCATGAACGGATTTTTAGCCCGATCAGTACCGCTGAGACAAATCCCGGTCCACAGTGGGCCGCTAGTACGCCGGCCAGGCTCGGGCCGCCCCAATCCGACCGGTAGTCGGCCGGATCCTTCATGTTGATCACGAACGGCTCGACAGCAGCACGAACAATCAGGTAGAGCCCGAACAGCATTCCGACAGCGGCAAGGATCCTCTTCATGCGCACGACGCTAGAAGGAGATCGCGCGGCTCCACGTCACTCCCCGGTATCATCTTCCGCCTCGTACCAGCGTGCGACTGCCGCACGTCGACCTGACTGAGCGTCGGAATCGAAGACGTCCGACTCGCGGCATGACAGGACGCCCGAGGGTGACCAATCGGTTGTCGCGTGCTTCGATGGGAAGGTGACCCGCCTCCATGAATCCGAGCATGTCGTCACCGCCAGCCGTGATATTGCCGCGACGGCTGCGGAGATCTTCGAGCTCATCGCCGATCCGTCACAGCAGCCCCGCTGGGACGGCAACGACAACTTGTCCGAGGCGCTTTCCGGGCAGCGAGTCCATGCCGTCGGTGACGTCTTCATCATGACGATCACGACAGGCAGCGTCCGCGAGAACCATGTGGTCGAGTTCGTCGAGCAGCGCCGCATCGCGTGGCGACCAAGCGAGCCAGGCCAGCCGACACCCGGGCATCTGTGGCGGTGGGTACTCGAGCCGATCGACGCATCACACACGCGCGTGACGCACACCTACGACTGGACACAACTCACGGATGAGAAGCGCATCCCGCACGCAAGAGCGACCACGGCGGACAAGCTGCGGGCCTCGCTCGACCGGCTCGCCGAGCTGGCCGAACGCCGCTGATCCACACCCTCGGAACGCCATCAGCCGAGCAACGTCGTTCAGCGGAGCACGTCCCGAATCCGGCGCCGCCGGCCATCGGCCGTTTGATCACTTCGACGCCGGGCCTCCGCCATGATCACGTGCGCGCTCATCGGCAGAAGCGGATGTTGCCGCATCCGCGTCCTAGACCACCGGGGTTCACAGTCGGTAGCCGGCGAGCCGGGGGATCGCGTAACCCATCAAGCGGAGTCAACGTGTAACGCCAACCGGAGTACGACACCGGACTGCCGGCGGCTGCCGGCGATGTCGGGTCTCAGGACGTCCGTGACAGATCGGTCTCGGGACGTGGGTGACACGTCCGGCTAGACGATCTTGTTACTGGACAGGGTGGCGGTACTGCTCGGTCGTCGGGACTACGGGCGGGCCCAGCTGGCGAGTTCTCTGGCCCCGGTTGCTGTGGTGGGGTCGGGGTCTTGGGCCAGGGCGTTGCAGAGGATGAGGAAGTCGTCCACGGTGCCGGTGAGCTGGCCGAGCCAGTCGGGCATGAGGTAGTTCACGACGGCGGCGTGGAGGTGGTAGAGGTGGTCGAGGCCGATGGTCAGGAGATCCGTGGCTGTGGTGGTTGCTCGTGCGACGAGTCGGGTGCCGTGAATGTCGTTGCGGCGTAGCAGGGCCAGGCAGGTCGCTTCGACGACGGCGGTGTCGAAGCGGTCGAGGAGGAGCCGCTGGACGATGTCGGCGATGGCGTCTTGGTGGGCCCAGGCGGCGAGTTGTTGTCCTGCGGCGGCCCGGGTTGACCAGTCCGGGCTGTTGGCGGCCGTGATTGTTCCCTGAGGTGGGGCAGGGGCCTGCATGGGCTCAGACTTCCACAGGGGGTTGTGCTGTAGGGGTGCGTCGGGCTGGTTCTGGCTTGCGGGCCTTGAACCGGGCGATGGGCTTGGTGGTGGTGCGGGGGACTTCGGTGACGAGCTGGTCGCCGTCGTGGACGCGGAAGGTGGTGTCGGCGGCTTCGACGGTGAGGGTCGCTCCGGCGTGGGCGATGCCGACGTGGATGCGTTGACCGGCGATGACCAGGGATCCTCGGCAGCTGACGCGGCGTTCGACCCGGATCGGTTCGGGTGCTGGGGTGGGTGGTGGTCCGGCGGGGCGGGCGTCGCGGATGCTGGCGACTTCGGCTGGTGTTAGGGGGTTGGCCAGGCTGCGCAGCAGGATTCCGTCGGCGGTGATCTGCATGAGGCCGCGGTCGAGTCGGACGGTGACGCGCCTGCCGGCGAAGTGGTAGCCGACGGGGTGTTGTCGTCCGGCGAGGCTGATCAGGCCGGTGGCGTTGACGAGCCGTTCGACCTCGATCGGGGCGCCGGCGTGGACGGTGCCTGTGGTGATCGGTGGTGGCCCGGCGGATTGGCCGTCGTCGGCGAGGAGTTGACGCAGGTGGTCGACGGTGAGCCGGGATGGCACGGTCTTGAGTCGGACGCCGTCGATGAGCAGGTGGACGACGGTGGTGTCGGCCCACAGGGTGACCGGGAGCCCGGACCGGGTGGGGCTGAGCCAGAACTGTTGCCCGCAGACGGTGAGGTTGCCCGAGGCGGGAACGAGGCGGGTGACCTCCACGGCCAGGCCGACGTCGTCGCCGGTTGCCGATGCTGCTGCTGCGGCGGTGGCCGAGCCGGCGGCTGACGGAGACGTCGGCGGTGGTGCAAGCAGCGGCTTTCGGGGTGCGGGGATGGTGGTGGCCAGCGTTGGCGGCAGCCGCAGCGGGATTTGCTCCTCGGCGGGCTGGGCGGTGAACCGGTCGGCTGGGAACGCCATCCCAAGGGACTGGTGGGGTCGTTCGTTGTTGTATTCGTGCCGGAATACGTCGATCGCTGCCTGAGCTTCCTCCGGGTCGGCCCAGACTTCGACGTCGTCGAGGAGTTCGCGTTGCAGGGTCTGGTGGAACCTCTCGACCTTGCCCGTGGTGGTGGGTGAGCGGGGCTTGGTCAGCCGGTGGGTGATGCCGTTCTCCCGGCAGATCCGGTCGAACATCACCTCGCCGCCACCGCGGCCGAAGCGGGCGGTGAACTGCTTGCCGTTGTCCGTGAGCACCTCATCGGGAACCCCGAACCGTTGCAGGGCTTCGGCGAAGGCGAGACACACGGCCCGGCCGGTGACCCGGCGGACCACGGCGGCGATGACGCAGAACCGGGAGTGGTCGTCGACGCCGGTGACGACTTTCGCCTCACCACCGTCAGCGAGCTGGATGCCGCCGACGATGTCCATCTGCCACAGCTCCATCGGCCGGCCCCGTTCCCACCGCCGGTAGTCCTCCCGCCGCCGGCGGCGGGGCGTCGGGTCGACCAGGCCATGTCGGACCAGCACCCGATGCACCGTGATCCGTGACGGGACCGGGCCGGGACAGTCGCGTCGGCCGAGCTCATAGACGAGGCGACGGGCGCCCCAACGGGGATGGTTCCGGCGCAGCTCACAGATCAGCGCCTCCACCTCCGGCGACGTCTGCCCCGGTGAGGAGCGAGGCCGGCTGGACCGATCGGCCAGCCCTTCCAGGCCCTCGTCCTCATACCAGGCCAGCCAGCGGTGCACCGCTTGGCGGGAGACTCCGAATCGTTCGGCGACGTCCGTGACCGTGGATCCGGCAAGCACGTCCTGGACGGCTCGATACCGCTGTTCCATCACGCTCATCTCCACCAACACTTGGCAGAGTGTCACGCAGGTCCTGATACCGATGTGTCACGCAGGTCCCGAGACCGGACAGCCGACTGGCGGCGATGTTGTGCAAAGTTTCTGTACGTCTTCAAGGCGGCCCGCAACGGGCCGCACGCGCCGCCGCCAGGGCGCGCGGCCTACACTCCGCTGCCGCTCCGCTCCGGCCACGCATAACGCCCGGCGGCTGGCGCGGAAAGCGGGGAGCCCGGAGGGCCGCCCCACGACAGACCGTTGACCGGTGGTGTGGTGGGCCGGCAGCCGGCCGGGCCGCGCGGCCAGCAACCCGCGCGGCGTAGGGGAGCGCACGCCGGCCGCGTCGGCGAGCTGGCTGCGCTGGCGGGATTGTGGTTAGGGCGCCTCCGGCGGGGGCGCTCCGGCTCCAGGATGGCCGGGGCTCCGTCTGCGGGTCACGGTTCGTGGGTGGTTGCGGTAGGCCATCCCGCCTGCCACCAACCCGGGCGAGCCGAGCAGACCACCACCCGACCCGCCAGCATCCGTACGAGCCGTCGAGGTCCGCTTGACGTGGCGGGCCGGGCGGCGGCCCGCTTCCCCAGGAGGGCGGGTCGATGGCAGACAGTGAGGATGGTGGGGTGGGTCGCCGGGTTGGTCTGACTCACCGGCAGACCGACGGTTGCTGTCCTCATCCCGATTCGTCGGCCGGCTCGGTGGCCCCGGCAGCTGCATGTCACCGGTCAGGCGTCGTGACTTGATAGGAGCCTGTGCGAGAGGCGCCCACCACTGTGTTGTCCGCATCGCCTAACCGGTGACGTGTCCACGAATCTCGACGCAGACGAGAGAGGCGGACCTCACCAGCATGACAGCCAAGAAGCGAACTCTCATCGGTGGTGTCGACACCCACCGCGACACCCACCACGCCGCCGTCATCGACAGCACCGGCGGCCTCCTGGGCGACACCGAGTTCCCGGCAACCACCGCCGGCTACGCCGATCTGCTGGCCTGGATGCGCTCCTTGGGCCGGGTAACTGCCGTGGGAGTCGAGGGCACCGGCAGCTACGGCGCCGGCCTGGCCCGCTACCTGACCAGCAAAAAGATCGCCGTCGTGGAGGTGGACCGGCCGGACCGCCGAGCTCGTCGCGCACAGGGCAAGTCCGATCCGATCGACGCTATCGCCGCCGCCCGGGCAACCCTCGCTGGCACCGCGATGGGCACGCCGAAGACCCGCACCGGGCCGGTCGAGGCCATCCGCGCCCTCAGGGTCGCCCGCCGAGGAGCGGTCAAGGCCCGCACCGCCGCCCTCAACCAGATGCGCGGCCTGGTCGCCGCCGCCCCCGAGCCCCTGCGAGCCCACCTGAGCAGGGTCAGCGCCGCCACGCTGGTCAGCCGGTCCGCTGCCCTGACCTACGACCCGGCCACACTCCAAGAACCCGAGCACGCCACCGCCGCAGCCCTGGTCGGACTCGCCCGCCGCGTCACCACCCTCACCGAGGAGATCACCACCCTCGACCGGCAGGTGACACCCATCGTCCAGCGCGCAGCGCCCCGCACCACGGCGCTGTTCGGCGTCGGCCCCGACGTCGCCGCCCAGCTGCTCACCACCGCCGGCGACAACCCCGACCGGCTGCACTCCGAAGCCGCCCTCGCCCACCTCTGCGGAGCAGCACCCATCCCCGCCAGCTCCGGACGGGTGCGCCGCCACCGCCTCCACCGAGGAGGCGACCGCGGCGCCAACCACGCCCTACACCCCATCGCCCTCTGCCGCATGCGCTACGACCAGCGCACCCGCGCCTACGTCCACCGCCGCATCACCCAAGGCCTCAGCAAGCAGGAGATCCTGCGCTGCCTCAAGCGCTACATCGTCCGCGACGTCTACACCGCCCTACGGGCCGACTTCGCCGCCCTCGCCCCTTGACCTCCATAGGAGCATCGGGATGGCGCGGTAACGGTGGCCGGATGGCGTGAATCAATATCGTCTAGCTGACACAACGGCGTGGGTTGCCGTGCGATGGTCGATCATTCCTGGAGGCCAGGGTCGTGGTGGGGACTGATCACGGGCTGAATGACTCCGATGAGGGGGACCACGGTGCCTCGACGTAGGGTCCGTCCGTTGAGGCCGGGGTCGGTGCGTGGGTCCTGGTGGGTGCGGATTTCCACGCTGGCGAGCATGGTGGCTGCCGGGGTCGCCGCGGTGACGGCAGTACTCGCCCTGTGGATGAAGCTGGCGGACAAGCAGCGTGACCTGTTGGCAAGGTTGTCTGTCTGGTCGGCGGTGGCGGCGGGGGTCGGGTTTGTCGCGGTGGTGGGTGGGAAGCTGGCCGAGGGTCGAGCGGCCCGGGTCCGCCACGATGCGCAATGGCGAGCCACTGTTGGGCAGTTGTTGCGGGAGTGTCCGGATGGCGCGCTGCCCCGGCTGTCGGCGTTGTCTAATGCGGTGTTGGGGGCGACGCCGACGCGGTGCACGGCTGAGGAGTTGGCGCCGTACGTCCCCCGACCTGGTACCGACAGGAGGCTTGCCGACCTGCTGACTCGGGTGGGGCCGCCGTTCGAGTTCGTGGTGGTAGTGGGCGCATCCAAGGCGGGGAAGTCGCGTACGGCCGCTCACGCGGCCCGGCAGGCGTGGGATGGGCGGGATCTACAGGTGTTGCTGCCCATGGACGGGGAGGCGCTGGCAAAGCTGATGCGGCTAGAGCCGCCGTTGCCGCTGGCAGTGCCCACGCCGGTCTGGCTGGATGACCTTACTGCTGCGGATCTGTCCCACCTCACCAGTGATGTGCTCGACGCGGTGGGGCGACGGGGTTGGTTAGTGGCGACGATGACCGAGGAGCGGTGGAACCAAATCTGCAACAGCAGCGGTGACATCACCAGGACGGCCCGGGTCGCACTTGGCCGTGCCGTACGGGTGCCGCTGGATTTCGAGTTGACCGAGTCGGAGCTGACCGAGGCGCGACGGCTGTACCCGGCGGAGACGATGACGGCCAGTATCGCCGAAACCCTTGTGGGGGCGCAGTGGCTGTTGGACAAGTACCGCGCCGGCCGCAGTGACCAACCGGCCGGCTGCGCGGTCGTCCAGGCGGCGGTCGATGCCCGGCGTGCCGGTCTGTCCCGTCCGATACCGGCCGAGTACCTGTTGCGGTTGTTCCCGCTGTACCTGCGCCGCATCCGCATCGATCTTGAGCCGACCACCGCGCTGTTCGAGGAAGGCTTGGCGTGGGCAAAGCAGCCGGTAGCCTCACAGGTGGCGCTGATCGCCGGCACACCTGCTGGCTATCAGGTCTTTGACTACATTGTCGCCACCGATGACGGGCAGGAAGGACACCCCCCGCGGCCGGTCCTCGGAAGCCTCTGGACCGAACTCGTCAGCGTTGTTCATCCCATCGATGCTTACGACATCGGTGTAGTCGCCTACCTGCGGGACAATCGCCAAGCGGCGATCGCCGCGATGCGAAAGCGGAAGGTGTCAACCTTTTCGGGGCGGGTGGTTCAGGGGTTCGTTGACTGAGTCGGCTCGTCGTCGGGCTTGTTGATCCACGCGGGTTCGGGTAG
>NZ_JBSFYP010000125.1:0-7986 GCF_053599835.1 Micromonospora sp. NPDC005163
CACCCGGCGACGCGGCGCGCGACGTCCGCCCGGGTGGGCCGCCGCCGGCTGCGGGCTGATCGGTGCGGTCGCGGTGACGGTCGCGGTGGTCGCCGGTCCCGGGCCGGGGTTCACCGGGTACGTCAGCGAGGCGGGCATCGCCGGCGGCGGCCACGCGGCGACGTACCGGATCGGGATCCTCGCACTGGCCGGCTCGCTGCTGCTGCTCGCCGCGGCCCTGCCCCCCGGGGTGCGGGCGGCGCCGGCGCTGCTCGCCGCCGGTGCCGTGTGCACCGCGCTGTCCGGGGCGGTCACCTGCTCGGCCGGCTGCCCGCTGCCGCCGTTCGAGCGCGCCACGGTGGCGGACCTGGCGCACGGCGGCGCGAGCATCGCGGCGACCGCGTCGGTGGTGTTCGCCATGATCGCGCTCGCCGTGGCCGGCCCGGTCGACCGGGCGGTACGCCGACTGTCCGGCACGGCCGCCGCGCTGAGCCTCCCGCTGTGCGCCACGGTGGGGCTGGGCCTGCTCGTCATCGGTCGGGGCACCGTGGTGGGCGTGCTGGAGCGGCTGATCCTCGCGCTGGCGATCCTGTGGGGCCTCGCCACCGCCACCACCCTCGCCCTGACCCGCCGGTAGGGCGTGTAAGGAGCGTCACCCCGATTCGCGCCTTGCGATGGCCACTCACCGGCGTATCGTCGGCTGGCGATGACCAATCTCTGGGACCTCACCGTTCGCCTGTACGTCGATCTTCGACTGCAGGCCAGCGGCAGCTGTCCGGCGTAGCTGCGCTCCCACGCCTACCCCGTTCAGCCCAGACAATTGGATCAATCCTCATGCCCTTCGGCCTGCGCAAAATTCCCTTCTCCGTGCAGATCCTGCTCGGCCTCGTGCTCGGCGTGGCGCTCGGCTTCCTGGCCCGCACCAACGACCTGAGCTGGCTGACCAGCACCCTGCACACCGTCGGCAGCCTCTTCATCCAGCTGCTCAAGCTGGCCGTGCCGCCCCTGGTCTTCACCGCCATCGTGGTCAGCGTGGTCAGCCTGCGCGGCGTCGCCAACGCCGCCCGGCTCGCGCTGAAGACCCTGATGTGGTTCGGCATCACCGCACTGATCTCGGTCGCCATCGGCATCGGCCTCGGCCTGGTGACCAACCCGGGCAGGGGCGTCACCCTCGACCTGGGCGGCGCGGCGCCGCCGAAGAACACCGGCTCGTGGACGGACTTCCTCACCGGCATCGTGCCCACCAACCCGGTCGGGGCGTTCGTCGAGGGCAACGTGCTCCAGATCGTCTTCCTCGCCCTCGTGGTCGGGGCCGCGGCGCTGCTGGTGGGCGACGCCGCCGAGCCGTTCGTGGCGCTGAACCGCTCGCTGCTGGAGATCGTCCAGAAGGCGCTCTGGTGGGTCATCCGGCTCGCCCCGATCGGCACCCTCGGCCTGATCGGCAACGCCGTCGCCTCGTACGGCTGGGACCTGCTGGCCCCCCTCGCGAAGTTCACCACCGCCGTCTACGTCGGCTGCGCCATCGTGCTGTTCGTGGTCTACCCACTGGTGCTGATCTTCGCCGGCCGGCTCAACCCGCTGCGCTTCTTCGCCGGCGCGTGGCCGGCGATCGAGCTGGCCTTCGTGTCCCGCTCCTCGGTGGGCACCATGCCGGTGACCCAGCGCTCCGTCGAACGGCTCGGCGTGCCCCGCGAGTACGCCTCGTTCGCGGTGCCCTTCGGCGCCACCACGAAGATGGACGGCTGCGCCGCGATCTACCCGGCACTGGCCGCGATCTTCGTGGCGCAGGTGTTCGGCGTGCACCTCGGCATCACCGACTACCTGCTGATCGCCTTCGTCTCGGTGGTCGGCTCGGCGGCCACCGCCGGCCTGACCGGCGCGATCGTGATGCTCACCCTCACCCTGAGCACGCTGGGCCTGCCGTTGGCCGGCGCCGGCCTGCTGCTGGCCATCGACCCGATCCTGGACATGGTCCGCACCGCCACCAACGTGGCCGGGCAGGCGCTGGTGCCGACCGTGGTCGCCGCCCGCGAGGGCACCCTCGACCGGGCCGCGTACGAATCCGCCGGTCGGCGGGACCTGACCGATCCGGAGCCGGTCGCGGACAGCCGGCCCGACCGGCGGGACGAGCTCACCCCCGTCCCCGCCTGACCGGTTCGCATCGACGACGACGGGCCCCTCCCCGGGGGCCCGTCGTCGTTTCCGAGAGGATGACGAGATGAGCTCCCTGTTCACCCCACTGGCCCTGCGCGCGGTAACCCTGCCCAACCGGATCGCCATGGCGCCGATGTGCCAGTACACCGCCGGCCCGGACGGTCTGCCCACCGACTGGCACCTCATCCACCTCGGCAGCCGGGCGGTCGGCGGGGTCGGGCTCGTGCTGACCGAGGCGACCGCCGTACTGCCGGAGGGCCGGATCAGCCCGCAGGACACCGGGCTGTGGTCCGGCGCGCACGTGGACGCCTGGCGGCCGGTGACCGCGTTCGTCACCGATCACGGCGCGGTGCCCGCGGTCCAGCTCGCGCACGCCGGCTTCAAAGCCTCCACGCACCGGCCGTGGGCCCCGAGCCGCGGCGGCGTGCCGGACACCGAGGGCGGCTGGACGCCGGTCGGCCCCGGGTCCGAGCCGTTCGTCGCCGACTACCGGGTGCCGACCGCCCTCGACGTGGCCGGGATCGCGGGCGTGGTCGAGGCGTTCGCCACCGCCGCCGAACGCGCCCTGGCAGCCGGCTTCGCGGCCGTGGAGATCCACGCCGCGCACGGCTACCTGCTGCACGAGTTCCTCTCGCCGCTGACCAACCACCGCACCGACTCCTACGGCGGTGGCCGGGCCGCCCGGATGCGGCTCACCCTGGAGGTGGCCCGCGCGGTGCGCGCCGCGGTCGGCGAGAACGTCCCGGTCCTCACCCGGATCTCCGCCACCGACTGGGTCGAGGGTGGCTGGACGATCGAGGACAGCGTGGTGCTCGCCGGCGAGCTGGCAGGTGTCGGCGTGGACCTGGTCGACACCTCCTCCGCCGGTGTGAGCGTGGACCAGCGCATCCCCCTCGGTCCCGGCTACCAGGTGCCGCTGGCCGCCCGGATCCGCCGCGAGGCCGGCGTGCCGACCGGCGCGGTCGGTCTGATCGTCGAGCCGGAGCACGCCGAGCAGATCGTCGCCGGCGGCGAGGCCGACCTGGTGCTGCTCGGCCGGGAGTTGCTGCGCGACCCGTACTGGCCGCGCCGGGCCGCCGCGAAGCTCGGCGTGGCGTACACCGGGCCCGCCCAGTACGCCCGCGCCGCCTGATCCCCCGCCGGCCGGGCGGCTGCCGTGCCGGGCAGCCGCCCGCCGTCAGCCGGCCAGGTGCGACCAGTCGCCCTCCAGGTCCCGCCAGGAACCCTGGGCGGCCACCGTGCCGCCGAGCAGCACCACCACGTGGTCGGCGCGGACCAGCGCGGCGCGCTTGGCGGTCGAGCCGACCACGGTCACCCCGTGCGCGCGCAGCGCCTGCCACAGCGCCAGCTCGGTGGTGACGTCCAGTGCCGACGACACGTCGTCGGCGACCAGCAGCTCGGTACGCGGCGCCAGCGCTCGGGCCAGCGCCAGCCGCTGCAACTGGCCACCGGAGAGCCGGGTGCCCTTGTGCCCGATGAGCAGACCCAGCCCGCCACCCGCGGCGGCGAGGTCGTGGTCGAGCTGGGCGGTGCTGACCGCCCCGGCCGCGTCCACCTGGTGGCCGAGCGCGATGTTGTCGGCCACCGTGCCGGAGAGCACCCGGGGTAGCTGGCCGACGTAGCCGACCTGGTTGGGGCGCAGGAACAGCTCCGGCTCGGTGACCGGGTCGCCGTTCCAGGACAGCTCGCCGGTGTGGTGCACGATCCCGGCCAACGCCCGCAGCAGCGAGGACTTGCCCGAGCCGACCGGCCCGACGACCAGAACCAGCTGCCCGCGCTGCACGGTCAGGTCGACGTCCCGCACGGCGGCCGTACCGTCGGTGTGCACCACCCCGAAACCGCGCAGCTCCAGCCGGCGCAGCGGGTGCCGTGGCGGCGGCGTCGGCGCGGGCGCCGTTCCGGCGGCCAGGTCGACGGCGGACACCCCGGCTGAGTACGCGCCCACCCCGGTCATCGCCACCGTGCGCCGGGTCCAGACCCGCGCGGAGGGCAGCTGGGAGATCAACGACGCGGTGGTCCAGGCGAACCAGCGGGCCGCGCCGAGGGTGGAGACGGCCACCAGCACCGCTCCGGCGGAGAGCCCACCGGTCAGGTAGAGCGCCCACGCGCCGATCGGCAGCAGGCCACTGGCCACCGACGGCGTGGAACGCGACCACACCTGCACCGAGATCTCCCGCCGCTGCCGGTCACTGCGCAGCACGTCGAGATCGGCCAGGTGGCGCAGCACCGCCGCGGTCGCACCGGCGAGCTTCACCGTCCGCGCCGCGGAGAGCGCGGAGACCAACGCGGTGGCGAAGGCGGCCCGCGCCGCCACGGTGGCCCGGGCCGCGCGCTCGAGCTTCGGCCCGAACAGCGTCGCGGCCAACCCGGAGACGACCATCGTGCCGAGGAAGAACAGCGCCGGTACGACGCTGCCGGTCACCGCCGTCATGGCGACCACGAGGATCAGCGCGACGGCCTGGTCCAGCACGTTGTCGGCGAGCTGGACCACCCGCTCGGTGTCACCGCCCTGCGCCACCACCTCCGCCGGGGTGTGCGAGCTGACCCGGCGCGGCCCGGTCTGGCCGTGCACGAGGCGCAGGCCGATCCGCAACATCTGCCGTACCCACCACTGCGGGAACCAGACGTGGGTGTAGAACGGCAGCGGCAGGGTGACCAGCAGCCCGGCCACGATCCCCAGTGCCGGCAGGTACGGGTTGCCGGTCCCGTCGACCAGGTCGGCCCAGAGCCAGGGCAGCACCGGGCCGTCCAGCCCGAGCAGGGAGAGCCCGAGGAACAGCCCGATCGCGGCCAGCCCGTACCGGGGGTCGTTGGTGCAGAGTCGGACGATCTCCCGCAGGGTCCGGGCCGGCGGGACGGGCGGCAGTGGCGGCGGGTCGGCGCGTTTCGGCTCGACCGGCTCGACCCGCGTGGCCGGCTCGATCGGTTCGATCGTCGGGCCGCTCGGCCAGGCGCCGGCCGGGCCGGGGCCGACCAGCAGGTCGGTGCCGGCGCCGGTGCGACCGGCCGGCACCACCGCGGCGTACGCGGCGGCGTGGCTGGTCGCGAGCAGCTCGGCGAAGCGCGTCGACGTTTCCAGCGGGCCGGCCTCGACCACCGCGCCGTCGGCCAGCACCACCACCTCGTCGCAGCGGCGCACGGAGGAGAGCCGGTGCGCGATGACGATGCCGATCCGGTCGCGCAGCAGCCGTTCAGTGGCCCGCTGCACCCGTGCCTCGGTGACCGGGTCCAGCCGCGCGGTGGCCTCGTCGAGGATCACCACGTGCGGGTCGCGGACCAGGATCCGGGCGAACGCCACCAGCTGCTCCTGACCGGCGGAGAGCACGTGCCCGCCCTCCCCCAGCCGGGTCGCCAGCCCGTCCGGCAGTTCGGCGATCCAGCCGGCGAGGCCCAGCTCGTCCAGCGCTCGGGCCGCGGCGTCGAGCAGGTCCGGGTCGAAGAGCGCGACGTTCTCGGCGAGCGTGCCGGCCAGGATCTCGGTGCGCTGCGGCACCAGCGCCACCCAGCGGCGCAGCTGCTCGACGTCGAGGTCGCACAGGTCGGTGCCGCCGAGGAAGACCGTTCCCGGCGGCACGTCGACGGCCCTGGTGAGCACCTTCGCCAGTGTCGACTTGCCCGAGCCGGTCCGCCCGATCAGCGCGTACGAGCGGCCACGCGCGAAGGTGAGGCTGACCCCGCGCAACGCGGTCCCCCGGCCACTCTCCGGCCCGCTCACCTGGTACCCGAACGTCAGGTCGCGGATGCGCAGGTCACCGTCGGTCGGGCTGGCCCCGCCGAGGGGCTCCTGCCGGGCCTTCTGGAGCAGCTGCACCCGCGCCCACGCGCCGAGAGCCTCCTGGAGCTCCGGCACCATGCGGCTGACGTGCTCCGCGGTGGCTCCGAAGGCGAGGGCGAGCAGCCAGATCGCGGTAAGGCGGGCGGCGTCGATCCGGTCGGTGGCCAACGCCCAGGCCCCGCCGAGCACCACCACCCCGATGCCGCCCCGGATCGTCGCGGTGGCGGCCGTGGCCACCCGGGCGGACAACACCCAGACCAGGCGGCCCCGGGACAGCACGGCGGCGGCCCGTCGGGCGTACAGCCGCAGCACGTACGGCCGGGCCAGACTGGTGCGGACGTCGTCCTGGCCGTGCACCGCCTCCTCCATCACCGCGGCCAGGTCCGACCAGGCCTCCTCCTCCGCCATCCGGGCCGGACCGATCCGCGCCGTGGGCCGGCGCAGGCCGACGGCGAGCGCCACCGTGAGCAGGAGCATCGCGATCCCTGCCGGCCACCACACGGCCAGCGCGACGACCATCGACAGCAGGCCGACGCAGAGTCCCTGGGCGAGCCGGGTGCCCTGGTTGCGGACCGCCGACGCCACCTGGTAGACGTCCCCGTCGATGCGGTCGAGCAGCTCGCCCACCGGGGTGGTCTCCAGGGTGGGCAGGTCCTGCCCGAGCGCGACCCGGCAGAGCCGCCGCCGCACGTCGGCGGACCAGTCGGCGCTCAGACCGGCCATCAGCAGGCTGACCGCCAGATCGGTGAGCACCACGGCGACCAGCGCCGCCGCCAGTACCGTGAAGAAGCCGGCCGAGCGATGCACCAGCACCGCTCCGGCGAGCGCCGACGCGCCGGCCTGACCGGCGGCGCCGAGCACGATCAGGACGGCCACGATCGTCAGGCGACGTGGCGAGGTGCCCCACAGATCACGGAGCAGGCGCATCGGTGTCCTCCGGACGTGGGTGGCGGAGAACTCAGCGTGCCTGTTACGACCCTGTCCACTCAACCGATTTACCCGCTCTGAGCAGGGCTTCCGATCAGGTCTGGGCACCTGACCCGCGATGCTCGGGCAGCGCCGCCCGCACGCCCACGACGGCCGGTCGGGTTGACGGACCAGCCAGTCCACGGCAACCACCCGCCCCACGCCGAACAGCGCCTAAAAAGGGCGACGGGCGCATCCCGCTCGGCCGGCAGATCGCCATTGATCGCCGTTCGCCCCGATTCCCGCGCCAGGGTGCGGCGGAGCCCGGATCGCTCGCTGCTCCCGTTTGGTCCCTGTGGGTGGACGCGGCCGGGTGCGCCCTTCTCGGGGGCGGTCGGTGTTGTGAGCGATATACCTGTGAGGCATAAATATGCCTCTGAGGTATACCGCTCGTTGACCACCTCGCCCAAGGGTTCGCTTCATCCTCGTTCGCGGTGATCGTCTCGATGTCAGCGATGTCGGTGGTGCCGGCGATTTCGAGAATGTCGGCGATTTCGGGGATGTCCCGGTGTCCCGGGCGGCCGGATGGCCCGATATCGGTGATACCGAGTCGATCAACCCCAGCCGATCGAGCTGAGCCCGCGACAGCCGGCAATCTCCGCGTCGAATGTCCGGTATCGGGTGACTCTGGGCTGTGACCGGGTGCACTCGTGGGGTGGAATCGTGGCGGGCCGGGGGTCGTTACACACCCTGACGATCGCAGCACCACCGGCCCGGCACCCCGCCCCCGCAGGGTTGGGATGGCAGCCAGGCCCGGATTGGAATGCCCGCAGGTAGCCGGTCGTTGCAGACACCTGACCGACCGCACCAGCACCCCTCACCCGGGGCCGCTGGAACGGAGCCCCCGCTCACCGGGGTGCCGATGGATGGGCCAACCCCGGAATGCCCGCGGCCCGGCGGTCGTTACACACAGACCCGGCGCCACGAGCCCCCCGCCCGTAGGCCGCCGACCGATGACTTTCCCCCATGCAGTTGAAAGCGCCGGACGAGGTGCTCGCACCCTTGCGCCGTCCCCCTCGGGGCGTGTGGGTGTCTACCCCCCTGAAGGAGCTGACCCCCTCATGAACACGATCATTCGTAAGAGCATGCTGTCTGTTGCTGGTCTCGCGTTC
>NZ_JBSFYP010000126.1:0-7802 GCF_053599835.1 Micromonospora sp. NPDC005163
GCCCACGGCAGGTCGGCGACATCGTCCGCGCCGCTCTCCACCTCACCCATTTCGAATACCGATACCTACCGGATTCTTGTTGAGATCACGTCACTAGACGAACGGCGGTGAACGGCGAGTACGCCGCTGCTGGGCCGAAGACCATCCGGTAGGGACCCTGGACCGGGCGAACTACCGCGATGGTCGGCGTTGCTCGGGATCGTCGCGGCGATCCCGCGTCGGCGCAGGTAGGCCCTGTTGGCCTTCGAGGTGTACGTCTTGTCGGCGAGGACCCGGTCCGGTCGGGTCCTCGGGCGGCCGGTGGTCAAGCGGGGGACGCGGATGGCGGCCAGGACCGGGATGAACTGCGGGCTCTCGCCGCGCTGCCCGGCGGTCAGCCCGATCGCGAGAGGCTTCTGCCCCTGCTGATCCCCAGTGGCGTTGACCGCGACGTCTACGCCTTTCGCCGCCCACCGGCCGCCGCGCGCCCTCGCCACGCCCGACTTTCCGCAGCTGGTGAACATGCGGGCGCCTAGACACGAACAAGAACCACAGTTCCTGCTGCGCGACTTCCACCGTTCACGCCAGGTAGCCCGACGCCAACTGGCCGATCACCGGGGAGGGTGAGTACCGCTCGCACCTGGAGCGCACGTGTGACGAGCTCGGTCTACGCGGCTCGGTGCGCCTCGCCGGGCAGTTGCCGCCGCAGGAAGGCGCCGCCATGCTGGCGATCGTCGGCCGCTCGTTGCCAGTGCCCCACGACGCCGAACGACCCGGCCCGTACCAGATCAAAGACCTCCCGGAAGCCCGCCTCACGGGAGCTGCGACCACCGCCGCTGTCCACGCCACTGATGGGCACGAGCGCGACGCAGGCAGTGGCCATGCGGATGCTCGTGCTCGCCACCACACCGGCCAGCACGGCACAAGGAAGGAACCGGCAGTGACCGGGATGCAGAGGCTGCGCGGACCGCTGCGGGTCTCCGCCGCGGGTCTGTCATGCGCGCTCCACCTGCCGATCGCCAATACCGCCAGCCACCACCACTGGCGCGACCGCCCTACCCGTAAGACGCGCGAACAGCTCATCCATGAGCGCCACGCTGGAAACCTGGCTGCCCAGCCAGGCTTGGTACGCATCGAGCACCCTGGTCCGCAACGCGCGCAGCTCTTGCGGCGATATGCGCGCGAGAAGGGACAGGTGCTCTGCGAACCCGTCCGTGTCGGACCAGAACAGGGCGACGCCGCCGGCCTGGCGCGCGAGATCGGTCCACGGCGTCGCGTCGGAGATCACCGGACACAACCCCGCGGCCATGGCCTCCCGGATCGCGTGGCCGAAATTCTCCCCGCCGGTCGGAAGGAAGAACACCTGCGCCCAGGAGAGCGCCTCGGCCACGTCCTCATGCCGTACCGGACCCACGAACTCCACGCGGACGTGCCGTGGCAGCCGCGCGACCAACTCCTGGCAGTGGTGGTAGTACGCCTGATCCGATACGGGGCCGATCACGCGCAGGTGTACGGGCTCGGCCACCCTACCCACGGCGGCTATCGCGCCCGCGAGGTTCTTCTTTGGGCCAATGCGCGAGAAAAAGCAGACACGCAGCGCACCGGATGGCGCCGCAGTTTCGCCGGGCTGTTTGGCGTCGACGCACTCCTCGGGTTCGAACGCGACGGAAACCAGCTCGACCGGCCGACCGGGCAGCCACCTTCTGATGCTGTCCATCTCATCGGTCGAGGTGCAATGGATAGTCGCCCCGAGCCTGGCCAGCAGGAACCGCAAGGCGAGGAGCCCCACCCGTTTGCGCCGCGTCTTGAGCGCGAGCGCGCCGGACAGCAGTTCGCCCCTTGGCGCGAGCAGCACCGGCCGACGCCCGACCAGGCCAAGACACATGAGCGTTAGCGGAACCAGGGTGAACTCCCGGTTCCACAGACTGTTGAAGTAGTACACGTCATGGCCCAGCCGCACGAAACGGCGCATCGCGCGAAGATACGCCAGGCGTCTGCTGATATCGACATACATCACGTGCCGGCGCCGGAACTCGACGACCTCCCCCGATCGCGCGACGGGGAACGGTTCTGCGTCACCGGCGTCCCTGTCGCACGTGAAGACCGTATACGTGATATCCGAGTCGCGAGCGGCAGTGATCGCCGAAACGCTGCGGATGGGTCCGCCGGCGCGGTAGGCGGGCACGAAGTAGCCCACGAACACGCCTACGCGAACCTCCCCAGTCCGGTCAGGCTTTGGCATCCGGGCCTCCGCTCAGATCACGACGGGCTTCGCCGCGCCGCTGCCGGACGACCTTTTCGACGGCACGGCCGGGCTCGCGTACCAAGGCGTAAACACCGACACGCACGCCACAGAACTGCTCCTTTGAAGTCCATCATCGCTTCTATGCTGATCACCTCTATTCTCAAGAAAGGTCACAACTGTGAGGGGATAACGCGGCCCCGTTCCTCCAGGGATGGGCTCACCTGCTTGGTCCCCTCGTTGCCGCGCACCTCTGAAATCGCAAATCGGACCTTCCCAGTCGGTGTCCGTTGCACTTCGTCAACTCGGACGTAGTTGACCTCCACCGCCTGCCCGACAAACTTACGAAGTGAGTGGTCCAGCGCTTCCAAAGAGCTTGCCGACCACCCAACAGACGGCACATATCTCACGGTCAGGCGTCCGTTCTCGTGCTGAATAACCTGCGCCTCCGCCAGCCCGAGGGCAGGTGCGAAAGCGGCACCTGGCGCGGTAAACCGACCATCGGGAAGGACAATGAGGTCAGCCTCTCGGCCGTCTATAGACGCGACAACCCTTCCCGCACGCCCGCAAGTGCAGTGATGCTTGTCAGCGACCGCAAGATCGCCAGTAGCGTATCGCAGCAACACAGTAGCCCCGTTGCCGTACGGCGTCCCAACAATCTGAGACAACCCACCACCCTGATTGATCAGCTCAACCTCGGCGAAGTCTTCATCGACATGCAGCCGGCCTTCGACACATTCAGAGATATTCGCGACCTGTTCGGCGAGACCGTAATGTTGGACTGGCGTCACACCGAATGCACCTTCGATGCCCTTCAACTGCCAAGGCGTTAGATTCTCGCCGCCAAGGGTGAGGACGAGAGGCTGGTAGTCAAGACCTACGCCTCTCTCAAGCATACATCTTGCCAAACTCGCAATAACTGACGGAAACCCGTGAATCCACGGCAAACGCGAGCGATTGAGCTTGTCAACGTAACACTTCACGGTGGCTGGCGATATATGGTGCCCACTGAAACGCACTTCACGGCCTGGGTAATTCGTTCTCCAGTACGGCACGCCCTGGCTCTCTTCGATAACGCGCTTTCCACCAAAGAAGGCACACCACGTGGCTCTCGTGATCCCATGCCAATGCCTGTAGCGCCACCAAACAGCCCACATTTCCGCGATCGCGTTGACATCCTTACGTATAGCCAGAGATGATCCTGTTGTGCCGGAAGTCAGGACGATGCTATCGCCCTTCGCCCACGGGCGAGCAAGGAAATCGTTCGGACGGTCACGCACCTCGGTTTTGTGCGTCAAGGGTATTTCAATGAAGGCACTGTCGTCGACCAGGTCACGCCATGTTGCGCCCATCCTTTCGAAAACACTCTTGTAGTACGGGGTACGGGATGCATATTCCAGGACAGCAGCTCGCCTAGTTTTGCGGAATATTGATACCCGCTCTGGATCCCACATATCTCGCTCCTCGTACTCGGCAAGGCGCCGATGGAAGAGCGCTCCGTACCTCTGTCTATTCACTCCCACGCCAGCAACTGACATCAGCATGTTCTGGGCCATTGCCGGAAGCCGGAAGTAGACGTCATCCCGATTAATCACAACACATCCTTGTTGTTTCGGCTAGGCGGTGCAGGCGAGATGAGATCCACTCCTGCACAGCTCGCCTTTGTGCAACGCAAACAGTTGCATTCGTGTGCAGGCGCTCATCCACTTGGCGCCGAACGTGCCTGTCCTCGCGCACCTTGAGTCAGCCGCGCTTGCGTGTTCATGAGCTGAACCCGGCGCCCACGGCGATCGCAGGGTCCACCTGCGTCAGCAGGCGCGACGGGTTCACCTGGATGCCGGCCAAGGCGGCGACCACCGACAGCGCGGCCTTCGTCGTACCGAGTGATGCTTCAAGCTCCGGTTGGTCGGGCGTGTCCCCGGCGATCGCCGCGCGCACGTGGGCGAGCAGTTCCTGGTGTCCCTTGCCCACGGGTACCCGCTTTACCACCACGCCGTCGATCTCCAGGCGCCGGAAGTCGTCGATCACCACGGTGTGCCCGCGGCCGAGCACTTCCACGCGTTCCTTGGGGGTACGCCGGTGCCCGCGCGTGCAATACGTGATCGTCGCCGTGGACCCGTCGGCGTACCCGAGCAGCACGCTCACGTCCTCTTCCAGCGCCGTTTCGCCGCGACCGCTGCCGTGTGCGTGAACGACGCTCGGCTGCTCGCCAACCAGCCACGACGCGAGGTCGATGAAGTGGCACACCTCGCCGCAGACGCGGCCGCCCTGGCGCCGGTCGTAGTACCAGTGCGAGTGGGGTAGCGACCCGGCGTTGATCCGGTAGGCGACGGTCAGCGGCCCGGATCCGGTCGCCAGGGCCTCCCTCGCGCGTACCACCATGGGCGCGTGCCGGCGGTTGAAGCCGGCGAACAGGTGGCCCGAGTTGCGGTCATAGGCGGCCGTGAGCTCGTCGAGCTCGCCCTGGCTCAGCGCGAGTGGCTTCTCGACGAACACGTGCTTGCCGGCGTCGAGCGCCTGCACCGCCAGGCGGGCGTGAGAGTCGTGGCGGCTGAGGATGAACACCACGTCGATGTCATCGCGGGCAAGCAGGTCCTCGACGGTCGGTACCACGACGGCGATGTCGTTGCGCTGCGCGAGGTGTTGCGCTGACAGGCCCTTGGCGGAGGTGACGGCGACGAGATCGTCCGCCCAGCCGGCCGCTTTGAGCGCGGGCAGGAACGTCGCCTTGGCGTAGTTCCCGGCGCCGATCAGCCCCGCCCGCAGCTGCGGCGAGCTGCGGCGCGGCCGGATCGTGATCGCGCTGCGGGACGGCTGCGCCGGGGCCGCATAGCTGAGCTGCACCGCGAGCGAGCGTGGGTCGGAGTCCAGCACGTCGTATGCCGCCGTGGCCTGCTCCACCGGAAAGACATGCGTGACCAGGTCATCGACCGTGACCCTGCCACTGGCCACCAGGTCGAGGTACGCCTCGATGTTGCGCCGCGCCGTCCAACGCACGTGGCCGATCGGATAGTCGACGCCCCATTCCTCGTAGGTGCGGTCGTAGCGGCCGGGGCCGTAGCTGCGCGCGAACCGAAGATCCAGTTCCCGCTCGTAGAACTTCCTGCGGTCGAGCTCCAGCCCGACGTCACCGACGACGACCAGCCGGCCGCGATCGCGGGCGATCTCGGTAGCCCGCGCGACCGGCTCCGACGACCGCGTTGCCGCCGTGATCAGGATCGCGTCGACGCCGCGGCCACGGGTGATCTCCAGGATCTCTTCCGTGGTCGGCGCGCCGGCCTCGACCAGACCGACCGCGCCTGCGCCTCGGGCCAGTTCCGCCGTCCAGTCACGTAGGTCGATGCCGATGACGTTGAGACCCGAGGCGAGCGCCAGGCGTACCGTCAGTTGCCCGACGAGGCCGAGGCCAAGGACCGCGACGGAGCCGCCCACACCCACCTCGGCCTGCCGCAGTCCTTGCAGCGCGATGGCCGCGACCGCGCCGAAGGCGGCAGCCTGGTCCGATACCGCCTCGGGGACTGGCACCGCGAGCAGACCGGGCACTGCCTGATATTCGGCGTGCCCCGCCGATGCCGTGGCCACGCGCATCCCCGGTCGAATGCCATCGGTCGCGGGACCGGCGGCGACGACGACACCCGAGGCGCTGTACCCGAGCGGCATGTCCTCGTCGAGCCGGTTGCGCACGGCGGCGAGCGTCGAGCGGACGCCCTCGGTCCGCGCCTTGCTCACGACCTGGCGGACCAGATCCGGCCGCGCTCGGGCCTTGCGCAGCAGGCTCGCCGAGGCAAGCTCACGCACGGCGCGCTCGGTGCCCGCTGACAGCAGGGACCTGCGCGTGGCGACGAGCACCTCGGTGGCGCCGGGCTCGGGCTGCGGTACCTCGGCGACCTTCAACTCGCCGCCGGATACCGACTGGACAACTTGCTTCACTGGGCGTGCCTGCCTTCGCGGAGAACGTCGGGTATGCGGCTGGCGGCGCACCAGGGCGGCCGCTGCGCCGCCGGCGTATCGGTCAATCACGATTGTAAGGGATTAAACGCATCGGAGGGGATGACTTGTACTATTAGTACATCTGGTCAACCCGGAGTGCCACGAGGAGACACATGTCAGCCGCCGTTGTCCTGCACGTCGCGGGCGCGCGCCCGAACTTCCCCAAGGCAGCGCCGGTGATCCGGGCGCTCGACCGTCACGGTCTCCGGCAGCTGCTCGTCCACACCGGACAGCACTACGACGAGCGGATGTCGGAGGTCTTCTTCCGCCAGCTGCGCCTGCCCGAGCCCGACATCAACCTCGGCGTGGGATCGGGAAGCCACGCGTGCCAGACCGCCGGCATCATGGCCGGCCTGGACGAACTGATGACCGCGACCCGCCCGGCGCTCACGGTCGTCTATGGCGACGTCAACTCCGCGCTCGCCGCCGCCCTCGTCGCGACAAAGCTGGGGATCCCCGTCGCGCACGTCGAGGCCGGCCTGCGCAGCTTCGACCGGTCGATGCCCGAAGAGATCAACCGCATCGTCGTCGACCACCTGTCCGACCTGCTGCTCGCGACAAGTGCCGACGCCGTGGCACATCTCGGCAACGAGGGGACCGCGGCAGACAAGATCCACTTCGTCGGCAACCCCATGATCGACACGCTCCTGGACAACCTCGACCGCTTCGACGTCGCCGGTATCCGCGCCGCGCTCTCGCTGCCCGACCGCTACATCGTGGCGACGCTGCACCGGCCGGCCAACGTCGACGATCCCGCCGGCGTGATCGACCTGGTCAAGGCGATGCACGCGGTGGCCGACCAGCTCCCGGTCGTCCTGCCGCTGCACCCGCGCGGCCGGCACCACCTCGAGAACGCGGGCCTGCACTCGCATCGCGCGCTGCGCGTGGTCGAGCCGCTGGGCTACATCGAGTTCGTCAGCCTTCTACGCGGCGCGGCGGTCGTCGTCACCGACTCCGGCGGCGTACAGGAGGAGGCGACAATGCTCGGGGTGCCGTGCCTGACGCTGCGGCCCAACACCGAGCGCCCGGTCACGATCACCCACGGCACCAACCGCCTCGTCACCCGGGCGGCGCTTGCCGAGGCCGTGGCAACCACGCTGGATGCGGGGCGGCCCGCTACGTGGCGTACCCCGCCGTTGTGGGACGGCAAGGCCGGCGAGCGCATCGCGGAGATCATCGCGGGTGTACTCAGGTAGCCAGCCCACATCCCCACGGTCCGGCGGCCCGACCTGCACCGACGGTAGGTGCCCTGGAACTCGGTGCGCTGCCCTGCGCGCTGATTCCTTCGCTCCGCAGCACGACGAACACCGTCTCAACGAGAATCGGCAGGTCCAGGCCGAGGCTGCGGCGGTCGACGTACTCGACATCGACGAATGCCTGGCCGCATCGGCGATCTTCTACCCCTCGGCCGTCGAGGCGTTCGGCTATCCGCTCGCTGAGGCCCGGGCGTACGGCATGCCGATCATCAATCTCACTCGCGATTGGCGATCCGGCACCACTGAGGTGATCTCAGCAAGGTTCGGCGGCCGAGTGGGGATGACACGGGCGTAACGTCCATACCGGACGGTGTTGGATATGGACGTGGAGCCAT
>NZ_JBSFYP010000127.1:0-5071 GCF_053599835.1 Micromonospora sp. NPDC005163
GTCTCCAGTATCGCGTCGGCAGGCTCCGCTGTGGCCCACGTCATCGACGCCGCCGCCGCTCGCGGCATCGACACCACACCGCTGCAAGCCGTACAACGGATCATCGGCCGGGCCGCCGCGGCGGGCTATGGCGGCGACAGCTACGCCCGGCTCGCCCAGCTTCTCGCCGAAGCCGACCACGCGGACGCCTGGGCCGAGCTGGCCACGCCGGAGCCGTCGCAGCCCCACCCGTCGCACCGATCCGCGGACAACTGAACCGGCCAGCGGCGGCAGGCGTCCGTCCGCTCATCGGCAGAACCGGGCATCAGCTGGGCTGTGTTCGATGGCGCGACCCGCTTCATGTGAGCATGGTGGGTGCAGGCCGGCCGTTCCCGATAGGTGGTGTTCACGTGGTGAAGGCACGACCCGCCGCGGGTGGCGGGCGGTGGGTGGAGATCTCACCGGAGCGGATTCGTGGTTGGCTCGACGGCTTCTACAGCCGCCACAACGGCGCCACCGAGCAGGGCCTCGTGTTGACCGGCGTGAGCAACGGTGATACCGCCACGCTGTATCCGCCGCCGGGGCTTGCCGACGCGAAGGATGTCGACACGCTGCTGGCCCGCATCATCCGACCGCCCCGGATCGCCGTGCTGCTGGCCCGTAAGGGCGCGGTTGCCGCCGGTGTCGCGGACGGTACGACCATCACCGTCTCCAAGGTCGAGCGCTTCTACGTGCAGGGTCGCACCGCGGCCGGCGGTTCCTCGCAGCAGCGCTACGCACGTCGCCGCGCCAACCAAGCCCAGGCTGCTACTCAGCGGGCTGCGGACATCGCCGCGCGGATCATGCTGCCCCATGCGCCCGGTGTTATCGCCGACCCTCACGATGCAGTCAGTGCCCTGGTCTGTGGCGGCGACCGGTCGATGATCGACGCGGTGCTGACAGACCGGCGTCTGTCGCCACTGGCACTGCTGCGTCATCCACACCTGCTCGAATCCGCCGAGCCCCGTCTGGCCGTCCTGGAGGATGCGGCGGTTACGGCCAGACGGATCCGCGTCCATCTGATGCCGTGACCACGATCAGGTCCAGCAGGTCGACGACGACGCGACCAGGATGATGTGCGACGGCCCAACAGTGCCGGACCTGTACGCGATGTCCCCGTAACCCGCCCGCTCTGCGGCAGATGAGGATGGCCGCGCCTCACGATCGATACCGCCACAGTTGCTCGCGCGCGTTCACCAGCCCGGTGGTCGCGCCGGGCCAGCGTCCCCTCAAGGGGATTGGGCAGAGTCAGAGGAGGCACAGCGCGTACGCCAGGCCAAGGAACGGCTCGCCGCTGGAGAGGTGTGGTCGGACCTGGGCCTGGTCTTCGCCAGCACGATCGGCATCGCGATGGAACCGCGGAACGTCAACCGGCGCTTCGAGCAGCTCCGCGCGGCGGCCGGGCTGGACTGGCTACACCTGCACGACCTGCGGCACTCGTTCGCCACGTTCCTGCTGGACCAGGGGGAGGAGCTGCGGACCGTCATGGAACTGCTCGGGCATCCCACGATCCGAATGACGGCCGACACCTACGGCCATGTCCTGCCGGCGCGGGCTCGTCAGGCTGCCTCAGCCATTGATCGGGTGCTGGGCGAGGAGGGGACGGCGTGACCGCTTGGCTGTACGAATCGCTGTACTTGACACCGCGATCAACCAAGGGAAGTGCTGGTGGAGCCCAGGGGACTCGAACCCCTAACCCCTGCCTTGCAAAGGCGAGTGACGGGCGTTGAGTGTCGTCGACGAGTGGCAACACTGCTCGTTCTCTGCTCAGCGGCCGTCGTCCTCTGCCAAAGGTTGGCAACAGGCGACGCCGCTTTCGCTGACTTCTCGCTGACGGTGCGAGCCCCTATCACAGCCCCCTGACGGCAATCTTGGCCTCGCTACTGATGAGTAGTGGAAAAACTGCCGGGCGTCTTACCCACCGGACCGAAACATTCTTATCCACAGGGTGTGCATCGTGTCTTAGCTGCTCATGCCCCCTTCTGGACGTCATCTTCCCCGAGTTGCCCACAGGATGTACACAGCTAGCACACCTGTTCGGAATCCCTGTCCACAGGTTGTCCCGAGGCTTGTCCACCGCCCATGTTGGACTCCGTGCTGATCGAGTGCTTCGATTTGCACCAGGACGACTTACACGGATGTAGCCAAGCCCCGTCCCTGCTCACAGGGACTGACATAAGGCCCGTGTAGAACCTGCATAGACACGGAGCGGCACCCGCCTAGGAACGGGTGCCGCATCGAACTCCGTGACGGTCCGCTAGCAACGCACCAGGTAAGGAGAACGAGTGTCCAGGCTATCAAGCAGGGATGAAGGGACCAAGCGAAGTGTTGACCAGCACACGCACCGCATCGGCTACCTCACGGCCGTAACGGCGCTGGTCACAGCGGTGGCGACGCTCCTTGCCGCCGCCGCGACCCTCGCCGCGCTGTTCATCGCCTGACCGCTCAGGGGGCAGGTGGGATGCCCTGCTTGCCCCCTCGTCTCGCGGAGGTTAACGGGCCCGCTTGCGACGGGCCGTATTGATCAACCACGAACGGAGACCACGATGAACGAGACCGCCCCGACCTTCTCCGCCGACTGGCACGCACGCCGCGCCGAAGAACTCGTCGACCTTGCTTGCTCTGCTTCGATGGCGGGCTGGTTCAAGCGCGGCCGGCGTCGGGACCTGCTGGCAGTCGCTGAGGTCCACGCCACCCTCGGCGCGTCCGCAGTGCCATCCGGCGATCACGTGGAGCGTCTGGCGATCGCCGAAGCCGAAGCCTCGGCAGCTATGGCCCAGGCCGCCGACTTGACAGAGCAACTCGACGGTGTGGAACGGGCGTTGCGCGACTACGGTCACGATCTCCTCGCTGACGGCCGCACGTCGGCAGAGGCGGTGGAGGCGCTGATGGGCAGGGTGTTCAACGACGAGCCGTTGGAGGATCGACGGTGAGCCGTACGTCTCGTCGTTAGCCCGAGGACAACTTAGGCATCCTCGTCGACGGCCACCCTCAGTGCTGACTGCATCTCCTTGATTGCCATGCCCAGCTCGACCACGGCGGGGTTGTCCTGATCAAGCCAGCTGTGGTGTTCGTTTCGGTTAACGTCCCCTTCGGACCACTCCCAGCGGAGGAGTTCCATCGCTCGGACCAGCGCGATCCAGGTTTCACGCACCTGAGGGGTGGTGTACAGCTTCACGCGTGCTGTGAGTCGATCCGGATGTTGAAGGTCGGGCACCTGAACTCGGCGCTCGCTGTACTCGTCAGTCGCGGCCTCTAGGGCGGACTGCTCGCTCTGGGTGTACTCGGCCAAGTCCACGTAGAGGGCAGCCCGACGTTCGCGCTGCCGCGCAAGACGATCGCGTTCATAGCGGACCTGATCCAGCTCACGCTCGCGTTCCCAGCGGCGATCCTCGCGCTTCCTGGTGGCCCGTTGAGTAACCGCGGTGCCTGCCAGAGCACCCACGATGCCGAGAACGCCGGCGGCAAGAGGGACCCAAAGTGCTACTTCGGTCGCGCCCACCCGGCGATACTCCCGTAGGCCAGGGCAACTGTCACGTTCAGGTGGATCGGTCATCAGCTTGGGAATCTGGTTTGATCTACACGTCACGTAGTGGCAGTGCCAGGTGGATGAGCACGGAGCGTTCGCACTCGTGATGCCGGGGCGCTCGTGTGGGCCGGTGTTGACCCTTTGCATTGGGCACGAGTCGGGCACGCCGGAGGCGTACCGGCTGTCGTCCTGAATCTATGGATTGGGCGAGGCGGCCGGTGGCGGGGGCAGAAACCGCGATACCGGAGGCAGCAGCAACCTCGGCAACAGTGCATCAGCAACGGGGATGGGATCTCTGGAAGTAGCAGATCCTTCCGGCAAGAGTCGGCGATCCTTGGTGCATGACTAGGACCAACCTGGGCAAGAGCTACGGGGGAGAGGCGCGTGACTGACGATCTGTGGAACCAGTGGGAGACATGGGCTCGGCGCCATATAGGTGGCGGGGAGGCGCAGGTAAGGGCCGCGGCTGAGGCTGCGGTGCAGGCGTCCCAGCAAGGAGCGACAAGCGAGGAGGCAGCCGAGGCTGCCAAGTCTGCTGCACGTGGCGTGGCACCGTCCTCGAGTTATGCCGATCGTGAGAACGTGGGCTACCAGCAACCGAGGTATCGCAGACGAACCGTAAGCCCAGGCGTGCAAGTCGTTGTCGCCCTACTGGCACTATTGGTTGTGGGGTGCATCGGTTACAGGCTTCTGGCCGACAGCGGCTTCCCCGGTGGTTGGTAGCTACTCGATTGGTTCCGGCCGCCTCAGCTCGGCTGGTCGCGCTCGTTCCCCAAATCGTAGAGCAGCGCCACGGTGACGCCGGAAAGATCCTGGTGGCGGAGTCGACCCCGTGCATCCTATGGGTCTGAGGGTAGGACCGCGGCCAGCTCGTGGCAGCACCTGGGGCGTAGAACCGGTGCAAGCTGACCGCCATTGGATGTTGGGGCGGTCTGGGCGCTGGGCGCGGTTGAACATCTTCGGCGGGATTGCCCTGCCTCTATCCGGATGGCCCCGCTTGCCCGGTGCTTCCCCCCTGGCAGGTTCGGCATTTTGCCACGGCGCTCCAATGTTCGGTCCTAAAGTGGGCATTATGACGGACGAGAGGGAGGCCGAATTCAAGAAGAAGGAGGCCGAGAGGAAAGACGCCGCGATGAGCCCGGCCGAGAGGGAGAAGAAAAAGGCGACCGAGAAGAAAGAGGCCGAGAAGAAAGCGGCCGAGAGCAAAGAGGCCGAGAAGGCCAAGATGAAGGCGGCCGAGAAGAAGGCGGCCGAGAAGAAGGCGGCCGAGAAGGCGGAGCTCAAGAGGGAGTATGAAAAGGAGCTCCAGGGGGACAAGAAGGAGATCGAAAGGCAGCAAGCCGAAAAGAAAGCGGCCGAAAAGAAAGCGGCCGAAAAGAAAGCGGCCGAAAAGCTGGCCGACACAGCATCTGCTCCTGCGGGGCCACCGGCCGACACAGCATCTGCTCCTGCGGGGCCACCGGCCGACACAGCATCTGCTCCTGCGGGGCCACCGGCCGACACAGCATCTGCTCCTGCGGGGCC
>NZ_JBSFYP010000127.1:5169-7714 GCF_053599835.1 Micromonospora sp. NPDC005163
CCACCGGCCGACACAGCATCGGATTGGAACGACTACTCGGGTGAAACGGACGAGTCCCCCGGAACGGGTGACGAGCACAGTGGGTGGGGTTCCGATGGCTCGGAATCCCGTTGGGGCGATGATGACGATTTTGGAGAGACTAGTCGCAGCGGATCGAGCAGCAGCAGCAGCAGCGGATCGAGCAGCAGCAGCGGATCGAGCAGTAGTAGCGGATCGAGCAGCAACTTCTAGGCAACCTTCGCCATCCCGTGTGCCGTCGACCCGCCCTCTGGGGAGCGGACCGCCGACCGGCCCGCCACGTCAAGCGGACCTTGACGGCTCGTACGGCCGCTGGCGGGTCGGGCGGTGGTCTGCTCGGCTCGCCCGGGTCGATGGCAGGCGGGATGGCCTACCGCAACCACCCACCGACCGCGACCCGCCGGCGGA
The DNA here is from genome assembly GCF_053599835.1 of Micromonospora sp. NPDC005163. Taxonomy (NCBI): domain Bacteria; kingdom Bacillati; phylum Actinomycetota; class Actinomycetes; order Micromonosporales; family Micromonosporaceae; genus Micromonospora; species Micromonospora sp. NPDC005163. The sequence continues at coordinate 5,596 of NZ_JBSFYP010000127.1, forward strand.
GTCCCAGCCATCCTGGAGCCGGAGCGCCCCCGCCGGAGGCGCACTAACCGCAACCCCGCGAACACCGCCAGCTCGCCACGCCGCCGGCGTGCCCTTCTCCTACGCCGCGCGGGCTGCTGGCCGCGCGGCCCGGCCGGCTGCCGGCCCACCACCCCCACCGTCAACGGCCTGTCGTTCTGCGGCGGCCCTCCGGGCTCCCCGCTCTCCGCGCCAGCCGCCGGGCATCAGGCGTGACGGCCGCAGAGCGACAGCGGCAGCGGCCGGCGCGCGCCCGGGCGGCGGCGCGTGCGGCCCGTTGCGGGCCGCCTTGAAGACGTACAGAAACTTTGCACAACATCGCCGGCAGTCCGGCTGTCCTCCGTCGGCTGATGTGCGACAGTCGTCCGCCAACTGATCTGCGACGTCGGCGCGGATCGCGGCATGAGCGTGCACCGGATCTGCGCGTCGCTCTCTCATGCAGCTCATGAGCTGAGCCGACAGGTCCAAGCTCGACCCGTACGGCAAGGACGTCCAGGTTGAGCGCGCCGCGGAGGCCAAGCGTCGCCGCGGCAGTATCTAATGATCCCGGCGGTCAGCTTTCTGGCGGCGTTCTCGCGCACGGTGGTTCAGGCTACGAGCAGGCGGAGACCGAGCTCTGCCGTGTCGAGGGCGACGAGGTCGCGGTTGCGCTCGGCCCACCGGCCTGAGGAAAGGTCTTCGCGGAGTGTGCTGACTGCCCGTTGCTCAGCCTGCGGTCCGACTCTGGTCCATACCGAAACCGCGCGGCGCACATGTTCGTCCAAGTACGCCTCAGGCCGGCGCCAGTGTGCCTCGAAGAAGCCGTCAGCGCAGTCCCACGGGACGAGCACCGGCTCCGCGCGTCCTCCGATCGCGCGGGTCAGGTCGGCCAGGGACGGCCAGCCGACGAGGAGGTCTGCGAACTCAGGTAAGTAGTCGCGGGTGAGCCAGAACCGCTGACGCCAGCCGGTGTCATCGGCGTCGTACGTGAACACCACCACGCGGCGGGCCACACGCCGCATCTCACGCAGCCCGGCGACCGGGTCCGGCCAGTGATGAACGGTGCTGACCGCCATCGCGGCGTCAAAGGACTGGTCCTCGAACGGCAGACTCTCCGCAGCGGCGGCCACGCACGGCGCCGCGCCCGCGGGACGCTGCGCCCGCATGACCGCCGACGGTTCCACCGCCGTGACGTCGCGGTCGGGGGGTTCGTAGGAGCCGGTGCCGGCCCCGACGTTCAGTACCGTTCGTGCGTCCCCCAGCGCATCCCAGATGCGCGCGGCGATCCGTGGCTCGGTGCGCCGCGTCGCTGGGTACGCGGATCCGATGGCGTCGTACAACTGCGCGCCGAACACTTTCAGTTGCTCCTCTGGCGTCGTCCTGATCCCCATTGCTCGTGCCTCCAGTTCCCTGTCTATGGCCGTCACCATGGCGGCAGCGCGGTCGCGCTGGTCCATCAGCAGGCCGCGCAGCCGGCACAGGTGCGCGACTGCGTCGGTGGCCGGATCGTCAACCAGATCCGCGATCTCCCGCAATCCGAAGCCGAGCCGCCGGTAGGCGAGCACCTCCCGGAGTCGCTCCACGTCGCCCGGGGAGTAGGCCCGGTGCCCAGCCGCGGTCCGCGTGGACGGCTCAAGGAGGCCGATCTCGTCATAGTGATGCAGTGTGCGGACGCTGACGCCGGCCAACTCCGCCACACGCCCCACGGTCAGGTGCTCCTCCACGTCACCGACTATGTGGCATGACGCCGCGTGAGGAGCAAGCGCTTCGCTGCTGACATGATCGAGTTTCCGCTCATCGGCAGAACCGTGCGTTCACGCTCCGCCGACCTGCCGCTAGGCCCTAGACCCCTGTCGCACATCACCTGGCGGAGGTGCGTAGCGGATCAGTTGGCGGATCACACGCCGGCAGTCCGGCCGGCTTCCTGTCCGCGCTGTCCAAGTCACCAGCCGCGAGGTGCGTCACGAAGCGCGGTCGAAAGCTCGGTCATCTGGCGGATGACCGCGTCTGCGCCAACTTGGGTAAGCGCCTCGCTCTTCCCTGGCTTGTTCGCGTAGCCGATGCTGCCGACGCCTGCTGCTTGCGCGGCTTGGATGTCGGTCGTGGAGTCGCCTACGAGGAC
>NZ_JBSFYP010000128.1:0-7369 GCF_053599835.1 Micromonospora sp. NPDC005163
AAGATCGTCGCCATGTGGCGCGCTCGCCAGACTTGTGATCAATGGCCTGCTGAGCGGCGTACGGACCGTGACGATCGACGTGAGCCGCAGCACCGCCTCAGCGGCAGATCCGTGTACCCGATCAAATGGTGTCGTTTGCCTAGTCGACTCGTCTCGTCGACGGAGGCTCTGGGTTGGACGCGCGTTGACCCAGCGCAGTGTGCCGAGGTTGGAGCCGTGGGCGGTGCCGCGGCGGGCGATGACGGGGGTGATGCCGCGGGCGCGGACGAAGCGGCGGTGGCTGTCGTGGTCGCGGCCGCGGCCGGCGTCGCCGAGCGGCACGGCGACCCCGGTTGCGAGCGCGGCTGCGAGCAGGTGTCGGCGGGTCAGTGCGGTGGTCATCGGTCCTCCTGGGTGTCGGTGGTCTCGACTCGCGCGATGAGCAGCTTCAGGCGCCCGATCTCTTCGGCGAGCGCGGTGTTGCCGGCGGCGGTGAGGGTGATCCAGGTACGGCCGCGCCGTCCGGCGTAGCCCTTCTCGACCTGGACCAGCCCGGCGGTCTCCAGCACGCCTATGTGCTGGGAGAGGTTGCCGGCGGTCAGTTCTAGTTGGGTGCGTAGGTAGCCGAACTCGACCCGGCGGGCCTCGTGCGCGATGGTGAGGATGCCGAGCCGGACCCGCTGGTGCACCACGTCGTCCAGGCCGGTGACCGGATGCGGGGATTCGGTCTCGTCCGGCTCCGGGGTGTCGGCGGGGTCGGTCACCGGGGCCGCCGCAGCCGTTGCGCCAGCGCGAAGCCGGCGCTGCCCAGCAGCAGCACGCCGCCGTTGATGACCAGCTCGGGTATGAACCAGGTGTGCGGACCCCAGTGCGCGCCCCATCCGAAGTTGATCGGCACCAGCACCACCGTCAGGTACCCGATGGTGAACAGCAGCAGCGCGACGTGCCGCTCCAGCCAGGCCAGCACCAGCAGGGCCAACCCGATCGCGCCGGGCGGGTCGAGCAGCCGGGACAGGAACTGGGCGAAGGCGGACGGCTCCTCCGGGTAGGCCAGCGGGTTGAGGCGGACCCACACCGCCGCGAAGGCGAAGCCCAGCCCGACGAGCGCGACGCCGGTGACCGCGTACGGCAGCACCCGGGCGTCCACGCCCCGGGCCCGGGCCACCCGCAGGTACCCGCCGGCGATCACCACGTACGCCAGGACCAGCGCCGCCAACCAGTAGAACGTCACGGTCTGGAACCAGACCTTGCACACCTGGCCGTCCTGCACCGCCTGGCAGTCGCTGACGACGCGACCGTACCGGTACGCCGGGATCGCCCCGAAGATCACCAGGGCCAGCACCAGCAGCGGCAGCCACGTCACCCGCTGGTCAAGACGAACCCGGCGCGCGAGGTCGCGCGCATCAGACAGCAGCCGGCGGGGGTCACCGCCGGCGGGTACCGAGTCAGTGGTCATGCCAACAGGTTTCCATAGCAAACCCGTTTCCGCTAGTACTTGTTTCGGCGGCTGCCGCACAATCAGCCCGCAGCAGTACCAGCCCGCGTGGGTCTCGGCTCCGCGCAAGGGCACGAGACTTTAGTCATCGCACACCGACACCGGGATCAAGATCAGATATCCGCTCATCGGCACATGCGCGCGTCGCCACCCGTCAGACGGCTGCGCTCCACGACGCGCGGCCTGCGGCAGATGCGTGCGTTCGTCGTACAGGAAATCGCGCGGCGCGGGCGCCAGCTCAGGGATGGTCGGGATCTCGGTGCTCGGCCACGAAACGCTCGCCCGTTTCGTCGTCGACGAGCGAGTTGTCGACCAGCCATTCAACCGCCCGCCGCCTCGGCGGCGGCGCCCACGGTCACGCCCGCTCCGGTGCGAAACTGGCGCAGCAGCCGGCCGAGCTGCCGACGCGGACACCCACCGCGAGCCCGACCCCGACGCTCGTTGCCATCCCGTCGATCAGGGCTCCCATCGGGGGCACAACTCAGGCGGCGTTGCTCGGTGCAGCAGGCCGGGTAGCGACGCGAGGAGAAGGAGTTCCTCCAGGCACATCGGGCACTGCCGCAGGTGGGTTTCGAGTTCCTGCCGTTCGAGCGGGCCGAGGGCGCCGATGAGCAGCGAGGCGACCGAGGTCGTGAACGGGCACGGCGGCTCAGCTGTCATGGTGGGCTCCGCGTTGCCGATCGAGCCAGCCCGGCCAGAGCCGCTGGGCGACCTGTAGCGGCAGGCGGCCACCGAGGTGCATGGCTCGGGCCACGCCGCGGTAGCCGGGCGGGAGGCCGGCAGCGATGACGATGTGTCCGATGAGGACCGGTGTGATGAGGTACGTGGCCCAGCGGTGCACCCGCTGCAGCCAGACGAACCAGGGGCCGCCGGTGACCTGTACCAACCCGATGCCGCTGCCGATCAGGGCCACGAACAGCCCGACCATCAGCAGGTTCGCGACCCGTTGTCCCGGGTCGAAGTGGCCCTCGTGCCGGGCGAACCGGCCGGTCACGAGTGCGCCCGGCCAGCGGGCGAACCACCTCAGGTCCCCGCGGTCGTGGCGCAGCGACTCGCGGACGAACGTGCGGGTTGCCCGTACCCCGAGCGTCACCGCGCTGGCGGCCAGTGCCGTCAGCACCCAGCCGGCGTACCGGTGCAGGCTGGTGTCGGCGATCCCGGTCAGCCGAGCGGCAACACTGGGCTGCCCCTCCCGCCCGGCGACCAACCACCAGCCGGTACCCAGCAGGATCAGCACGGTGAGATAGGTGAGTGCGTGAAACCACCGCGTGGCGCGGGAGTAGCGCCGGACGGTGCCTGGGTCGCTGGCCATGGCGTCAGTAGATGTACGGGTTGGAGATCGTGGGTGGCGTCCCCTCGCTTGCGGCGCTGGGCGAGGGTACGGGCCCTCCGCCACTTCCGATGGTGATCGGCGTGGTGGCTTCGGCCCCGGCCGGGGAGTGGTTGGCGTTGCGCAGCGACACGTGCACCGTGTGCTGCCCGGAGGGCGCGTCGGTGATCTGGGTGGTGTTGGACTCGACGATGAGGTAGTCGGATTCGTTGTCGTCGAACCAGATGTGCACGTGGTGCTGGCCAGACTCGCTCGGGCCGAGCGGCGCGCTGCTGTCAACCTTGACGGTGAACGGGGTGGACACGGTAGCGCCGCTGACGGGCTCGACGACGAGGACCGACAACTCGCCGCTGTCGCCCCCGGTCGCGCCGTTCGGTCCGGTGCAGGCGGCCAGTGTGGCCAGCATCGCCACGCCTATCGCAATCTTGAGTCTCATACCAGTACTACCTGCGTCGACCTGGGGAGGGATTTCTCGCCCAGGAGAGATCCCGCAACGACGTGTCGTGCGTAGTACTGAATGTGGGTGTCAGTGACGAGGCTCTGGTCGCTGGGATGGCGGCCGGGGACCCGCAGTCCACGGCGAGCTTCGTGCGCCGCTTCCAGGCCCGGGTATACGGCCTGGCGGTGAGTATCGTCGGGGTCACGGCCACCGCGGAGGACGTCGCCCAGGAGGCGTTCGTGCGGGCGTGGCGGTACGCCGGCGGCTACGATCCCCGCCGTGGCGCCGTGCTGCCGTGGCTGCTGTCCATCACCCGCAACGCGGCAATCGACGCGATACGGCTGCGCCGCGATCGCCCCTACGAGCCGGAGGTGATGGTGGCGCTGCTCACCGCCGCCGAAACCGCCGCCACCACCGCACCGACCGACGAGGTCGCCGACGCCGACCGCATCCGCGTCGCCCTGCGCGAGCTGCCGCCCGAACAGGCCACGGCCGTCGTCCTGGCGATCTTCCACGGACTCACCGCCAAGGAGATCGCCGAGCGACAGGGCCTACCGCTGGGCACCGTCAAGACCAGGATCAGGCTGGGCCTGTCCCGGCTACGCGATCATTTCGAGGTACGTGATGAGTGAGCTGCCACAGTGCCCCGACGTGCGCGGCGTGCTCCCGGAGCTCGCCACCGGTGCGGCCGCTGGGGATGATCGGGCCTGGGCCCTGGCCCACGTGGCGCGCTGCCAGGACTGTCGCCGAGAACTTCACCACCTGACCACGACCGCCGATGCCGTCCTGCTGCTCGCGCCCTCCGTCGATCCCCCGCCGCAGTTCGAGAGCAGCGTCCTCGCCCGGCTGGACGCGGCTCCCGCGCCGCCACCCCGCCGGCGTTTCTTGGCCCGGCGGCGGGTCGTGGCGGCCCTGGCGATCGCGGTCTCCGTGCTGGTCGGCGCCGGCGGCGGGGCGCTGTTCGTCCAGTCACGTACCGCAGAGGACCGGCGCCTAGCCGACCAGTACCGGCAGACCCTCGCTGTCGCCAACGGTCGCTACCTCAAGGCAACCACCCTGACCACTGCCGACGCACGACCAGCGGGCACCGTCTTCCTCTACCAGGGGAACCCGTCCTGGGTGCTGGTCACCATCACCGCCGCGCCCGCCGACGGCCCCTACGCAGCCTTCGCCGTCGACCGTGCCGGCGCCATGCACCCGATCGGCACCTGCCAGGTCACCAACCGCACAGGAACTTACGGATACCAGCTCAGGCTGGCGGTCGCCGAGGTCAGCCAGATCCGCCTCCAGTCGGCCGACGCCGTGCTGACTGGGGCGCTGTTGCGTTAAGCGATCGTCAAGATCACTTGTCGCAAGGCTTCCTGCAAGATCGAGCTTGGGGCCCACAACTCGGTCTACAGGATCGGGACAAAAGGTGTCCTACTGGCAGCCCTATCCAGCAACCGATGGCCGCCCTGCCGCCCGTCTGGGACCTCGTGACGGGAAGATCTGCGGCGCCGAAACGGCGCGATGGCTTAATGCAAGAGCGCCTGCTCGGCTCGCCGGGTCGATGGCAGGCGGGATGGTTCCCTCCGCAACCACCCACGGCCCGGCACCCGCCGACGGTCTTCGGCCCGTACCTGGCGGTGGCGGGCTGGCTGGTCGGCTCCCGGTCGTGGCCGGCCCGCTCTGCCCCTGGCAAATCGGCGATTACCGGGTAATGCGGGTCTTTCCTGACTACGGTATCTGCGGAGGCGATGCCGGTGACGATGGAAGCAGAGCGCACCCTGCGCGCGGAGGAGCTCACCCGACTGGGTGAGCTCGCCGCCCAACTCCGAGTGGACGCGATCCGGTGCAGCACCAGGGCGGGATCGGGGCATCCGACCTCGAGTCTGTCCGCCGCGGACCTGCTCGCGGTGCTGATCTCCCGACACCTGCGTTACCAGTGGACGGACCCGCGCGGTCGGACCAACGACCACCTGATCTTCTCCAAGGGCCACGCCTCGCCGCTGTTGTATGCGGTCTTCAAGGCGGTGGGCGCGATCACCGATCAGGAGTTGGTCGAGACCTACCGCCAGTTCGGGTCGCGCCTGCAGGGACACCCCACGCCGGCCCTGCCCTGGGTCGACGTGGCCACCGGGTCGCTCGGTCAGGGACTGCCCGTCGGGGTCGGGATCGCGCTCGCCGGCCGGTACCTCGACCACCTGCCGTTCCACGTGTGGGCGCTGTGCGGCGACAGCGAGATGGCCGAGGGCTCCATCTGGGAGGCGCTGGACAAGGCCGGCCACTACGGACTGCGCAACCTCACCGCGATCGTCGACATCAACCGGTTCGGGCAGCGGGGTCCGACCGAGTTGGAATGGGACCTGGACACCTACCGCCGCCGGGTCGAGGCGTTCGGCTGCCAGGCGCTCGTCATCGACGGCCACGACCTGGCCGCGATCGACGAGGCGTTCGGCCGGGCGCGGCAGGCGACGGGTCCGACCGTGGTGCTCGCCCGGACGGTCAAGGGCAAGGGGGTGCCGGAGGTCGAGAACCAGCCCGGGTGGCACGGCAAGCCGCTGAAACCCGACATGGCCGAGCGGGCCGTGGAGGCTCTCGGCGGGATACGCCAGATCCGCGTCACCGGGCCGCAACCCGAGTCCGCCCCGCCCGCCGGCGCCCCCGTCGGCGAGCCGCCCACGCTGCCGCGGTACGACAAGGCGGCGAAGGTGGCCACCCGGAACGCGTACGGTGACGCGCTGCGCGCGCTGGGCTCGCGGCCGGACGTGGTCGCCCTAGACGGTGAGGTCAGCGACTCCACCCGCGCCGACAAGTTCGGCGAAACGTATCCCGACCGGTTCTTCGAGATGTTCATCTCCGAACAGCAACTGGTCGCCGCCGCGGTCGGGCTTCAGGTACGCGGCTATCGGCCCTTCGCCTCGACCTTCGCGGCGTTCTTCTCCCGCGCCTACGACTTCGTGCGGATGGCCGGCATCTCCCGGGCCGACATCGCCCTGTCCGGGTCGCACTCCGGGGTGGAGATCGGGACGGACGGTCCCTCGCAGATGGGGCTGGAGGACCTGGCGGCCATGCGCGCCGTGCAGGGGTCGACGGTGCTGTATCCCAGCGACGCCGTGTCCTGCGCGGCCCTCGTCGCGCAGATGGTCGACCGCAAGGGCGTCAACTACCTGCGCACCACCCGAGGCAAGTACCCGGTGCTCTACGACAACGAGGACGCCTTCCCGGTCGGCGGCAGCAAACTGCTCCGCGGCGGCGACGACGACGACGACATCGCGCTGATCGGCGCCGGGGTGACGGTGCACAACTGCCTCGCCGCCGCCGACGAGCTGGCGCGCGAGGGGATCAAGGCCCGGGTCATCGACCTGTACTCGGTCAAGCCGCTGGACCGGGACCGGTTGCTCGACGCCGTCCGGGCCACCGGCGGTCGGCTGCTGGTGGTCGAGGATCACTACCCGGAGGGTGGCGTGGGGTCGGCGGTCCTCGAGTCCCTGGCCGACCTGGCCGAGCCGGTGCGGGTGAAACACCTGGCGGTACGGGGCCTCCCCACCTCCGGTACCCCGACCCAGCTGATGGACCAGGCCGGGATCGGGGTGAGCGCCATCGTCGCGGCGGCACGCGCCGCGGAGGCCCCCGGCCACTGACGCGGCGGGCGCCGTTTCACCCTTGACGCGCGGGTAGACGCAGCATTCGCGGCAGGAGGGGGTTCGAGGTCCGAGCCGATCACCCGTGCCACGCTCGCGACGTTGGCGGAGCGGCTCAGCGGCGGCCAGGCACGGGATCTCGCCGTGCAGCTCCCCGAGGGGCTGCGGGGAGACCTACGCAAGCTCGACGAGGAGGCCGAACCGTTCGAGCTTCCCGAGTTCTTCGAGCGGGTGCGGCACCGCGCTGAACAGGAGCGCTGGCTCGTCGAGATTGAAGGAATCGACCTAACGCTGACCTTCCTCGCTCAGAAACGCCAAGAAGCCCTCCGCAGGCAGCCTGCCGGGCCCGCCTTCCTGGGGCTGCCGGCGATAGGACCCACGCCATGAGTTGCAGGCATGCGCCCCCACCATCCGGATCTCATGGGTTCTGTCGGGTCGGTTCTTGGAGCAGACTCGGCGTCGGTAGCGGCTGGCGGGTCAGCACTCTCCGGATCTGACCCGTG
>NZ_JBSFYP010000129.1:0-419 GCF_053599835.1 Micromonospora sp. NPDC005163
ACGCCCGGTCACATTCCGAACCCGGAAGCTAAGCCCTCCAGCGCCGATGGTACTGCACTCGTGAGGGTGTGGGAGAGTAGGACGCCGCCGGACAATCTTCCAGTCGAGGGCCGCCCCATCCGGGTCGGCCCTCGACTGCGTAGCGCCATTGGTGGCGCAATGAGGAAGGATGTACCTGTGAGTTCAGGACCGCAGGGCGGAGACCGTCCCCGTCGTTACGAAGACCGTACTGACGGCCAGGGCGGCCGCGACCGCGGCCCGCGTCGCGACGACCGTCCCCCGTACCGGGGAGACCGTGACAGCGCTGGCGGAGCCCGAGGCGGATACGCCGGCGGCCGCGACGCCGGTTCCCGTGGTGGTGACCGGGACGGTTCGCGCTCGGGTACGCCTCGTGAGGGTGGCTACCGCGGCGGCGTACG
>NZ_JBSFYP010000129.1:513-6373 GCF_053599835.1 Micromonospora sp. NPDC005163
CGACCGCGATGGTTCGCGGTCCAGCGCTCCGCGCGAGGGTGGCTTCCGTGGTGGTGACCGCGACGGTTCGCGCTCGGGTGGCTCCCGCGAGGGTGGTTTCCGCGGTGGTGACCGCGACGGTTCGCGTTCGGGTGCGCCTCGTGAGGGTGGCTACCGCGGCGGCGACCGCGATGGTTCGCGGTCCAGCGCTCCGCGCGAGGGTGGCTTCCGTGGTGGTGACCGCGACGGTTCGCGCTCGGGTGGCTCCCGCGAGGGTGGCTTCCGTGGTGGCGACCGCGACGGTTCGCGCTCGGGTGGCTCCCGCGAGGGTGGCTTCCGTGGTGGTGACCGGGACGGTTCGCGTTCGGGTGCGCCTCGTGAGGGTGGTTTCCGCGGTGGCGACCGCGACGGTTCGCGCTCGGGTGGCTCCCGCGAGGGCGGCTTCCGGGGTGGTGACCGTCGCGAGGGTGGTTTCCGTGGTGGTGACCGGGACGGTTCGCGTTCGGGTGCGCCCCGTGAGGGTGGCTACCGCGGCGGTGACCGCGAGGGCGGCGGCTTCCGTGGTGGCGATCGTCGTGAGGGCGGCTACCAGGGCGGCGATCGCAGCCGCTCCGGCCCGTCCCGCGAGGGTGGTTTCCGTGGCGGTGACCGCGAGGGTGGGTTCCGTGGCGGCGAGCGCCGCGAGGGCGGCGGCTTCCGTGGTGGCGACCGCGATGGTTCCCGGCCTGGTGCCCCGCGTGAGGGCGGCGGCTTCCGGGGCGGTGATCGCGACGGCGGGTTCCGTGGCGGCGAGCGCCGCGAGGGTGGCTTCCGCGGTGGTGACCGCGAGGGCGGCTTCCGCGGTGGTGACCGCGACGGTGGTTTCCGCGGTGGTGACCGTCGTGAGGGCGGTTTCCGGGGCGGTGACCGTCGCGAGGGCGGCGCGCCCCGCGAGGGCGGTTTCCGGGGCGGCGAGCGCCGTGAGGGCGGCGGCTTCCGCGGCGGTGACCGTCGCGAAGGTGGCGCGCCCCGCGAGGGCGGCTTCCGGGGCGGCGAGCGCCGTGAGGGTGGTTTCCGGGGTGGTGACCGTCGCGAGGGCGGCGCCCCGCGCGAGGGTGGTTTCCGTGGCGGCGATCGCCGTGAGGGTGGCGCGCCCCGTGAGGGCGGCTTCCGGGGCGGCGACCGTGAGGGCGGCTTCCGGGGCGGCGAGCGCCGTGAGGGTGGCTTCCGCGGTGGTGACCGTCGCGAGGGCGGCGCTCCCCGCGAGGGTGGCTTCCGCGGTGGTGACCGCCGTGAGGGCGGCGCTCCCCGCGAGGGTGGCTTCCGCGGTGGTGACCGCCGTGAAGGCGGCGGCTTCCGTGGTGGCGACCGCGATGGTTCCCGGCAGAGCGCCCCGCGTGAGGGCGGCGGCTTCCGTGGTGGCGACCGTGAGGGCGGCTTCCGCGGTGGTGACCGCCGTGAGGGTGGCTACCGTGGTGGCGACCGCGAGGGCGGCTTCCGGGCCGACGAGCGGCCGCGTCGCGAGGGTGAGTTCCGCCGCGATGACCGTGGTGCGGGCTCCGGTTCGTCCGAGGGCGGGCGCAGCCAGGCTCCGGCGTTGCCGGACGACATCCTCGCGACCGATCTTGACAAGGACGTTCGCGCCGAGCTGCTCTCGCTGAACAAGCCGGTCGCCGAGTCGGTGGCGCGGCACCTGGTCGCCACCGGCCAGTTGATCGACGAGGATCCGGCCGAGGCGCTGGCGCACGCGCTGGCCGCACGGCGGCTCGCGTCGCGCATCTCCGCCGTCCGTGAGGCGGTCGGCCTGGCCGCGTACCACGCGGGGGAGTGGCAGACGGCGATCGCCGAGCTGCGCACGTACCACCGGATGAGCGGACTGCAGAGCCACCTGGCCGTGCTCGCGGACTGTGAGCGTGCCCTGGGTCGGCCGGAGCGGGCCATCGACCTGTTCCGCGGCGCCGACCGGGACAAGCTGGACCAGGCCGTGGCGATCGAGCTGCTGATCGTCGCCGCCGGCGCCCGGGGCGACCTCGGGCAGAAGGACGCCGCCGTGGCGATGCTCCAGGTCCCGGACCTCACGAGCGAGGCCACCGTGCCGTGGACGGCGCGGCTGCGTTACGCGTACGCCGACGCGCTGCTCGCGGTGGGTCGGCGCGAGGAGGCCCGCGAGTGGTTCTCCCGCGCCGCTGACGTGGACACCGAGGGCGAGACCGACGCCGCGGAGCGGCTGCTGGAACTCGACGGCGTGCTCATCGAGGGCGACGACGAGGACGAGATGGCCGAGGAGATCGCCGCTGGTCCGGGTACTCCCGGCGCGGTGCCGGCTCGACCGGACACCGAGCTCACCGCCGGTGACGACGAAGACGACGACGAGGACGAGGACGACGACGAGGACGACGACGAGAACGACGAAGACGACCTCGACGAGGACGACGACCTCGACGACGACGACGACGACGAGGACGACGAGGACGACGAGGACGACCTCGACGACGAGGACTTCGACGACGACGAGGAGGACGGCCCTGCCGGTCGCTCCGGCGTCGACGAGGACCTTGACGGCGAGGACGAGGACCGTCACCCGGGTGAGGTCGAGGCGGACACCACCGCGGCCGATGCGGCTGGCGACGGCGACGCGGTGAACACCGACGGGAGCGCTCCGGACCGGGGTGACGAGTCGGGGTCGACGCAGCGGTGAGCGCGGATGCCGGGGAGCGGCTGATCGACGGGTACACCCTGGTCGTCTTCGACCTGGACGGGGTGATCTACCTGATCGACCGGCCGATCCCCGGTGCCGCCGAGGCGGTGGCCCGGCTGCACGCTGAGGGGCGGGCGGTGGCCTACGCCACCAACAACGCCTCCCGCCGGTCCAGCGAGGTCGCCGACCTGCTGACCGGGATGGGCGTGCCAGCCCGGCCGGAGGAGGTGCTCACCTCCGCTGCGGCCTCGGCGGAGCTGCTGCGCGACCGGCTGCCCGCCGGTGCGCCGGTACTCGTGGTCGGCGCGGAGGCGCTGCGCGCCGAGCTGCGCGCTGTCGGGCTGACCCCGGTCTCCCAGGCGGATGAGAAACCGGCAGCCGTGGTGCAGGGCTACGGTCCGCAGGTCGGCTGGGCCGAGCTGGCCGAGGCGTCGCTCGCGGTGCGGGCCGGCGCGATCTGGATCGCCACCAACACCGACCGGACGTTGCCCAGTGGCCGGGGCCCGCTGCCCGGCAACGGCTCGCTGGTCGCCGTGCTGCGTACCGCGTTGGAGCGGGACCCTGACGTGGTGGTCGGCAAGCCGGAGTCGGCGTTGTTCGAGACCGCTGCCCGGCGTAGCGACGGCGGCCGGGCGCTGGTCGTCGGCGACCGGTTGGACACCGACATCGAGGGCGCCCGGCGGGCCGGGCTGGACAGCCTGCTCGTGCTCACCGGTGTCAGCCGCGTACCCGACCTGTTGGCCGCCGAGCCAAAGCGCCGTCCCACGTACGTCGCGCAGGACCTGGCGGGGCTCTTCGACCCGGCCGCCGTGGTGCGGGTCCCGGGTCCGGCGGACGCTGGCGGCTGGTCGGTGACGGACCGCGACGGTGCGCTGGAGCTGGCCGGTTCGGGTCGGCCGTTGGACGCGTTGGCCGCGCTCTGCGCGGCGGCGTGGTCGGCCCCGGTGTTGCCGCAGATCCGCTCGGTGGGACCGGATGCGGCCCACGCGTTGGAGAGCCTCGGTCTGCCCGCGGGAGGATGACCCGGTCGCCGGCCGAACGCGCCGGCGTTCGTCAGAGCAGCTTGCGCAGCTTCATCAGGTCGAACGGGTTGGCCTTGATCGACACGCGGCGGGAGGCCACTGCCCCGGTGACGTCCAGGTCGCCGCGGACCAGGGCGAGCAGGTCGTCGCTGGACGTGCTCAGCGCGATCTTGGCCTTGGGGTCGTCGCCGTCGGTCAGCTCGACCAGCCGCCCGCCGCTGATCCGGCCGTGGAAAGCGGTCTCCAGGTCGGTGATCCGGCAGGCCAGCGTCCGGTCCAGGTCGATCCGTTCACGCACCGTCTGGGCGTTGCGATCCAGCCGGGCGGCCAGCTCCTGCAATGCCTGCCGGCACTCGTCCACGCTGGCCACATCTCCCCCTTTTTGATCGCCACGCCGTCCTCGGCACCGTACCGCACAGGACAGTCCGGGGTGCCCGGTAGCGTGGCACCTGCACACCCCGCCCCGCGGAAGGATTCAGGCATGCAGGACGCGTGGCGCGCCTACCTCGAACTGGCCATGGGCCTGGCGGAGGCGCCCCGGAAGAAGGCTCAGGACGTGGCGCGTCGCCTCGTCGGCTCCGGCGGCGCGACGGCCGCCCAACTCCAGGCACTCGGTGAGGAACTGGTCACCACCGGCGCGGCCAACCGGGAGGCGCTGACCAAGCTGGTCCGTTTCGAGGTCGATCGGGCCCTCGGCGCGGTCGGCCTGGCAACCGCGGATGAGGTGGCCGAGCTGACCCGACGGGTGCGCGACCTGGAACGGCAGTTGCGCGAGGCGCGGACCGCCGAGCCGTCCGGCGCGCCGCCGGCCGGTTCCACCGCACAGCCTGACCCGACCCGCGCCGCACAGCCCGACGCCGGTCTGGTGCCGTCGGACGGCGAGGCGGGCGCTCCGGTCTCCGCGCCGGTGGCCAAGAAGGCCGTGGCGAAGAAGGCCGTCGCCAAGAAGGCCATCGCGAAGAAGGCCGTGGCCAAGAAGGCCATCGCGAGGAAGCCACCGGCGACGATCAGCCGGACCACCGACGAGGCCCCGACTCCGGCGGACATGCCGACCAAGAAGGCGGTCGGCGAGCAGCGGCCGGACGACACCCGGTGAGCGTCGCGCCGACCGACCGGAGCCCTCGGTGACCGGTGGCGTGCGCCCGGGCCCGCCGCCCGGCGCGCGTCCAGGCCCGCAGCCGGGCATCCGGCCCGGTCCGCCCGCCAGCGGGTCGTTCGCCGCCCGACCGGGCCCGCCAGCGAGCGTCCGCCCGGGCCCGCCGCCGGAGCTGGGGGACGACGAGGCGCGGCACCCTGCCGTCGACGCCGCCGTGCAGGCCATGGCCAACGCGGCGACGCTCGCCCCGGCGGACCAGATCGCGCAGTACGAGGCGGCCTACGAGACGCTGCGGGAAACCCTCGCCACCATCGACCAGACCTGAGCGGGACGACCAGGCCTGAGCAGACCGGAGAACCACCCATGGCACGTCGTAACCGGCTGGACGCCGAACTCGTCCGCCGCGGTCTGGCCCGCTCCCGCGAGCAGGCCGCCGCGCTGGTGGAGGCCGGCCGCGTCCAGCTGCGCGGGGTGCCCGCGCGCAAGGCCGCCGCGATGGTCGACCCCGCCGACCCGCTGCTGGTCACCGGCGCCGACCCGGCCGAGGAGTACGTCTCCCGGGGCGGGCACAAGCTCGCCGGCGCGTTGGCCGTGTTCGGTCCCGCCGGGCTGACCGTCGCCGGCCGGCGCTGCCTGGACGCCGGCGCGTCGACCGGCGGCTTCACCGACGTACTGCTGCGCGCCGGTGCCGCCGAGGTGGTGGCCGTGGACGTCGGCTACGGGCAGCTCGCCTGGTCGCTGCGCACCGACGAGCGGGTCCGGGTCCTGGAGCGCACCAACGTTCGTACGCTCGACCCTGAGGTGATCGGCGGGCCGGTCGACCTCACGGTGGCGGACCTGTCGTTCATCTCGCTCCGGCTGGTGTTGCCGGCGCTGGCCGGCTGCACCCGGGACGACGGCGACCTGGCGTTGATGGTCAAGCCGCAGTTCGAGGTGGGCAAGGACCGGGTCGGCGCCGGTGGTGTGGTCCGCGAGCCGGCGCTGCGCGCCGAGGCGGTGCTCGACGTGGCCGCCCGCGGTGGTGCTCACCGCCTCCCTGGTCGGCTCGGCCGGGGCCGCCGGCCAGACGGTCTACGCGGCCAGCAA
>NZ_JBSFYP010000130.1:0-6149 GCF_053599835.1 Micromonospora sp. NPDC005163
AGAGTAGGAGGTCCGGGGAGTTCCGAGGTATGAGGTCGTCCGCCCAACTCGGACCCGGACGGCCCGATCGTTGACCAACTGCGCGCTCATCGGCAGATCCGGTCGTCTCCGACGCGCTGTCAGCGGCAGATGCGGATGCCGTCGTCACTGGTATGAGAAGCCGGCCAAGTGGTCAGCCAGATTGAATCGAGTGCTGCAGCTGGGACAGCTGAGCCGACCAAAGAGGCGCGTCAAGCGAGCGGCTACGGACGCCCGGCCTGCCCGCACTGCCTCGGCATGCAGGCGCCCAGCCAGTTCCGAGGACAGCCCCGGTTCGATCCCGGAGTCTTCGGACTGCAGGTCGAGAAGCAACTCCTCGTCGCAATCGGGGCATTGCACGTCGATCTCCCCATCGTTGAGGTGATCGAGCTCTTTGCCCCAGATCTCGTCGCCGTCGAAGCCGAGAACGGCCTGTTGTAGGTGCACGAACATGCTGTCGCTCGATGCATCGGGCAGGCAGTCCACCGCGAGCGCGCGCAAGGTCGCGATCTCATCAGCGTATGCGGTGCGACCGGCGTCGTCGGCGTCCAGCGCGATGAAGCCGGCAAGCACCACCGCCTTCTCGCGGTCTTTCCGGGCGA
The DNA here is from genome assembly GCF_053599835.1 of Micromonospora sp. NPDC005163. Classification (NCBI taxonomy): domain Bacteria; kingdom Bacillati; phylum Actinomycetota; class Actinomycetes; order Micromonosporales; family Micromonosporaceae; genus Micromonospora; species Micromonospora sp. NPDC005163. Next base: position 621 of record NZ_JBSFYP010000130.1, read on the forward strand.
AAGCGGCGCCGGTCTGCGCCAGCCAGGGCAGCAGGACCGCGCTGGCTGGGTCACAGGTGCCCTGATGACACGACTCTTGCCAGATGAAGTCCCAGGCAGGAGAGGTCGGGTCGGCCGCCGCAGAAGCTAGAACTTCCGAGGAAATCGTCACCCACGAAGCTTTGCACGTCTTTGCACGTCTCAAGATCGGACGCACTGTTCTCGACACGACAGGGCGGTGCCGGACGCACGGTCAGCGGCAGAAGCGGACGTCACGACGCGCGGGCCGTCGACACCATGGTGCGGAAGGTCTGCCGGTACGCCGTCGGCGAGACCCCGATCGCGCCGGTCAGGTGCTGACGCAGCGACGCGGCGGTGCCGAAGCCGGCCTCGGCGGCGACCCGGTCGACCGGCAGGTCGGTGGTCTCCAGCAGACGGCGGGCGTGTTCGACCCGCTGCCGCGCGAGCCACTGCACTGGTGTCATGCCGACCTCGGCGCGGAAGCGGCGCGAGAACGTGCGTACGCTCATGCGGGCGTGCCGGGCCAGCTCGGCGAGGGTGATCGGCCGGTGCACCTGTCCGAGTGCCCACTGCCGGGTCTCGGACGTGGTCGTGGTCGCCGGCTCGGGCACCGGGCGGTCGATGAACTGCGCCTGGCCGCCCTCGCGCCACGGCGGCACGACGCACAGCCGTGCCACCCGGTTGGCGACGGCGCTGCCGTGGTCGCGGCGCACGAGGTGCAGACACAGGTCCACGCCGGACGCCACGCCGGCCGCGGTGAGCACCTGTCCGTCGTCGATGAACAGCACGTCGGCATCGACCTTCACATTCGGAAACGTACGCTGGAAATGCTCCGCATTGTTCCAGTGCGTGGTGGCAGGCCGGCCGTCAAGCAGCCCGGCGGCGGCCAGCACGTACGAGGCTGTGCAGATGGACACGATCCTCGCATCCGGCCGCAGCCGGCGCAGCGCCGCCGCGACCGGCTCAGGCAGCCAGTCCTGGTCGCCGATCGGATCGCACACGAAGGGCGGCAACACCAGTGTGTCGGCCGTGTCGATCACCTCAGGGCCGTGCTGGACGGCCACGGTGAAGTCCGCGCTGGTGGCGACTGGTTCGCCGTCGACGCTGCAGGTGACGACCTCGTACAGCGGCTCACCGTCGGGACCGACAGCGGTACCGAAGATGCGGACCGGAATGCTCAGCTCAAACGGGTACACGCCGTCGAGCGCCAAGACGACCACGCGATGCATGGCCAGATCCTTCCACATATTGGCGATCTGGCCACTCGAACCATCGAACGCCGCTCCGGCAGGGTGGATCGCACACACCGAAGATGAACAGAAAGGCATGCGATGCGTGCGATCGAACAGGACCGGTTCGGCGGCCCCGAGGTCCTCAAGCTGATGGAGGTCGACCGCCCCGAGCCCGGCCCGGCGGAGGTACTCGTCCGGGTCCACGCGGTCGGGGTCAACCCGACCGACCTCTGGCACCGCGCAACCGGCGGCCTGCTCGGCCGACCGGTGCGGCTGGGCTGGGACCTGTCCGGCGTGGTCGAGGCCGTCGGTGTCGGCGCCGCGCTGTTCCGGCCCGGTGACGAGGTCTTCGGCATGCCACTGCTACCGCGGGCGGCCGGCACCTACGCAGAGTACGTCACGGCACCGTCGCGGCACCTCGCTCGCAAGCCCGCCGGGCTGTCCCACGTCGAGGCGGCCGGTCTGGGGCTCGCCGGGCTCACCGCGTGGCAGGCCCTGGTCGATGTCGCCGACGTCCAGCCGGGCCAGCGCGTACTGGTTCACGCGGCCGCGGGCGGCGTCGGCCACCTCGCCGTGCAGATCGCCAAGGCGCGCGGCGCACACGTGATCGGCACCGCGAGCGCCGCCAAGCACGCGTTCGTCCGTGGGTTAGGTGCCGACGAGGTCATCGACTACACGACGACGGACTTCGCCGAGCGCCTCCACGACCTCGACGTGGTCATGGACTCGATCGGCGGCGAGTACGGGCCGCGCTCGCTGCGGACCCTGCGCCCGGGCGGCATCCTGGTCGCCCTCGCCTCGCCGGCCGAGACGTACCTGGAGGAGGAGGCAGCCCGGCAGGGCAAACGCGCCCGATTCATGATCGTCGAGCCGGACGCTGCCGGGCTCACGTCCCTCGCCAACCTGGTCGGCACGGGGCAGCTCCGCGTCGAGGTGGACACAGTACTGCCCCTCGAACAGGTCGCCAAGGCCCACGAGATCGGCCAAACCGGCCGTACCAAAGGAAAAATTATCCTGACACTCTGACCTCCTGCGTCAATCCTGGCGGCAACCCGACTGGACGCGGCCGCAGCGGCGCCGTCGCACCGCGTCGTCCACCACACATGAGTGCTCACCTCGCCGCAGATCTCGCCGCAGATACTGATGGGACTAGCCGAACGCAACGTCGACGTCTGGCGATGCCCTGGCCGGCTCGACGCTGGCGACCCAGCCAGTGAACCGCCGCGGCACGGCCGGATCAGGCGCCCGGGCCGAGTGCATTTCGCCACCACCCGAGCCAGCCGGCTCGGGGCCAGCTGTCCGGCGCCATCGATGATGATGGTCAAGATCAAGACTTGGAGCGGGGTCCGCAGCAGGTGTTGCAGCGCCTCGTCGTCCGCGGCCTTCTGCAGGCGTGTGAGCACTCTTTCGATGCGATCGAGGTCCGTGCGGAGGCGGACCTTCGTCGCAAGCTCGCCGTAGCGGACGGCCTCGGCGAGTTCGAGGAAGTCCAGGTCGATCCGCTCGAAGTGCGCGGGCGCGATGTTCTCGGTGTAACCGACCGGGCGAGTGGTGAGGACAACCAGCACGTCGCATTTGTCGGCCTCAGCGATGTTGACGAACTCGGTGACTCGCTCGATCAGGCGCTTGCGCACAGCCGGTTCGGTGACTTCGTCCAAGCCGTCCAGGACGAGCAGCCAGGGCCACCTCTGCATCCAGGTTCTCAGCGCCCACGGCTTCACCTCTCCCATGTCGGAGCGGCGCGAAACCTTGTGGGCGATCCACCGCAGCAGAGTCGAGTCGTCGCTGAGCCCTCCTTCCTGGGCGTACAAGGCCAGGTCGATGCGCATCGGCCAGCGGCGGTTCTTCGGCAGCTCACGGCCGAAGCGCTTCAGGGCTGCCGCGGTGCCCTTGATGACGTCGCGGTGCCCGTCGCTGAGGTCTTCGGCGCGTTCGAGCATGGCCGCGCGGAACACCTGGACGAGGAACTTGGAGATCGTCGTCTTGCCGTTGCCGGGCGCGCCGGTGACGATCATGTGCCGGGGCGCCTCCTGGGTGGTGACGCCGGGAGCGAGGACATGTTCGGCGCGGTCGAGCACGTACTTCACTACGCTCGTACGCCGCGTGCCGGCGGCGAAGGTGATGGGCAGGTCGATGGCGACGTCGTGGACGGGGATCCCCTGGCCGTCACCGCTGCCCGCCTCGTCGAAGTAGATGAAACCCTCGCCCATGAGCGTGGTCTTGGCGTGCTCCCGGAGCCCTTCTTCGAGGTCCTTCAGCGGTATGGTGTCGGTGAACTGTGCCAACGCGGCGAAGACGTCGCCGGCGGTGAGGAACCCCGGAAACGCGTTGCGGATGCCCGGGTGCACCTTGAGCAAGGCCTGGATCTGGTTGCCATCCCAGATACGCACCTTCTTGATGCGCTTCAGCCTGGCCAGGCGCGCCCTCCGCTCCTCTGCGGCTTCGGGGTCGACCTCCCGAGTTTTGTCGGCAAGGCGCTCTAGGTAGCTCTTGATGTTGTCGTTGAGAAGATCATGGCCGCCGACCTGGGGGAACGGCGTGAGCATCACGTTCGTGATGATGATCAGGAAGTCGGGAACCGGATTGCGATCTCCGTAGGGGTTGGCCCAGTCATCGAGCTCGCCGCGGACCTGCCCCCACAGCCAGGCCGCGTTCTCCTGGTGGTTGGCGGAGGGGGTCGCCCGGTGCTTCACCTGCAGGACGGTGTATCCCTCCCACACCTCGGCAGGCTGATCCTCCGTCGGCTTCCAGATGAGCGAACCCCGGTGGTACAGGTCCCGCCCGCCGTCCCGGCCCGCGCCCATCACCTGGACACCTGGCCCGAAGAAAGCGACCGCTAGGCTGGCCGCAAGGTCTTGGAAGCCTGTTGGACCTAACTGCTCCAAGTTGTCGCTCAACGTCACACCTTCTCGGCCACCCTGTCATGCGGGGCGAGCCGCCACGGCCCCGGAGGACAGCCTACGCGGGCGGGTCGCCAGGCCAGGTGGCCGGCGTCATGCCAGGCGATCCTGCACCTCGCGATTGGCGAGAGTCGCCCCGCGACCGCAGGCCTGCTACGACTCGCCGAAATAGCCCTCCTCCTCGCCGAGCAGCAGCGGCACGTCGTACACCGACATGTCCGGCCGGGCCCTTGGTGGCGGGCGGTATTCGCTACGTCCCTATTCGCCCCAGTCCTACGATCCCCCGACGGCGTAGCCCCGTAGTCCGGCACCGGTCAGCCTAACTATGCGGTTGTTCGGTAGGCGTCGAAGACGCCGTCGATCCTGCGGACCGCGGCCAGCAGGTGCCCCAGGTGCTTTGGGTCGGCGATCTCAAAGCTGAATCGGCTCACTGCCACCCGGTCGCGGGTGATGGTGACGGTGGCGGAGAGGACATTGACCTGCTCGTCGAACAGCACCCGCGCGGTATCGACAAGTAGCCCGCGCCGGTCGAGGGCCTCGACCTGAATCGCCACCACGAAGTTTGACGAGGAGGTGAGTTTCCAGGTCACCTCGCGAAGCCGCTCGGGCTGGGCCTTGAGGTCCTCGGCGTTGGGGCAGTTGTCCCGGTGCACGCTGACCCCGCCGGACCGGGTGACGAAGCCGAAGACCGAATCCGGCGGAACGGGGGTGCAGCAGCGGGCCAGCTTGATCCAGACGTCGCTGACCCCGCGGACCACGACACCCGGGTCGTGACTGGAGGCCCGGTTGCGCGGCGGCTCGGTGGCGACGGTGGTCTCGGCGATGTCCTCCGCCGCGCCCTCCTCGCCGCCGTAGGTGGTCATCAGCTTCTGCACCACCGACTGCGCCGAGACCTGGTTGTCGCCGACCGCCGCGTAGAGCGAGGCCACGTCGGCCAGGTGCAGGTCCCGGGCGATCGACATCAGCGCGTCGGAGGTGAGCATCCGCTGCAACGGCATGCCCTGCTTGCGCATCGCCTTGACGATTCCGTCCTTGCCGGCCTCGATCGCCTCCTCGCGGCGCTCCTTGTTGAAGTACTGCCGGATCTTGGTGCGGGCACGTGGGCTCTTGACGAAGCCGAGCCAGTCCTGGGTCGGGCCGGCCGTGTCGGACTTCGAGGTGACGATCTGGATCACGTCGCCGTTGGAGAGCGTGGATTCCAGGGGCACCAGCTTGCCGTTGACCCGCGTCCCGATGCATTTGTGCCCGACTTCGGTGTGCACCGCGTAGGCGAAGTCCACCGGCGTCGACCCGGTCGGCAGGGGGATGACGTCACCCTTCGGGGTGAAGACGTACACCTCCTGGCTGGACAGGTCGAAGCGCAGCGCGTCCAGGAACTCGCTCGGGTCGGCCGCCTC
>NZ_JBSFYP010000131.1:0-6128 GCF_053599835.1 Micromonospora sp. NPDC005163
GACGCTTGACCGGATCGAACCGGTCCTTCCGTTGAACGGGCTGAGAGCAACGACGAGCGCATGGGGAAGCTGCGGCCAGTTGTCGTACATGGACGCCAGGACCCCGCACCCACTCCCACCCGGCGCCATCACCTGGTTGACGATCACGTTCGACGTGCTCATGCCCTGCCCAGCGCCAATGCCGGTCCTCTTCACCCTCACCTACACACAGGCAGGTGACACCGCCATCTCTGACCTGGGCGGTTTCCCCGATCTAGGCAACGTTCCCTACACCCGATGCACCCCCAGTCCTGGCTAACTCGGCCGCTGTCGGGACGGCCGGATTCGGGCCGATGACCCCTTGACCCCCAGGCAACGATTCCGCTCCGTTGAGCTGGCGTTGCTGAGCTTCTGACCTGCGCGAGCGGTGCGCTGACGTCCGTGGTTGTGCGGCCGTGTTCGCACCCGTAGTCACTCAGTTAGACACTCACCCTGACACCGCCAGCCTGGCTGCCATCGCGAGCCGTCCATACGGCAGGCCCCTATGTTTGCCAGTCGCCGCAGACTGCATCGTCCGCCGGCTGGCTGCCCTCCCAGACGGCAAGGTCGTAGGTCATCCGGCAGTATGCGGCAGCTGCCGCCGTGTCTCGACCCCTCGCTTGTAAGGCGCACCCGGCGGTGGTCACGGCGTCCGCCGGCGTTCGCGACGTCCGCGAGCATCCCCCTGATCCGTCCGCTGGTGTTCGCCGGCGTTCGGCTGCGTTGATGTCAGCTGCGGATGTCAGGCGGACTGCCCCATTTGCGCGTCTTGCGGCTCGTCGGGGTCGCATAGGAGTCACGCTGGCCGCTTGTCACCTACCTCTGCGCCGCCCGCTAGTCCCGCCTCTTGGCGTGGCACCGCCTGGCCCTGCTGGCGTCAGCCGTCGCTGTCCGTTGGGCATCTTCGCCTGAAAGACCGGCGGGAAGAGTGCCAGCTGGAGTCAGATTTCTTGCAGTCGCAACTGTTGCGTCCACACTGTAGCGTCGGTTCTCCCAGGCGGTAGAACGGAAGCACTGCGAGAGGGAAGTGGCCGAGGTAAGTCAGCGAAGAAGGTTATCTAGGTCCGCGAAAGCCTTGATGCTTTCACCGGCGGCCATCTTGATCGCGTCCGCTGTTCGACTCCTAATTGTCTCGAACTATGACGTTACTACCGCCATGGCAATTGCTAATGCCGGTGGGGTAGTCGGCACACTTCTGGGCACCCTACTCCCCCTCATTCCGGTAACGCTGCCGTGGCTGGCAATTGCTTTGCTCGTGTGGCGCCGATTCGTCATGGCAGCTCTGGTCGCGGCCGCCGCCACCTTGGTAACACCGGCAAGCGTTAGCCTCCCAGCAGGAGGAAAGGCCGGCTGGAACGATGTCAAGAACGCCTGGGACCTCATGGTTGCGGCCGAAGGCCGTGAGCTGCTGTCCACGTACCCGGTCCCGCTCGGGGTGGCCATAGTAGCTTTAGCGATCGCCCTTTGGGACCCGCGAGGCGGGCGACATGAAATTAGGAATGCGCGGGAGGGTAAAATGGGTGACGCAGTAGTCACCCATTCCTTTCGCATAGTTATCACAGGAATCGCCGTCGCCGCCTTATGCGCCGTTGCCGCAATTTTCGGCACCGAACTGTTTTCACTTCCTCAAAACGCGAAGCAGTTTACCTTCGGAGCCGCATATCGGCTGTGGCTCCCAAGTGAGGAGATTGTACTGAATGACGGCAAGAGGTTCGTTGGGTATACACTAACCACGAAAGACAATTGGCACATCATGCTCCGCGAGGACACGAGAACCATAGAATATGCCCCTGTCTTAAGGGTCACCGAGCGCCGAGCGTGCGTCATTGACGCGCGGTCCGTCGATCGTCGCCCGCCGCTGCTTCCGATCGCACCCGCCGCGAAGCCCGCTCCGGCCTGCCCGATCTTGGCCCATACCAGGTAATCGGGGTGACCTCTCATGTGTAAGGCTCTTCGACACGTCAAAGCGTCCGCAGAGGCCCATACGTCTTCCACCGCGCCTCAGGTCTCCAGACCAGCGGATTAAGTGGACACCCGCCGAGCCGTGGCCAGCCTCCCCTGCGTCGGCAGCCGTTCACTGCCGGCTTGGCACGTAGTGCTCTCCTTAGCGGCGGCTTGGGGTCACGTAGGGGTCAACCTCGGCTGTGACCCCTCGCTTGTAAGTTCTGGGCAGCCGTCCGACCGCGTCCACCCTCAGCCGGCCCGTCCCCTCCGGCCCGCCGGGAGCACGTGATCGTGCGCCGTCGTCCGTCATCGTTGCTACAGGCGCTGCTACACCCCTGCATCTGCCGAACCAGCGGATCCCTCGGCTGTCGTGACGGCCGGTCGCTCGATCGTCAGTTTGGAAGGACGAAGATCACGGCCGACAAGGACCTGGTGGGCCAGGTCAAGGCAGGACACCGAAACCAGCCTTCACGTGACCTGCAGGGACCGGCTCCGCACACTGGTCATGGTTTAGTCGCCCAACGACGGGTCGGCCGCGGCTGGCGAACCTGCGACGGCCGCGTCATGGAACCGCTCGGCAAGGTCGCCGACTGATTCGGCGTCGAATACGCCCGGAGGCCACAGCCGGGACGTTCCATCAAGAGGCCACAGAGGCATGAGCAGGTGCCCGACGTCCTCGTTTGCCGTCACGTCGTACACCCCGTGGTAGAGAGTAATAACCACCTGGAAGACGACGCGAAATGCAGTGAACGTGATGCAGACGGCGTTCGGCTCGGCTGGGATGTCCCCACCGCGGGGCTTCAGTCGGAGCGGCTTGGTCCAGGCTGATAGGTAGTTCGTCGGACCAACAAAACCACTGGCCCAGACCCACGTGCCCGCAGGCGGTCGTCGAGTCACCCGAAGGTCATGCGCAAGACCACGGAGGATCAGAGGCTGTGGCGCGGAACTGTCGACGAGGACAGCCATCTTCATCGCCCAGGTGGCCAGGATCTCCTGGTGGTGGGGCGCCAGTTTCCTGCGGTGGTCCCACATGTCGACAATCAGCGGCTTGGCATCGATCTCCAAGACACTCATCCATCTGGTGTTGCAGTCGAGACAAGCCCGGGCCTTCGGACCCATCGGTGAGGTCTCCCGGCCACGGCCGTTCCCCGGGAACGTGGCACCTCTAGCAACGAGCCCCTTCTGAAGCCACTCCGGCCAGACGTGCTCCTCCGTTAGCTGGGCGCCGGTCATCCGCTCACAGAACAGGCAGTCTGAGGGACCGGAGGGGAGATAGAAGGGTGTGACGTCCTCAGCCTGGATAGCATCGGTTTGGGCCTCAACCAGCTGTGCGGCGAACCTCACCGCTCCAGCTCGGATCCGCAGGAACGCCGAGTCGACGCAAGGATGATGGACCGCACCGAGCATGAAAATGCTGCTTGACGGGATCGCATCTGGGTCCGTCGAGAGGCCGCGACCAGCCGCCATGGGCGCAGCAAGCAACCAGCTCCCCGAGGGCGTACCGACTACCTCGGCCCACGAACCTCTGTGTCGCTTGACCACCTTGCCACAGCCGAGACACGGCGCGCGCTTCCAGTCGGGCAATAGCGGCGGGTGCTCCTCCATCGTCACCAAGCAATTGTCTCGGCAGGCGGGCAAGAATGCCAGGTGCAGCACGGCGTTCGTCCCGAAGGAACGATCGCTGGGTGATGGGCTGCGAAACAGCGGCACTGAGCTGCCCGATCGGTCCACCACTGTCCATGGAAATCCGCCCTCGGTCGCATCCGTCGTCACCCAGTTGGTCACCCAGACCAGACACGTGCCAACGAGAACCCTCGTACAGCGCCCATTCCTCCGCCCAGGGTGCAGGCGGCGTCTGAACCTAGGCGACATCGCCACCGCCACCCGATCCACAGACTCTTGACGCTGGAAGCCGCATCGGTTCGAATGTGCCGCGTGGTGGAAGAACTACCTGCTAGAGGTTAATTAGTTTATCTCTAAGATCTTCTCCGAATTCGTCCAGCATGTTTATGGACCCCGGCTCTCCGTAAAGCATTACTCTTCCGCGCAGGGCTAGCTCTTGACGCAGGGCAAAGCTTCCTCCGAACCGCTGCACGTTCACGTCGGGTAGAGTAAAAATGAGGCTCACTCCGTTCTCTGGCCCCCACCTTGCAATCTTCTCGGCATGCTGGACAGCTTGTTCAGACACCGACAAGACAAGGTGTGCGTCCTCTAGAGTTACGATTAGTCCAGGCTTCTCCGCCGTCGGGTCTGCATTGCCCCCCATTGCCATGCGCCTGTCCAACTCCTTCTCCATCGAGCGAAGCATGACGATTATTTCAGGGATCCCTTCCGCCACCGCACACCCCGCCATTGACGCAACGTCTTTAGGGGTATTTCTTCCGCTGGGATCCGCCGAAAATAGTGCTAACTTTCCGGACTTGAGAGCACCTAGCCGCAATACATTTAGGAAATTCGTCTTTCCGGTTCCGCGGGGCCCCACAATCAATCCATGAACAAGCCCCAATCCCGGCTTGTGAAGCTGCCAATATATCTTATTATCCTGGTCGTCAATTCCGACTGGAACCGACCCCGTCTCATGCACAAATTCGGGCCCCTCATACTTGAGAGGCTCAGGTGCTTCATCGGCCCACCTCTTGAAGGCTGCAGAGGTCTTGGCGTTCAAGTGCTCGATCGGACCCTCCACCTCCTCCGGCACACGGATTTGGGGTGCTTCCGGACCGAAGACGTTCATGACGAGATCGGCGGCTTCAGATCCAGTTAGAAGTGCGTCACGCTCTTCGCTAAGGAAGTGATGGGAGCGCCAGTCTCCGACGCAGGGCGCACTGATCCCCCGAACCACGCTGTCGTCGGGAGTCGGTGGCAGGTCGTGTACGACCAGGTGCGAACGAGTTGGTGAAGGGACTTCGCGTGAATAAAAGCGGGCCAAACTCCCGTGGCTCGACAAATGTAGACGTAACAGGCGAAATCCAGCGTTCCGCAACTTCTTCATGTCGCTTGTCGGCTGCCCCGCTCGCCACTCGACCAGCTTTTCGTTATAGGGAGGATTAAAGTAAGCAATTAGCCCATGTTCAACCAAATCGACAGATGCTTTTAGAATGCGCGGCTTCCTGGCATCTTGGAATACTCCATAGAATCCCTCCATCCCAATCGATCCGGGTTCATCATCATTTATATGATCATCGGCTTCGCGCAATATCTCCGTAATGCGCAAGGCCGATACGAAGATATCCCAGTCACCACCCGCATGCGTTTCGTACACCCTCTGCAATTTCTCATGACGCCGCGTTCGTTGAACCACGTTAGTGCTTCCGTCGTCACCGAACGCTTGGCCAACATACAAGACTTCTTGGCGAGCCATCTTTTCGTCAGCACCACTCATCATGCTGGCTAACGACCAGGCATCCCCGTGAACAAGGCCGCCGCCCATCGCCATGGAGAAATATGACCCGTGGGCGTAGGTCCGAAAGTCGCTGATTGTATCCAGCTCGTGCAGATCTATGGCGACAGGAATCCTCTCTGGCTCGCCCTTCATGTCCTCGCGAGTCATGAAGTCCACAGAGAGCCGGTCAAGATGAATTCGCGGCGAGGTTCTGTCGATCCTTACGGACGGGCGCCTCGAAATGACGTATAGGTGACAATCGGCGAGTGCCGCTTGAAGGCTTTCCGGGTCAAACTTGCGCTGGAAGGTGTGCGCAACCTGCAATATGTACGTGAGCGTGCCCGCCATGCTCGTAACGTATAGCAGGTGACCACAGAAAGCGATAGGCAACGTAGTCGCACAACCCATGCCATGGGTGCAACCCACTACGTACTAGCTAGTCATCCCGTCTGCCGTCGACCCGCCCTCTTGGGGAGCGGTCCGCCACCCGGCCCGCCACGTCAAGCGGACCTTGACGCACGTTCGGGCGCTGGCGGGTCGGGCGGTGGTCTGCTCGGCTTGCCCGGGTCGATGGCAGGCGGGATGGCCTACCGCAACCACCCACGGACCGTGACACGCCGGCGGTGCCCCGGCCATCCTGGAGCCGGAGCGCCCCCGCCGGAGGCGCAGTAGCCGCAACCCCGCGACCGCCGCCAGCTCGCCGACGCGGCTGGCGTGCGCTCCGCTACGCCGCGCGGTCCTGGCCGCGCCGGCCCGGCCGGCTGCCGCCCCACCACACCACCGG
>NZ_JBSFYP010000132.1:0-5974 GCF_053599835.1 Micromonospora sp. NPDC005163
CCGCGGCCACCGAACGGTGCATCACGTTCTCCGGCTTCCCGGCCAACGCCTTGCGGGCGGCCAGCCAGTCCACCGCGTCGTGCAGCGCCACGTACACCGTGTAGCGGGGGTCACGGGCGGACGCGACGCCGCCGTAGAAGATGCCGAACCGGGTCGCGACGGAAGCGGCCAGCAGAGCGGCACCGGAGAACGCGCCGACCACCCGGCTGCGCCGGCCGACCAGAGCGCCGGCCACCCCAGCCGCGGTCAGCAGCCGACCGGCGCGCAGCAACCGACCAGGCCGGCCCCGCCGGTACGGCTCGCTGAGCAGGCCGAGGCGGGTTTCCACCCGGTGCGCGCCGTACAGTTCCATGGCCGCGCCGGCCACCGCCATCCGGCGGGCCGGCCCAGCCTCGGCCGGCGGCGCGGCGAGCAGACCCACGCCGGCGCCGCTGGCCAGGGCGCTGCCCGCGAAGATGACCGGCAGCTCCGGGTACGCCTCGTGCCACGACGGCACGGCCGTGTCGGCGAGCAGCACGCCGGTGTACGTGGCCAGCGCGGGCGCGGTGCCGGCGGCGAGCAGCCCGGCCGCGTGCCCGACCGGCGGCAGCGCCCGGCGGACCAGCCCGAGCAGCCCGCGCCGGGGCAGCCAGCCGGAGGCCTCGGCGATCGCGGCGACCCCGGCCGCCGGCCCGAAGGCGGTGAGGATCCAGGTGCCCATCGACATCGGCGAGGTGGGCTTGGCGATCCGGAGCATGTGGTGGAACCGGGCCGGCCTGCCCAGGTCCCGGACCAGGAAGACGGCGCTGGCGCTGACGGCGGCCAGCGCGGTGACCCGGCCGGCCCGGCGCAGCACCGGTCGGCCGGTGAGCTGCCCGCCCGCGGCGAGCAGCGACGAGCCGGCGGCCAGCCCGCCGGTGAACAGGTACGCGGCGATGTCCCACTTCCAGACCGGCGCCTTCAGGACCGGCCGGCCATAGTACGAGGTGAACTCGGCCTCCGGCACCCGCAGTTCCTCGCCACCGCCGCGACGACCACCACGCCGGCCCTTGTGTTCGGCGTTGCGCTGCGGCTGCGGGGTCACGTCCGCGTCGGCGCCGCCCGGCCGGCCCTGGATGCTCGTCTCCGGCCGGTCCAGCCGGTCGCGGAAGCGGCGGAACAGGTCGCCCACCTCCGGGTGGTGCGGACTCACGAGGAACCTCCGACGAACGCGGCGACGGTGGCCGCCGCCATGGCCAGTGCGGCGAGCCCGGCGCGTTTCCACATGGCCGGCAGATCGCGGGTGGTCACGATCGGGTCCGGCGGCAGCCCGTACACCTCCGGCTCATCCAACAACAGGAAGAACGCCCCATCACCACCCACCCCGTCGTTCGGGTCATGCCCGTACAGCCGTGCCTCGGGTACTCCGCGCTCGTGCAGCGTCGCGACCCGTGTGGCGGCCCGCTCCCGCAGCTCGTCGAGGGGCCCGTACTGGATCGACTCGGTCGGGCACGCCTGCGCACACGCCGGGGTCATGCCCGCGCCGAGCCGGTCGTAGCAGAGCGTGCACTTCCAGGCCCGACCGTCGTCCTTGCGCTGGTCGATCACGCCGTACGGGCAGGCGGAGATGCAGTAGCCACAGCCGTTGCAGATGTCCTCCTGCACCACGACGGTGCCGAACTCGGTGCGGAAGAGCGAGCCGGTCGGGCACACGTCCAGGCACGCGGCGTGGGTGCAGTGCTTGCACACGTCGGACATCATCAGCCAGCGGAAATCGGTGCGTTGCTCCGCGCCGGTGCCCCGACCCGGCGGCTGCGCACCCGGCATCCCGAGGAACTCCGGCCCCCGGCCGTCGCCGCGGGTGCCACTGTCACCGCGAGGGCCACCCGGGGCGATGGGAGTGCCGAGCACGTCGGGGCGGGGCTGCTCGATGAACGCGACATGCCGCCACGAGTTCGCGGTCAGCGCGCCCGTGTTGTCGTACGACATGCCGAGCAGGTCCAGGCCGGAGCCGGGCACCCCGTTCCACTCCTTGCAGGCCACCTCGCAGGCCTTGCAGCCGATGCAGACGCTGGTGTCGGTGAAGAACCCCATCCGCGGCGGCGCGGTCGACCAACCGGCGTCCGGTGCCGGATCCAGCGGCCCGTACAGGCTGTTCGGGTCAGGAATCACCGCGCCCCTCCCCGTCGCTGTCGGTGGTGATCACCGGGGCGTTGCGGCCCGGCGTGATTCCCGCCCGCCGCTGATACTCGGCCACCAGGTCGAGCAGCTCCGGGCCGGTGGGCCGGCGGCCGGCCCGGACGTCGCAGGTGCCGACCTTGCTCTCCTGGATCAGGACGTTGGGGTCGAGGCTGATCCCGAACAGGTCGTTGGCCGAGTCGCCGGTCACCAGGCCCTCGAAACCGAAGTGGTACGGCAACCACACCTGGTGGATGATCCGCCCGTCCACCCGCAACGGCGTCAACCGGTCCGTCACCAGCACCTTCGCCTCGATGGCGGCGCGGCCGCTGATCAGGTGGGCCCAGCCCAGGTGCGTCAACCCGACCTCGGCGGCCAACTCCGGCGACACCTCGACGAACATCTCCGGCTGCAGCTCGGCCAGCGGACGGACCGTCCGACTCATGCCGCCGGCCGTGTGGTGTTCGGTGAGCCGGCTGACCGTGAACACGTACGGGAAGACCTGACTGTGCTCCTGCGGCGGGCTCGGGTTCACCGAGTTGGCCGGATGGGCGTACATCTTGCGGGTCGGGTTGGCCTGCTGCCGGTAGAGCGGGTTACGTACCGGCGACTCGACCGGCTCGTAGTGCGTGGGCAACGGCCCGTCCAGGACCCCGCTGGGCGCGTACAGCCAGCCCTTGCCGTCGCCCTGCATGACGAACGGGTCGTCGCCGGCGATGCCCTCGGTGCCGGACGTACCCGGGGGCGGCCGGTACGACGGTGGTTTGGTCTTCTCGAAGTCCGGCACGTCGTAGCCGGTCCACTCGCCCTTGTCCGGATCCCACCAGACGTAGCGTTTGCGCTCGCTCCACGGGTTGCCGTCCGGGTCGGCCGAGGCCCGGTTGTAGAGGATGCGACGGTTCGCCGGCCACGCCCAGCCCCACTCGGCGGCCACCCAGTCCTGCTCGTGGCGAGACTTGCGCCGGGCCGCCTGGTTCACCCCGCCCGCGTAGACACCGGTGTAGATCCAGCAGCCGATTGCGGTGGAGCCGTCCGCGCGGGCCTCGCCGAACGAGGACAGTGGGCGGCCGGTCGACACGTCGTACCCGTTGATTTCGCGCAGCACCGATTCGCCGCTCGGCTCGGCGTGCGGGCCGTGCGTGGGGTAGTCCCAGGTGAGGTCGAGCAGCGCCCGGTCGCGTGGCAGCTCCGACCCGGCCAGCTTCTCCCGCAGCTTTCGGCCGAGGTGGTAGAAGAACCACAGCTCGGAACGGGCGTCGCCGGGCGGTTCGACGGCCTTCTCCCGCCACTGCAACAGCCGCTGCGTCTGCGTGAAGCTGCCCTCCTTCTCCACATGCGAGGCCGCGGGCAGGAAGAACACTTCGGTACGGCACTCTTCCGGCACGATCTCGCCGGTGGCCACCTCGGGGCCGTTCTGCCAGAACGTCGCACTCTCAATCATGAACAGGTCGCGGACGACCAGCCAGTCCAGGTTCGCCATGCCGAGGCGCTGCGCCCGCCCGTGCGCCGAACCGACCGCCGGGTTCTGCCCGAGCAGGAAGTATCCCTTGATCTTCCCGTCGATCATGTTCAGCACCTGCTGGTAGGTGCCGTGGTCGCCAGTCATCCGGGGCAGGTAGCCGTAACAGAAGTCGTTCTCGGCGGTGGCCGCGTCCCCCCAGTACGCCTTGAGCAGGCTCGCCGCGAACGAGCGGGCGTTGCCCCAGAAGCCCTTCTGCCCCGGGTGGCGGATGCTGTCCACCCACTCGTCGAACGTCGGGTGGTCGGCGTGGTGTGGCATCGGCAGGTAACCGGGCAGGAGGTTGAACAGCGTCGGGATGTCCGTGGAGCCCTGGATGCTGGCGTGCCCGCGCAGCGCCATCACTCCGCCGCCTGGGCGACCCATGTTGCCCAGCAGCAGCTGGATGATCGCGCCCGTGCGGATGTACTGCACGCCCACGCTGTGCTGCGTCCAGCCCACCGAGTAGATGAGCATGCCGGTGCGTTCCCGGCCGGAGTTCCGCGTCCAGGCCTCGGCCAGCTCCAGGAACTTCTCCTGGGAGATGCCGCAGACCCGCTCGACCATCTCCGGCGTGTAGCGGGCGAAGTGCCGCTTGAGGATCTGGTAAACGCAGCGTGGGTGCTGCAACGTCTCGTCGCGGCGGGTCTGCCCGCCCACCTCCGCGCCGTGCGACTCATGGCGCAGGCCGGCGGCGGTGTCCCGTTCCTTCGCGGTGTGGCCGCTGCCAGACGAGTTCTCGTGCCCCTCGTACTGCCAGCTGTCCTGCACGTAGCTGCCGGTCGCCGGGTCGAAGCCGGAGAAGAACCCGTCGCCTTCCTCGGTGTCGGTGAACTGCTCGCTGACGATCGTCGCCGCGTTGGTGTACGACAGCACGTACTCCCGGAAATCCAGCTCGTTGTCCAGGATGTACCGCACCACCCCGCCCAGCAGGGCGATGTCGGTGCCCGCCCGGATCGGCAGGTAGGCGTCCGCCACCGCGCTGGTCCGGGTGAACCGCGGGTCCACGTGGAAGACCTTCGCGCCCCGACGCTTCGCCTCCATCACCCACTGGAAGCCCACCGGATGCGCCTCGGCCATGTTCGAACCCTGAATGACGATGACGTCAGCGTTGGCGATGTCCTGCTGAAAATCCGTCGCACCGCCACGACCGAAGCTGGCCCCCAGACCGGGGACGGTGGCGGAGTGTCAAATACGGGCCTGGTTCTCGATCTGGAGCGCCCCCATCGCGGTGAACAACTTCTTGATGAGGTAGTTCTCCTCGTTGTCCAGCGTCGCCCCACCCAGGCTGGAGATGCCCAGCGTCCGGTTGAGCGGCCGGCCCTCGCCGTCGACGTCCTCCCAGGTCTGCTCGCGGGCGGCAAGCAACCGGTCGGCGATCATGTCGAGCGCGGTGTCGAGCTCCAGATCCTCCCACTGCGTGGAGTACGGCCGGCGGTAGCGAACCTTCGTCTGCCGCAACGGGCTGGTCACCAGGCTCTTGCTGGCCGAACCCTTCGGACAGAGCCGGCCCCGCGAGATCGGGCTGTCCGGGTCGCCCTCGATCTGGGTGACCTGCCCGTCCTTCACGAACACCCGCTGACCGCAACCCACCGCGCAGTACGGGCAGACCGAGCGGGCCACGCTGTCGGCGTCCTCGGTGCGGGGGGTCAACTCCGCCGAGCGGGCAGACTGCGCCGCGGCGCCCCGACCCAGCGGGTCCGTGCCGGTGAGCTGCCGGTAGACCGGCCAACCCTCGATGAAGGTCCGCAGACCCATCCCCGACACCCCCTCCCACGCGAGCGACCCCATGAACATAGGTCAACCGAGGCATGTTCGCGAACCGAGGAACCGGCAACTGACGCACACAACGCCGCCCCTGGCCGGTGGGCTGGGGGCGGCGTTGGTGTCGGTGTGCAGGTCGCCTCTCGGCGAGTGGCGCGACGCGGTTCCAGCCGAACGGTATTCCGCGAGGGCGATATTAGGTGAGGCCCGGGGACACTGGATCACACCGACACTGTCCACAACCAGCCGCGGCCCGACGTTGTTCCCCCACCCGGCGCCCCCGCCGTGACCTGCGAATCTTGGACAGTTTCCGTTCGCGGGTGACGGGAACTGTCCAAGATCTGGTCGTGGGTATGCCGCTGGCCGGCACCCCGGGTGGGGTGCCGGCCAGCGGTCGATGTCGTGCGGTGGTGCGGTGGGTCAGCTGTTCCAGTGCTTGGCGACCAGGTCGGTGGCCTGCTGCTCCCACTGGGCGTAGGCGTCCGGGTAGGCCGAGACCTGCACGGTCTGCGCGGCGTCGGTCAACGCCATGTCCTGCCACCCGTCAACCTGCTTCAAACCCTTGAGGAACGCGGT
>NZ_JBSFYP010000133.1:0-5925 GCF_053599835.1 Micromonospora sp. NPDC005163
ACCGATGGCTCCACGCCCATATCCACCACTGTCCGCTATGGACGCAATGCCCGTGTCACCCCGATCGGCGCCCCGACCCTTGTTGAGATCACCTCCTTGGACCTGGAATCGGCTCTTGAGCGCGGTGGCGCTGGTCGCGCCAACCACCACCCAACCGGGTAGAGGCGGAATCGGCGACTGATCCTTGGCATCCCATACCAGCACCCGACCCCACTCGCCCGGATCAAAGGGGTGGATGATCAGGTCAGCGACAAGAGACGCGCACGGGGAGCAACCCTCAGACGTGAAGACCATCACCGAACGACTCAGCTGCACGGGTTCGCCCCCGTCGGACGCGGCGAACTCCAACAGGGCGCGGCCTGGCCGACCTCCAGTCCACCGAGGGCGCGTACGTTGCTTGGCGGCCGGGACGTGATCTCGTCCAGCGCACGGTCCAGCCTGGCGAGCACGCCCAACACAAGAATCGTGAGCGCTACGACCATGACTACGAGCGCACCGAAGGCAGCAATCCATGGACCCGTCATCGCCGCAGCGCCTCCAAACGGTTGTGCACGCGAAGGCCGACCGTCAACGCCCGCCAGGTCATGCCAAGTAGCAGCAGCGCGATGAGCGTGGCGAGTGCTGCATCACGCGACAAGCCCGACGTCGCGCACCACAGCACCTGCAAACCCAAAGGGGGAGGAATAGCGCTGGACAGGCCCGCAAAGATAGCCAAGCCACCGGTCCGCGCGACGAGCAGCCAGCTGACGGGCCTGTCCTCGCCAACACCGCAGCCGCAGGACGGTCGGCGCCCTCGAAGGAGTGCCGATGCCATCGCCAGCCCGAAGGAAGCGAACAGTGCAGCCGCGAGCCGAAGCATGATCGTCGGGTGCCAACCGCTGATGAGGCCGGCGCCGAGGATGACTTCGACGCCGGGAACGCTCCATGCCAGGGCTCGACCAAGGCAGACGGCGCAAGCCGGTAACCGGCAACGGCCATTGCGAACCGACGCGGTGCGCGCACTTTGCGGCGGCAGCCGCGATCAGAAGGAAACCCTGCCACGTCAGAACGGCGAACTCTCCCACGAGTGGGCCTCCCTATATGGTCACCAAATTAGACTGCGACAGAAGTCCCTCGTCAAGAGGGCAACATCTGTCCACCAGAAGCGGTTTGAGCGACCGTCTACATCGATGCACATAACTGTTATGGACCGGGCCATGGGCTCCTCGCGGGGCCGGATGAGTGACGGTCCTGGTCGAAACTCGGTCGGTGTTGAGCTGGGGCTTCATGTGGTGGCTTCTATCAGTCCACTGCAGCCCAGCGTGCGCGAAGCGCGCGTGGTCCCGGGTTGCCTCGGCGCAGCACCGCCACCTCGTGACGCAGCAGGAGGATCTCCGCGTCCTTCGACTCGGAGGAGCGGGCGAACAGCGCCAGCCACGAGAGCACCTGAACCAGAATCTGGTACAGCAGTCGGACGATCACGGACATCGATCGTCGAGTGCAGACGATCACGAGGTCAAGGGAGCTAGCCGAGTCCTCGACCAGGACAGCCGCCACGTGCCGTAGCACAGGTTGGCGCGCAACGAGTCGGTGAAGGAGTACGGAAACTGCGAAGCGTACGCGATCCGCCGGCGCCACCGGTCGATGTCGACGTCGCGAAGTACCGCATCACCGTTGATGACGATCTCGCCTCGCTCCGGCGTGATCAGACCCGCGATGAGATCGGCGAGCGTACTCTTGCCGGCACCGCTCGCACCGACAATGGCGACCGCCTGACCGCGCCGCAGTGCCAGGTGCAGGTCCGTGAGGACGGTGCGCCGGCGCGACGGACGAACCCGCGCACGTCGCAACAGGCCAAGCAGCACACACCGCCGTCGACACCACCACCGCGACGAGTCTGCGGCAAGAGAACGCCCGCCTCCGCCGCGACAACGAGAACCTTGCCGCGAACCTCGAAGTGGCAATCGCGAACATCCAGCGACTCACCCTGCAAGTGCACAACCTCACGGAGGCTTTTGAACACGCCCGCGGGGTTACCCGCTTGCCCCGAGTGGTTCGCTGACGGCACACACCGGACGGGCGTAGGAAATCGCGGCATAGCCGGCGAGACGACTATGCTCCTGTGCATGACGGGACATGACCGCGGGTCGGCGGCGGGATCCGACGGCGACACCGCCCAGGATCCGAGTTAGCCGTGGCAGGAGCTGGCTGCGGACTACGAGCAGGCGCGCGCCCGGGAAGACTCACTGGATCGGCTACCCGCTCAGATCGGTCAACGGCGCACCCGATAGCGCAGGTGAAGCACCCGGTTGCTCTGAATCACCACGTCAGGATCCTCCAACAGGTGCTGCGCGTCGACCGACCCGAAGTAGCGCTTGCCGGACCCGAACACCACGGGCACGACGTCCATGCGCACCTCGTCGACCAGACCCGCGGCAAGCACCTGGCCACCGACGTCGCCAGCGGCGACCTCGACCAAGCGGTCACCCGCAAGCTCCTGCGCCTTGGCCACGGCTGCCTCGACGCCGTCGACGAAGTGAAACGGCGCCTCGGGGTCCCAGCCCTCGGGCTGCGGCCGGTGCGTCACGACGACCACGTGGTCGATCCCGCTCGGAGGCTTCCCGTCCCAGCCGTCGGTCATGTCGAAGACGTGGCGGCCGGCGATTGTCGCCCCGATCTGGTCCCAGTACGGCCGGGTGTAGTCGTAGGACGTCTGCGACACCTTCACCTCGCCGCTCTCGTCCAACGGGACGTCACCGCTGGACAACCAGTCGAACAGCGGTCCGGGCTGGTCATTCTCGTCCGCGATGAAGCCGTCCACCGACACCGCGCTGTACATGACCACCTTGCCCACGGGGCTCTCCTCTGCTTTGGGGTGCCCCCAAATTAGCGTGTCGTGAGCTGTCGCTCTTGTAAGAAATCAATCGGCCGGCAGCGGCCAGCCGTCCAGCACGTGGCCGGGATGTTCGCGCAGGAACCGCCGCCGGACTTCGACGTACCGGGTCGGTGTGAGCCCGGTGAATGCCCGGAACTCGTGGCCGAAGTGGGCCTGGTCGAAGTAGCCTGCGCTACTGGCGAGGTCGCCCCAGTCGATCGGTCCGGCGGGGTTGATCGTTAACACGGTGGCGGCGAAGCGGTAGGTGCGGGCCAGCCGCTTCGGCGTGACGCCGATGAGCTCCTTGAACCGCTGTGCCAGGTGAGTGCTGCTGACACCGGCTGAAACCCTCAGGTCGTCGATAGCCACCGCCCCGCTGGTCGCCGCGATGACGCGGCTCGTATGGCGGACCAGCCCGAGGCCGGCGGCCTCGCACAGCCGTCGCATTAGCTCCTCCTCGAGCAGCGTCAGCATCTCGTGCGGTCCGTCCGCCGTGGTCAGCCGGTCTCGCAGCTCGGCGATGGCGGGCCGGCCCCAAACCTGCTCTAGCGTCACCGGCCGGTCACACAGCTCGGCCGCGGGCATCGGCAGGAACGGCGCCGGCCCCCACGGCTTGAAGTGCACGCCGACGGACCGGGTCCGGGGTGGGTAGCCGAACTCCCACGCGCGGGTGGGCATGGTGACCACGCAGCCGTCGGCGTACTCGGCCGTCTCGATGTCGGTGCCGGCGCGGATGCGGAACGGCGCGCCGAGGTTGACGATGAGCAACGCCGCCGGACTTGCCGGCAGCGTCAGCCGGGCGTACGGCGGCGCACCCTCCAGGTAGTAAAGGTCGTCGATCAGCCCGTCCAGCGGCGGTCGCGGCACTCTGGACACGTACTCCATGCCCACAGCATCGCCGACGCCCCGCCGGCATCGCGCGCCGGGATGGTCCAGCCGCGCTGCCGCCAGCATCGAGCCGGCGCCGATCCCGGACGAGCGCCCGGCCGCGGACATTTGCGTGGGATACGCGTGCTGCGTGAGAGATGGAGGATTCTCGGCCCTCCAGTGTCGCCCTGCATGGGGGAGGCGCTAAACCACCCTCTGCTGCGTTACCGTGCCCTGCTACGCGGCCGCGGGCTGTTCGCCGCCAAAGTCGACCTCGTCCAGCGCGGGGTCGAACACGTCCGGCGGGATGTGGAGTTCGTCGGTCGCGTAGGCGCCGATCCGGAGGATGTGGGAGGTCAGGTAGGGCGAGAGCTGGGCCAGATCCTCCGCGGTCACCTACCACCCCTCGGCAACCAGCTGCCGGATGACCTCCATCATGTCGATCGCGATGTGGAACACGATCAGGTTGCACCGCAGCGAGTTCATTTGACCGACTTTTCCTGCTCGGCCGGGTCGTTCTCGGCGATCACGCCCTGGTTGCCGAACCGGGGTCCAGGCGGAGAACCCGTTGTAGGCCTCGGCCTTGTTGGTGGCCGCGTCACCCGTGCCCGCAGTCCCGAGTCGGCGAGGAACCGCAGCAGCGCCACGGTGCATCACGCGCCCGACCTCCCGGAACGCCTTGTAGATCTGGTTTTTGCGCGAGTTCGACGACAATCAGCGCATCAGCGTCACCGAAGACACTTTGCATTGTGAAGAGCCGTCAAACCTGATGGCTCTGCACTGACTGCACCCGCTGCGGTCAATCGGTCAATCGCAAACCCTGGCTGCAAGACTCCCTCGATGCCGGTCGCGACCGACCAGTGGATCAACCAATCCGACACCTGCCGCATGTCCGCCGTCTGCGGAGTCAGCGTGAGCTGCGCCGGCGCCGGTTCCGCTGCACAGGTCACCAGCTGCCTACCAGGTGATCGGTAGGCCCGCCCCGGTCCGGTTCACAGCGGGACCGGCCCGCGGCGAAGAGTCCCGCAGCGGTCTCCCGTCACCGGCCGAGCAGCGAAGGCTCGCTGGCTGACGAGATCAGCCAGGCGGGCCGCAGGTCCGGCGGATTCCCCTCCGGCCAGCAGCCCTGACACGGGGGAGGGGATTGCCGGGCTGTCAGGTCCTGCCAGGAGGCCGCACCTGACAGCCCAGCCGAAGGCGCTCCCGCAACGGCTACCTTGAGAGCTTCCCTTACTTTCCACGTGCCTCTGATCTGACGCCTCGCGCGACGGCATCGCCCCCACCAGCCACGGTCGGCCGCCGCTGCCAGCCTCGGATCTGGCACGCACAAACCCAACGCCCCTCGCCCACGCGACTGGGGCGCGGCACCACCATCCCTTCAGGCGGCCACCAACCGGTGGCCGCCTTCTTGCTGTTCTACGGAGGGCAACATGCTTCATCCCACCCGGCACCTGAGAGACGGTGATCTCCCAGCCGACCTCCACCCCGCCGCCTCGCCCGACCTCCTGCGCAGCACCATCGCGGCCGCCGGCGAACACACCGAAGTGCGCCCAGCCCGCGACATGGCCACCGTGCGGGTGGCTACGTGCGCCGGGTTGGTCACGGGCAGGCCCTCGGCTACTGCCGGCAGTCGGGCGGCGCAGCGATGACCGGCGGGACCCCGGCGGACCAGGTCCCTACTCTGCATGCCGAAACGATGGCTGCCATCGAGCAACGGGCGGCTCTGGCCGTCGAGGCCCGCTCCGCCCTCATCGCCGCGCTGCGCAGCAGGCTGATCTGCCGCCCGGGATGCGAGGACGCCCTCGCAACATGGGGCCTGGAACCGCTGCCGCAACAGTGGACCATCTCCGCCCAAGCGCACCTGTCGTACACGCGGTCGCACACCGACGAGGACGAGGCCCGAGAGCAAGCGCGCTGGGGTGTACCGGACGAGCTGTGCCTGCTGCAGCCGGCGATGGCGGTCTACCCGCAACACGTCATCGACGTGGCACCCACCTCCAACGGAGATGACGAGCCTGGGCCGCACCGATACCGCATCACCGTGCAGTTCACGCTCCAGACCTGGGCCACGGCGACCCGGGAGGCGGACGCGCGCGACGCCGCTCGCACCCCTCTGTGGCAACCTTGGAGAAGGCGGCTTGAGCTGCTGAAACTCTGACCCGTGAGGGCGTGCGAGGAGATCCACCCCTGTGACATCGCATCAC
>NZ_JBSFYP010000134.1:0-5756 GCF_053599835.1 Micromonospora sp. NPDC005163
CGACATCGTCTCGCTGGCCTCGCTGCAGGATCCCCGCCGCGCATTCGTCACCGGCGACGACCCGGTGGAGCCACCCGCGCACCCGCCTATCCGGTCCCAGCATGTTCAATCGGCATGACGATGTCGTGCGCAGGTTCGCCGAGGCCTGCCGGCTAGGAGACATCGCCGCGCTCGGGGCGGCCCTGGACGCTGACGCGATCGCGGTGTGCGACGGCGGCGGGCTGCTGCCCGCCGCAATGAGCCCCATTCACGGCGCGGAAGACGTTGCCCAGATGGCCGCGGTCCTGCTGTCCGGGCAACCGGACGCCGAGCTGACCATCGAGGCCGTCAACGGCCGTGCCGGGCTGGCCCTGCGCCGCTCCGGCCAGGCTATCGCGGTGGTCGGCATCAAGACGGCCGACGCCAGGGTCGCCGTCCTCTGGATTGTGCTTAACCCGGCCAAGCTGAGCGGCTGGCACCGCCGTTGATCGTGGTCAGGGTCGCACCGTGCAGGGCCTTCCCGTACGTCGGGTAGGAGCCGGTGACGACTAGGAGTTGCCCGGCGGCGAGGATGATCGCCACGGTGACCACGGCGAGCCAGGCCAGCCGGTCGGTCAGCAGCCGGCCCGCCGATCGGGAGCCGTGGACGGCGGCGGCGACCACGCCGGTGCCGCGCGCGGCCCGCAGCGCGTTGGCGGCGCGGACGAACCGCAGGAAGGGTACGGCGAGGAAGATCGCCTGCCACCAGTTGCGCTTCCAGAACTCGCGGGCGCGGCGGCGGGCCAGCCAGGCACGCAGCGCGAACTCGGCGACGAAGGCCGCCCACAGCGCCCGGCTGGCGGCGGTCAGCACGCCGGTGAGTGGCTGGTCGCGGGTGACGGCTTGGCCGAGCACCAGCAGCAAGAACAGGATGCCGAGTACGCCCATCGGCTTGTCCAGCCGACGGGCAGGACCGTTGAGCCGGTCGTCCTCCTTCTCCTGCCGTGCCAGGCGCGCCCCCTCCTCGCGGGGCGCTTGGTCGGTCATGGTTCTGCCCCGGGGGTCACGCCGGTCCGAGTGCTTCGGATCGACTCGGCATGTGCAACCGGTACCCGCTGCCGTCCCCGTCATACCGCCGTGTCCGGCGGTGTGTGTCGGTGCCTTCGGGTAGGGATCGGGGAACCATGAGAGAGGATTCCCTGATGCCGA
Organism: Micromonospora sp. NPDC005163; assembly: GCF_053599835.1. NCBI lineage: Bacteria > Bacillati > Actinomycetota > Actinomycetes > Micromonosporales > Micromonosporaceae > Micromonospora > Micromonospora sp. NPDC005163. The sequence goes on from NZ_JBSFYP010000134.1 coordinate 1,168, forward strand.
GCACCAGATGCTGATGCGGTAGATGTACCCGAAGTCGATCAACATGGACCGCGCGAAGCTGGCGGCGGCGATCGACGCCCTCAACGACTGCGCCCAGGCCTGCACCGCGTGCGCGGACGCCTGCCTCTCAGCGAGGACATGGTCGCCGAGCTGACCAAATGCGTACGGACGAACCTGGACTGCGCACCCGTCAGGGTGCCGGCACCGCTCGTGCGCTTACCGCTTGGTCTCGTGCTTGGCCATCTGGGGCCGCTCGCCCTTGCCGACCTTGCGCAGCGCGTCGCGCAGCTGCTCCTCAGTCATCTTGGAGTTGCCCTCGATGCCCGCGTCGTGGGCCTGCTGGCGAAGATCGTGCAGCCGTTCCCGGTCACTATGTCGGCCTCCCCGTGTGTGCGATGGCGCGGGCGGCTCCGCGCGCCACTGTTCCCCCGTCGCCTTCCCGGCGACGGGGGGCGCAAACGGCGTCAGCTAGCACCTCGTCCCGGGAGCTTGCCGGCGTCGCGGGTGATGACGCTGAAGTGGCCCTCGGACTCCATCCGGACCTCCTTGACGTCGTCCAGACGCTCGACGCCCTGCTCGGGCCGCCGCCTTTCGATCGGGTGTTTCCCTCTACACGAGGCGGGCATGCACCTTGTTGCCCACCTGGGGAGGGCATGAGTTCCTGCGGGGCGGCTGCCGCGCCGGGCGTTCCGTTCCGCCGGCATCACCAGGAGAGAGGCGTTGTCATGCCCGACAAGCACGAGCAGGCCGAGCAGATGCGCGACGACGTGCCGTCGACCATCGCCCGCTCCGACGACAAGGCGGTACGGACCTACAAGAAGACGCTTGAGTCGGCGGAGGAGTCCTACGGCGACGGCGAGCGCGCCCACCGCACCGCGTTCGCCTCCCTGAAGCACACCCATGAAAAGGTCGGGGACCACTGGGAGCCCAAGGAGCACAAGGGCCCATCGGACCCGCAGGCCGAGCAGGGGACGCCAGAGTCGGCGCGTGGACGGCGGGACACCGCCCAGGGGGTCGACGCGAACGCCAGCAAGGAACACCTCGACGACGTCGCACACCGGGTCGGCATCGACGACCCGGAGAACCTGAACAAGGGCGACGAGGTCGGCGCGATCGAGAAGGCCAACGCCCGGGCCACCGCGCGGGCCCGGAAGCGGTAGCGCCGAAAGATGCCGGGATCAGGTGACGGTGGTTGCGGCACGGGCGACGAGCTCGGCGAAGACCGACGGGTCGTCAACGTCCACGACGGGGAAGCCGGCACCGGGCTCGCCTTCCCAGTGCATCGTGATGCCCGGGTTGTGAACCTGGTGTCCGCCGGCGAAGAACAGGTGGGGACTGCCCCGCACGTCGTCGCGGTGCCGCTGGTAGTCCCGCATCATCGTGCCCCGGGCCTGCCCGGTGTCGAGGGCGTCGGCGAGGCGACTGCTGTCGACGCTGCGGCAGCGTCGGCGATGTCAAGAATCTCGTGGCGGAGGGAGATGCACCGGCTGTCGCGGAAGAACGCCATCCGTAGCGCGAGATCGATCTCCTCGGCGGCGGCGGCAGACTGTTCCTTGGCGGCGTGGACGGCCCTCGTTGGGCAGCAGGGTGGTGACCGGCCAGGTGGATGACGATGCTGCCGAGGGCGACGTCCGGTTTGACCGATGAGCGCGGCGGCCACACGTGAGAACGGTGCCGCTTTTTAAGAGTTTGAGGAGGGTCTTGATCCTCGTACCTCCGCATGGTGGTCGCCGGAACGGGAAGGTCAGGGCCGCCAGCGGGACTGACCGAGGAGGATGCGCCATGACGGACACACGGGGCACCGGGTCTGGTAGCGCCGGGCCGCCGGGCCGCGGCGGCTTCGCAGTCGTGGAGATGTTCACCTCCCAGGGCTGCAACAGTTGCCCTCCGGCCGAGGACGTGTTGTCCGAGATCGACCGCGACGCCCGGGATCGGGGCGAGCCTGTCTACGCGCTCGGGTTCCACGTCGACTACTGGGACCACCTGGGCTGGGCCGACCCGTTCGGCGCCGAGGCGCACACCCTGCGTCAGGAGGCGTACGCGCGGGCGCTCGGCTCCCGGGGGCTGTACACCCCCCAGATGATCGTCAACGGCGTCGTTGAGTTCGTCGGATCCGACCGCCGGCAGGCTTCGTCTGCGATCAGCTCCGCCCTTTCGGAGGCGGCGGATACCACGCCGCTCGCGCTGTCCTTGCAGGATGCTCCCGAGGGCACGGGCGATGGACGCCGGGTCGTGGTGGAGTACCAGGCCGGGCGACTGCCACAGCCGGCGGCGTTCAACGTGGCGGTCGTGGAACGTGGCTTGGAGAACGAGGTACCCCGAGGCGAGAACGCCGGGCGGCGGCTTCGGCAGGACGGCGTGGTGCGCGCCTTCACGTCGATTCCAATGAACGTGGAGCGCGGGCGGGTCGACCTCGAGATGCCGCCAACTCTCGATCCTCGAAAGGCCTCGGTGGTCGGCTATGTCCAGAACGACGGCGACAAGGCCATTGTCGGGGCTGCGTCCGTCGATGTGGCGGCGCGACGACGGAGGTGACCTTGCTTTCGAGAGCCCGGATGGGAGGGCGAAGCGATGGCTGACACGACTGAGATGGCGGTTCTGGCCGGCGGTTGTTTTTGGGGGATGCAGGACCTTATCCGGAAACGCCCTGGCGTGCTCGCCACCAGGGTGGGATATACGGGCGGGGATGTGCCGAACGCGACGTACTACAACCATGGTTCCCATGCCGAGGCGATCGAGATCGCCTTCGACCCTGCCGAGGTGTCCTACCGGGACATCCTTGAGTTCTTCTTCCAGGTTCACGACCCGACCACGAAGGATCGCCAGGGCAACGACGTGGGAGTCAGCTACCGGTCGGCCATCTTCTACAAGGACGACCAGCAGCGGCAGGTCGCGGAGGACACGATTGCCGACGTCGACGCGTCGGGCCTGTGGCCGGGCAAGGTGGTCACCGAAGTTAGTCCTGCCGGCCCGTTTTGGGAGGCCGAGCCGGAACACCAGGACTACCTGGAGCGGAACCCCGGCGGATACACCTGCCACTTCGTTCGGCCGGACTGGAAGCTGCCCCGCCGAGGGGGGAACGCCGCGTAGTGGCCCCGGTCGTGCGGCCGGCTTACTTCCAGGTACCAGGAGCGATGTACGTATCGGTCTTCCTCAAGTAGGGCACGGCTCGCGTCCACTCACTGAGGATCTTGGCGAACTCGTCATCGTCAGTAGCCCAGACCACGCCCGGCTCGACGGGGCTGGAGTCCCAGAGCGACTCGACCGCCACCAAGCTGAGCTGCTCGCGGACGTCGACGTTGAGACCGCTACTACCGACCCGCACGAGGGGGTCAATTTTCACCCGTCGCGTCGCCTGGGGTTCAAGTTCAGCCGCCGTTGACGATCAGGAGAAGTGCGTCTTCGGCCGGGTGAGTCGCTCCCCGTCGATGATCAGGTCGACCGTCTCGTTGTGGAAGGCGATCAGCCAGGCGATCGGCAGGAGCGCGGCGGTGGGGAAGCTGTACGACCAGGCCAGGTCCGGGTGGACCGTGCCGTCGACGCGCACGGACCAGTAGCGGCTGGTCCGGCCCTTGTACGGGCAGGAGGTCGTCGTCTCTGACGGCACGAGGTGCCCGAAGGCCACCTCGGTCCGGTTGAGGTAGTAGCGGGTCGGCAGACCGGTCTCGAAGACCAGCACCGGCGACGCCGATTCGGCCAGTACGGCCCCGTCGAGTTCCACCCGTACGCGTCGGGTGGACCGCATTGCGTCCACCCGGGCATACGGATTCCGGGGGTGCACGAAGACCTCCTCGTCCTCCTCGAACCAGCTGTCCATGGCGGCCCACTCGAACCGGACGGTGTCGGCCAACCCGGGCAGCGCGTCGTCTCCGTACCACCGAGCGGACGAAGGACGAGTCGTCTCGCCGACCCGCAGCCCATGCACCCGCCCGGTCCCACACCGGACCCGCTCCGTGCGGTGCTCGTCGACCGAGCGGTAGCCGGCCACCACGGCACAGACCGTTGCGGTGACCACGACCGCCAGCCGGTGCCGCACCCCGCGACGGGCCCGAGGATCCGGCAGACCCGCCAGTGCCGCAGTCAGCCCAGCGACGGTTTCGGGCACGGTGACCGCCGGCGCGCCGGACAAGGACGAGATCAGCGATGATGGCAGGGCGGGCATGACTCACTTCGGACGATCAATAAGGCGTAGGAACCTCGATGATCATCTGAACGGTCATGCCCGCCCTGCTACCACCAGCAAGGGCGCGTCTACACCAACCACATCAAGCCGGGCACTCCGCGACTTTGCCGGGGCCCTGGGGCGCGTCCCACCTGACCGTTGACATGACCCTCACGGTGCATCGCGAGGCCGTCACGGTCCGCGGCAGACGCGCGCATCGCGGCTAGATCCGGATCGCCCAGGGGAGAACTGGCCTTCCCTATGAGGACTGGGTGGTGCGATCAGGTGGTGTCGAAACCCGCCGCCGAACCGGCGCCCGTAGCTGGGTGCGGGTGGTCAGCCGGGCGCGAAACGGTCTGGTGGCGCTGGCCGGAGCGCCCTCCCGTCCCTGATGCGAGACGGGAGGGCGCGGCCAGCCGGGTCAGCG
>NZ_JBSFYP010000135.1:0-5479 GCF_053599835.1 Micromonospora sp. NPDC005163
GCCAACATCGCCGCCGCCAACCGACATCACGCCCGCGACAGCACCCGGCCCCTGGCCCTACTCGGCATCATCTGACGACTTTGCCGGGGCCCTGGTTGTCAGCCGGGGGGCCGGGGGTTCGAGTCCCCTCGTCAGCGCGCATGAAGGGTTGGCCGAGTCTGGTCGATGGCGCCGCGTTGCTAACGCGGAGCGGGTCACACCGCCGGGGGTTCAAATCCGTCACCCTTCGCCAAGCCGTCGTAGCTCAGTCGGTTAGAGCACGGAGCTGATAACTCCGGGGTCGCTGGTTCGATTCCAGCCGACGGCACGCAGCAATTCTTGCCCCCGTAGCTCAGTGGATAGAGCACGAGATTACGGATCTCGGTGTCGCTGGTTCGATTCCAGTCGGGGGCTCTTTCCGGGATATGGCGCAGGTTGGTAGCGCGCCGGGCCACGGTAATATGATCCGCATGTCGCGTCCTTTCAAGACCTCCGATGAGGAGTTCGCCCAGGTCGTTGCCCGGTGCCGATCCTGGAGGCACGTACTCCGCGAGCTGGGTGGTACTACCACCAGCACAACCGGGGTACGGCGGCGGGCGGAACAGCTTCAGCTCGACACGTCGCACTTCACTGGACAGCGGTTGTGGAGCGACGAGGAGCTGGCAAGGGCGATCCGGAAGGCAACGACGTGGAACGACGTCGCGATCAAGCTGGGAACTCCGGCGTCCAACGCGAAGCGCCATGCATTGCGTCGAGGTGTCGACTTCGCCCACCTCGACAGGCGGACGCCCATCGAGGGGGACGACGTCGCTTCCTCGCTGAGCCCCCAGCAGGATCTCCTGCGGAACGCGGGTGAGTCGCTGGCCGCGGCCTGGTTCAAGCTCGCCGGTTGCGGCGTCGGGCAGGTGGCAGATCAGCAGCCGTACGACTTGCTTGTGGTCTTCCCGAGCGGGCAGCCGGCAAAGGTACAGGTCAAGACATCACGGCGCGGAGTCAGCGGCGGGGTGCCGTGTTTCCAGATGAACACGAGGAATTACCTCTCGCCGACGCGGCGGACTCGCCTGCCCTACGACGAGCAGGACGTCGACTTCTTCTTCTTCATCGGTGGCATGGAGGACATGTGGTTGGTCCCTCACGCCCGCGTACTCGGGCAGGTTCACTGCTATCCAGGGCCGGAGTACGAGCGATATCGCGTGCGGTGGCCCGCGTAGGGCAACAACGGGACGTGGCGCAGGGGTAGCGCGCTGGTCTGGGGGACCAGAGGTCGGGAGTTCGAGACTCCCCGTCCCGACAAACGGGTAGTGGCGCAGTTTGGTAGCGCGTTCGCTTCGGGAGCGAAAGGCCGTCGGTTCAAATCCGGCCTACCCGACTCGTGGAGGGTTCCGGCCCGTGGGGGCCAGCCGGCCTCGAAAGCCGGAGGGGGGTGCAAGCCCTGGCGTTCGACTCGTCAACCTTCCGCCAAGCGCCGCTAGCTGAGTGGCTTAGCACCTGACTCTTAATCAGGGGAGCGGAGTTCGATCCTCCGGCGGCGTACCAACTTCCCCCAGTAGCTCAGTGGATAGAGCGCTGGTTTCCTAAACCGGGTCGTCGCAGGTTCGAATCCTGCTCGGGGGACGTCTATCGGGCCGCTAGCTCAGTGGTAGAGCTGCCGACTTTTAATCGGAGTGTCCAGAGTTCGATCCTCTGGCGGCCCACTTGCGGGATGGCGCAGTTATGGAAGCGCGCTGGGCTCATAACCCAGAGGCCGCCGGTTCGAATCCGGGTCCCGCTCCCGCCGCGGTAGCTCAGCGGGAGAGCAACGTCTCGACAAGGCGTAGGTCGCTGGTTCGATCCCAGCTCGCGGCACGCAGACGCGCGTTCGGTTATGGGTAGGCCCTCGCCCTTTCAAGGCGATGAAACGGGTTCGAGCCCCGCACGCGCGACCATTCCGGCGTCGCCCAATCGGTAGGGCAGCGGACTGTTAATCCGTACAGGTACAGGTTCGAGTCCTGTCGCCGGAGCGATGACGGGGCCGGGACGGGGCGTCAGCTCCTCCCTGCGGAGAGTGGTCCACCAGGGCTGCCCGTCATCTTCATGCCCGTGTAGCTCAGCGGTAGAGCGCTGGTCCCACACACCAGTTGTCCCTGGTTCGATCCCAGGTGCGGGCACTGGCCTTCGGGCCGACGTTGTGACTGTAGCTCAGCGGCAAGAGCGCCGGATTGCGGCTCCGGAGGTCGGCGGGAAGTCGTACCCACTTGACAGACCCGTCCACGGGTACCTCCTCGATTTCGTCGAGGAGGTACCCAGATCTGGCGCGGGCGACGCCCCCGTCAGGCCTCCTGGCGCACCGGCTGGTAGACGGTACCCGGAGCGGCGCCCGCATCGAGATGCCACGGCAGCTCGCCGGTCGCGGTGCCGTTCGGGTCGTCGGTCTGGTTGCCGACCACGTAGCGCACCTTCCAGCCGGTCGGCTCGGCGATGCACTCCATGTAGCCGTACATGCCGTTGTAGGCGCCGCGGATCTCGTCGTCGGGGAGGAACTGGTTGCTGCTCTGGCTCGTCATCGGGGCGTTGATGAACTCGGTGGCGACGAACGGGCTCGTGTGGTCGCGGAAGCGGCGCACGTGGGTCACGATGCCGCAGTGGATGTCGCCCGACAGCACGACCGGGTTGAACGTGGCCGGTGTGGCAGCCTTGCGCTCCTCGAGGACGGCCGTGACGCGGTCGCGCACGCCGGTGAACGCGTTCCAGCCGTTGTTGCCGCCGTTCCACCAGATCGGCGTCGGCGTCGCCAGCGCGGTCCACGTCGCGGTCGTGGTGCGCAGCCAGTCGAGCAGATCGTCGGTCTGGGCGTTGCCGAGTAGCGATGGGCCGCGGTACTGGCGGACGTCGGTCAGGTACAGGTCGAGATTCGTGCCCCAGGCGATCCGCCGATAGAGCGCGAGGTCGTTCTTCGTGTCGCCGAGCGGGCCGGGGTGCCCGTTGCGCAGCGGCATGTTCTCCCACAGCGCCTGTAGGGCGCGGTTGAACCGGCGGACCTGGCCGACCCCGCCGAGGTCGCCGCCGCGGTAGTCGTTGAAGAATTCGTGGTCGTCGGGCATGACGTACACCGGGAACCGCCGGTGGACCTCGCGCAGGCTGTCGCGCAGCTTGTACTGGCCGTAACGGGTGCGGTAGTCGTCGAGCGAGCTGATCTCGCGCGGCGGCACGTGCGCGCCCCGCCCGAACTCGTAGAAGTAGTCGCCGAGGAACACGACGAAGTCGATATCCTCGCGGCCGGCGAGGTGATCGTGGCCGTGGAAGTAGAACTCGCCGCCGTCGGCGCGGGCGATGTTCTGGCACGTGACCACGGCGAACCGGGCCGTGCGGTCGTCGCCGGCCGCGAACGCCGTGTGCGTACGGCCGATCGGGCTGCGGAACACCGTCCCGTCCGGCCCGTCGACCTCGAACTCGTAGAAGTAGCGCCGACCGGCATCGAGCCCGGCGACGTCGACATGCACGGAAAACCCGTTGTCGGCGAACGCCACGGCCTCACCCGAGGCGATCCACTTGGACGGCGCGCCCAGGTGCGACTCGGTCCGGGCGAGGCGCCAGCGAACCGGCACGTCGGTCAGATCGCCCATCCCGAACCGGGTCGACGGATCGAGCGGTTCCGGGGCGAGCCGGGTCCAGATCACGACGCGGTCGGTCAGCGCGTCGCCGGACGCGACACCGAGCGTGAACGGATCGCCGTCGACCGGCGACATGGCGAGCGCGGGCCCGCTCGTGGTCGCCACGGTGCCCGCCGCGAGCAGCCCTGCACCCGCCAGCGTCAGAAACCGCCGGCGGTCGAGACCGGCTTCGTTCATGTCGCTCTGCCCCATCGAGTTCTCCTACGTCATTGGGTTGCCGGCGGGAACGTAACGACGCCGGTTTGCGCGTCGTGGCCCGCGCCGCGAACGGCAGGCAGCGCGCAGGCGAACTCGTTCGATTCCCGCCAGTGAACTCAAGGGAGCGCGCCACCGATGGTGAGGTGGGCCGGGCTGTAACCCCGGTGCGTTCGCGCTTAGGGAGTTCGAATCTCTCCGCTCCCACGCATGCCCGCGTAACTCAGCGGATAGAGCACCGCCCTCCTAAGGCGGGTGTCGCTGGTTCGAGTCCAGCGCGGGGCGCAGCATCGAGCGTCGCTAGCTCAGAGGGAGAGCAGCCGGCTTTTAACCGGCGGGTGCAGGGTTCGAGCCCCTGGCGGCGTACTTGCCGGGTAGAGGAGTTCGGTCGTCCTCGCCGGCCTCACAAGCCGGAGAACGCGGGTTCGAATCCCGCCCCCGGCCACCAAGCCCTGATAGCTCAGCGGGAGAGCACCGTCTCGACAAGGCGGGGGTCGCTGGTTCGACACCAGCTCGGGGCACAGCATCGCGCGTTCGGTTATGGGTAGGCCCTCGCCCTTTCAAGGCGATGAAGCGGGTTCGAGCCCCGCACGCGCGACCATTCCCCTGTAGCTCAAGGGCAGAGCGGCCGGCCGTTAACCGGTTGATCTTGGTTCGAATCCGGGCAGGGGAGCGATGACGGCTCTTCGAACTTGAGCGGGGTTTCGTGTCGGGCGGCCCGGATGTGAGGGGCTCGCAGCTCATCAGTGATCATTCGAACACGACCTGAGCTAGACCAATTCGGTCAGATGGCCAACCCGGCACCCCCGGACACGACGATCTCCTGCCCGGTGATGTAAACGGCATCGTCCGAAGCCAGAAAAGCGACCGTCCCCGCGACGTCTTCTGGCGTCGCGAGGCGGCCGAACGGATTGTGCTCGGCCATCGCCGTCATCGTCCCCGCGACGTCATCGGTTGCCGTCCGGATCGAGGCTCTCGTCATCGGAGTGTCGGTCATTCCGGGGCTGACCGCGTTGATACGAATCCGGCGCGGTGCGAGCTCGAGCGCAAGTGTCGGGATCATGGCCAGCATCGCGCCGTGTGACCCGGCCGCGACGCTGCTGCCGGTGAGGCTGCGCGTTGCTCCGATACCCACTGTCACAATGACCGAAGCGCCGTCGGACAGCAGCGGCAAGGCTTTGACCAGGGTGAAGAACACCCCTTTCGTGTTGACGGCGAACACCTCGTCGTAGCCCGATTCGTCCCAATCCTCCAGCGTCATCGGACGGTTGACGCCGGCGTTCAGGAACAGCGTGGTCAGACTTCCGAACTGTCCTCCGACTTCGGACACGACCTTGTCGATGTCCGATAGCGACCGCACGTCAGCTTGCAAAACCAGGACATCGTTGGGCAATTCTTGCCGTGCGTGAGCCACGCTCTCCTGACGTTGTCCGGTGACGGCAACGCGGTAGCCGCGATCGTGCAGAGTCCGCGCGGTCGCCTTCCCGATTCCGCTGGTGCCGCCCGTAATCAGAGCCGTACGTTCCGACATCACACTCACTCCATCGTTCGTTGTTGGCTTGGGCTTGACCCGTTTCGACGGACAGGGTCGTTGTGTTGATCTTAGTTAGGCGGCTTGGTCGATCGGTAGCGGTTGTGAGCTGGTGGCCTCGAAA
>NZ_JBSFYP010000136.1:0-5335 GCF_053599835.1 Micromonospora sp. NPDC005163
CGGCTGCCGGAGGCAGTGGCTCGTGGTGTCCTGGCTGAGGCCGGGCCTGGCTGATCACTGCGAGCAAGTCGGCGGCAGCCGCCGCGTTGAGGACGCACATCCTCCGCCGTTCCGGCTGCTCGGTTGTGTTGTCATAGGCGTGTCCGGTTGCCGTGATCTCCCAGGTCGCGCCGTGGGGCCAGGCGCCGACGAGGACTGCGATGGTGGTGCCGCTGGTCGCTGCGAGTGCGGCCTCGAGGCGGTGTGCGGTGCTGGACTCCGGCGGCGTGTGGGTGAGGATGACCTGGGGCATCTGGCCGGCCGGCACATGCGCCGACCTGCTGGCCAGCCCAGTGGCGGTGTCAGGAGTTTGATGCTGCTGGTGTTCCTTCAGCACCGTCACTGCTTCCTCAAGTGATGCGGTGACGGTGAGACCCGACACCGCATGGAGCCGGCACGCGGTGGGGCCGAGCAGCCTGGTCAGGTCCCCGCTGGTGGTGATGAGCGCCGTCTCTCCGCTGCGGCGGTGCAGGGGGTGCAAAAGGACGGTGACGAGAACGCCGCGAGCGGCATCGTCGGCGGCAACCCCTGTGAGCCCGACGCCCGTCGGCGGCACATCCGTCAGCAATGAGTCCGGCGGCTGTTCCGTGCGCTGATCTGGTGCGGTGTGATCGGATGGACCGGTGCCTTCAGAGGCGGCCAACGCTGCGTGGGCTGCGGTGACGGTCTCTGGCAGCGGGGCGAGGTCGAGGTTCTCGCGTTGCGCCGGCCCGGCCTCATCCGGGCGGTAAGCGCGCCGGCGCCGCAGCCACACGAGTGCTGCGGCCGCGGCAATCTGTTCGGCGCTGGCGTGCGGTATCCAGCCACCCGGCACCGTGACCCCGTCTGGGGCGATGGTGAACGTCGTACCGCGCGTCTCGGCGGTACGGGTGGTGGTCGACGGTGCCGACCGTCGTCGAGGGGATATCTGCCTGTGGTGCGGGCGTCGTACTGGCGGAGGCGCTGAAGACCGCGGCTCCGGCCATGCCGGTGGCGGTGGCCTGAAGCGGCGTGGGAAGCGGTACCCGGCGCAGCCACCGCATGCCGGCGCGTGTCCTCACGACCAGTCGGCCGAGGATCGTGCCAGCCAGCAACAGCCACACCAGCCAGGCGAGGATCGCCAGGGCACCGGTCAGGGTCTGCTCGGTCAGGGGCTGTTCCAGCCACTGCCGCGCCTGCTGCGAGCTCGGCCACCGGCGGAGTGGCCATCCGACGGTGCGCGCCAGCAGCAGCGGCGGGCCCGCCAGCAGGAGGACAAGGAAGAAGCTGGCCCCTATCCGACGCGGCCACCGCATCGCGGGCACCTCCTCCCGCAGGTTGCGGACCCGCCGTCGGCTCGGCTGACGCTGCCGCGCCGGCTCGCAGACGTCGCCCACCGGCAGCCGATGCAGTGGCTCGCGGCGGCCAAGCCGCGGTCCGCGCTCGTCATGGCGGCCCCGTTGCCCTGGGACGGATCAAGGGGCATGGGCGGCGGGTGCGGCGGGACGGATGACGCGCGTCCACAACCGCGCGGCCCACCAGACGGCGATGGCGATGGCGTAGATGACGCCGAGGATGCCGGCGGCCTGTGAACTGACGATCGCGGCGGTGATCACGGCGAGGGGTGCGGCGAGGATGAGGCGGAACACCAGCGGTGTCACGAGCGCCATGACCACCCCGACGCCGAGGAGCAGGCCGCCGACGCGGCCGGCGATGTCGATCCACAGGATGAGGTCAGGCCACCGGTCGGCCGTCAGGGAATACTGGATCAGCGCCATGCCGGCGGCGGCCGTGACGACGGAGCCGGTCGGCACGGCCAGCAGCGCCGACCAGCCACCGTGGGGTGCGCGCCATTGCCGGGCGGCGACGACCGCCATGGCGGCGGCCATCAGCGCGGTCGGGGTGATCGGCCAAAGGGCCCATCTGAGGAACGCGCCTACCGGCTGGCCTAGGTACTGGCTGGCAACTACCGCGTAGAGGCCCGCGATCGCGAGGCCGAGGGAGACGGCGGCGAGGATGCCGACGCTGATCTTTCCGCCTTCGGACCGGGTGTGGGGGTGGGGCTGTGGGCGGCGGCGAGGGAGCCGAGGATGGTGCCCGCTCCGAGGCATGCCAGGAGGGCGAACACGGCGGCCATGGTGAGCTCGCCCCAGTTCAGGGTCACCCAGTAGTGCACGTTCAGCGTGCTGTGCTGCTCTGCGGTCATGAGGCACTGCCAGATCAGGGCCAGGGACGCGAAGCCGGGCACGGCGATGGCGACGGCCCGCCGCACCGGCGGCACCGGCACTTCCACGGCGCTCGCCGTGCTGGGGTTGGCGGCGCCGGCGTCCGCGGCGCCTCTGGCGGCAACGAGCGCCGGCTGCGTGACCACTGTCGGAGCGACGCCGGTCTGGTCGGCGATGAGCTTCTCCAGTTGCGGCAGGTGCGCGCCGCCTCCGACGCAGTAGACGCCGGCGAGTTCGTCGGGTGCTGATCTCGGCTGCGGTGACCGCCTCGCTGGTCAGCTGCGCAGCGCGCTGCAGGACCGGGTGGGCGGCCTGCTCGAGCATGGTGTTGTTCACGATGATGGGTGGCCGGTTGGGAAGCGGCACGGTCACGGCCGGGTGATGCGCCAGGGCTTCCTTCGCGGCTTGAACGCTGGCGGCCACCGTCCACCGCAGTGCGCCATCACCGGCGTCCTCGGGCATGGGGTCGCCGGTGAGGGACGCGGCGAGAGCTTGGTCGATGGCGGTGCCGCCGGCGGCTGGGTCGGCGAGGGTCGCAAGGACCTCGAAGCCGGCAGGGCCACGGCGCAGGACAGTGGCCTCCGCGCCCGCACCCAGATCGCAGACGGCGATGAACGACCCCACCCGGCATTGCAGGCCGGTGGCCACCAGGTGCTCGGCGACGGCCACCGGCGCTTCCACCAGGCGTGGCTGTGGAAGACCGGCCCGGTGGGCGGCCTGCCGCATCCAGGTGCGCCGCCGCGGCCCCCATCCTGCCGGCACCACCACCCGCACATCTTGCACCGGGCCGCCGGCGACCCGCTCGGCCTCGGCAGCGACGCGGCGCAAGGTTGCTGCCGCCAGGTCGAGAGCGTCAACGACGGTTCCGTCGATGGTGAGCTGGTCGTCGGTGGGGCGGCGCGGTGCCGGGATGAACCGGTTCGGCTGGTCCGCCGCGGCCTGCCATGCCCGCTGCCCTGTCCACACGTCGCCGTCCGGGGAGAGGTAGACGGCGCTGGACAGGTGTGGTGCGCCGTCGAAGGACAGTGGCGACCAGCTGCCGTCGGGCCAGGCAAGGACGGCGACGGTGCTGGTGGTGCCGCAGTCAATTGCTAGCCGCGCCTCCCCCGCCCGCATAGGCATAGTCAAACATGAACATCTCGCTTACGTCACCCCGCCGCTACTGAACGGAACGGGCCGTCCGCTCTAGTCCTCGTGGCGTCGCCGCGCTGGAGCTGTGTGCGGGGCTTCCCGACCTGTGCCGTCGTCCTGCGCCGGCCGGTCCTGCGTGATACGTCATTCGGGATGGAGGTGTTGTTGCGCGGCGGGCCAGGCCACGGGCACGTCATCGACGGCGGCGGCGAGTCCGTGGTGTGGGGTGCGTGCCTGTACGAGCGCACCTCGGACATCGGGCGGTCCCGCGGCCGGGACCTGCGCGTGTACCAGCACCGGCCCGACTGTTGCCAGCCGTACGGGCGCGGCTCGGAGGACCGCTGCGAATGACCTCGACGGGTGGACGGCACAGCATCCTCAACCAGTCAGCCCAGCGACTGGGTTCCTGCCGGACGTGCGCGTCGTCGCCGACCGCGTCAAGGGGGCCGGGTCGGCGGGCTCCATGTGCAGGGGGCACCCCGCTTCGGCGACGGCGGTCGGCGCAAGTGGTTCCCGGTCGCCGAGGCCGATGAACCCGATCGGAGGTTCCGCGGTGGTCGTGTTCACGACGCGATGGCGTTCAGTTCGGTCAGCGCGTCCTTGGGAAGGGTCAGCGCAGCAGCGGTGACGTTCTCACGCAGGTGCGTGACGGATGAGGTGCCGGGGATGAGCAGGAGGTTCGGGGAGCGCTGGAGCAGCCACGCCAGCGCGACGGCCATCGGTGTGGTGTCGAAGCGGTTGGCGACAGCGTTCAGTTCCTCGGACTGCAGTGGGGAGAAGCCGCCGAGCGGGAAATAGGGCACGTAGGCGATGCCCTGTGCGGCGAGGGAGTCGATCAGGTCATCGTCGTTGCGGTTGGCGATGTTGTAGAAGTTCTGGACGCATACGATCGGCGCGATGGACTGTGCTTCGGCGATCTGCTCGGCGTTGACGGTGCTGAGACCGAGATGCTTGATCAGGCCGTCCTGCTGCAGCTGCGCGAGCGCGGTGAACGGCTCGGCGATGGGGCCGGGAGTGGGTCGGTCGAGCCCACCGACGCGCAGGTTGACCACGTCGAGTGCGTCTAGCCCGAGGTGATACAGGTTGTCGTGCACAGCCTGGCGCAGCTGCTCGGGAGCCAGCGCCGGCGGCCAGTTCCCCTCGGCGTCCCGCAACGCTCCGACCTTCGTCACGATGTGTAGATCGTCAGGGTACGGGTGCAAAGCCTCCCTGATGATCTCGTTGGTGACGTACGGGCCGTAGTAGTCGGCGGTGTCGATGTGGTTGATACCCAGGAGAACGGCCTCGCGCAGCACGGCCACGGCAGCGTCGCGGTCGGCCGGCGGGCCGAACACGTGCGGGCCGGCCAACTGCATCGCGCCGTACCCCATCCGGGTGAACGTCAGATCCTCGGCCATGGTGAACGTCCCGCCAGGCAGTGGGGTCGATGTCATGAGAGTTCCTCTCCTCGTTGTCGCAGGTCCACGCGCTTCCCGCCGACGCGGGCGCCAAACCGCGGCGGCCGCCAGAGGTGATGGCTAGCGGCGGATGTCAACGAGTGCCCATGTGCCGGCCGCGGGACGTGAGCGGGACTCGCAGGTGGCGCTAGGGAGCCGACCCCCAGTGCCTCGGCTGGCACCAGCGCTTGGCTCCGGACGCCCCATCGGTCAGATGGGGCGCGCTCACTCACGAACGCCGCGCATTGTCAGCGGCATGTGCGGATATTCCAAGACCGGCGCACCTCAATACGGCTCGGGAACAGCCACTACCAAGCCATGGGCCGGATGCCGTAAGGCGGTTTGGGTGCTGATGGCGTCGCGACTGGTCGGCCGTTACTCAACGGGCGCCAGTGGCCGTCGGAATCAGTCGCCTGAGTAGCCCCAGAAGTAGATCTCTGCGGGCTTACCTGCGTCGTCGTGCAGGACGGCGCAGCGCCCGAACCACCGGCTACGGACGAGGTCGTCGATGGCGTCGATGTGCGCTCGTGTTAGCCGATCGGTTCC
>NZ_JBSFYP010000137.1:0-5270 GCF_053599835.1 Micromonospora sp. NPDC005163
AGCGATCACAGAGCGTAGACAACTCGATGATCACTGACTCCGTGCCCGTTTCGCTACTCTGCATCCCCGCCGTCACCTACTGGCGGACGCTCTTAGGCGCCTCGAGTTCGCCGGGTGACCGTCCCCGGCGCGACCAGCCCGAGCAGCGCGACCGCCGATGCAGCACGTCGGGAGCGTCCCCGCGCGCAGCAGCCGACCACTCGGTTACGCCCAGTAACCCGTACGGTACATGCGCAACGCACGGATTGCGGCCATGACCGGATGCTGGAAGCGTCGCTCGGTGGGCGTTGGCGTGTGACGTGGTCACCCTTGGTTGCGAGTGTCATGCGGTCCGGACGGCTGGTCATGGTCGGGGGATGGGGGTCGTTACGGGGTTGGTGTTGCGGGCGCGGGGTGCAGCCACGACCCGATCCGGCGCGCGGCGGCGAAGCTTGCCCAGCCGGCCGCGGCTACGAGCGCTTCATCTCCGGCTGGTCCGGGGTGCGTACGTGCGTCGTTGAGTACCCGACCGTCGACCTGGTGGGATGCGAGTGCGGCCAGCAGCGCGAATCGGCCTAGTGGCCGTTGCGGTGCCGGCAGCGTCTCGATGGCGTTTTCGGTCCAGCTGCGGGATATGCCTTGCTCCTCGCCACGCCAGGTGCTGAGCCTGGCGGTGACTAGCTGGCGTACCGGCTCTGGGAGCGCCTGTCGGCCAATCGCATCGAATGCGGCGGCGGCTCGGCCGAAGGCATCGGCGATGATCGAGTTGGGTCGGGCCCAGTCGAGGTCGTCGGGTAGCGGGGTCGGGGGAAGCAGGTCGAGCGATGCACCGGGGCGCGCCTTGCGTGCAAGCAGTCTCCGGAAGACGGGGAGGGCCGCGCGCTTGAAGATCGGTTTGAGTTTTGAGTCTGCCAACGGGAACGGTGAGGCGACGGCGAAGATGTTGATCATGCGGTTAATGTAGTGGTAAGAGAGGGCAACGCCGATCAGTTCGGGCGCGTGCTCGTTGGGAAACGGCGGTTGTCGCAGGAGGGGCGTGTCCGGCTGGCGGTTCGCGCGCGCCCAGGCGACCACGGCGCGCAGCTCCGGGTCCGCGATGTCGTCGGTGGCTGCGGAGAGGATGGCTGCGGCCGGGGCTCGGTCTCCAAGGGCGTCGAGCATCGTCGTGTGGACGTCTACGCAGTAGGGGCACGTGTTGATCGCCGATACCGCAGCGGCGACGGCTTCCTTCTTGGTGCGATCGACAAGTGGGCCCCAGGTTGGTTCACGGACCATGGCCCAGTACGCGTGCAGTGCCTGGGGTGCGGGGAGGTGGAGCGCGAACGGCGGGGCCAGCACGCCGAAGTCCCGTGCGATCTGCCGGCGTACGGCGGAGGTACGCGGGTCATGCACGGCGGGGTGGATGTGGCGGACCTGGCGTCGGAATGGGACATCACGCAGTGCCATGGGGACCCTTCAGTGGATTTGAACGACCGAGGATAGACAACTTTTCCAAGCTGAGGGACAAGTTATCGAAGCATGTAGTGGTGCCTGTTGTCTAGCCGGCCGGTAGGATCGGGCGCGTGTCTCAGCGTCGATACAGACAGTTCTGCCCGCTGGCCAAGGCGCTCGATGTCCTCGGCGAGCGCTGGACCCTACTGATCGTCCGTGAGCTGTTGAGCGGGCCGAAGCGCTACACCGACCTGCGACACGGGCTGGCAGGGCTGGCTACGGACCTCCTTGCGGCCCGGTTGCGCGATCTCCAGGAGGCCGGGGTGATCGACCGGCGCGAAGTGCCGCCACCGACACCAGCGACCTTGTACGAGCTGACCGAGCGCGGTTACGCGCTCAAGCCGGCGATCCTCGAGCTCGCGCGCTGGGGGCGCCCACTGCTGCGCGATCCCGCCGACGATCGCCTACCCGACAGCGCCCTCCTGCTCGGCTTCGAGGCGACGTTTCATCCGGATGCCGCAGTTGGTCTGGATGAGACCTACGACATTGAGGTCGACGGTGAGCGAGTGGCCGTTCGGGTTCACGACGGCACGGTGGATGTCACCCCTGGTCCGGCGGGGGAACACGCCACAGTCAGGGTCGTCACCGATCGGGAGGGCTTTATGGAGCTTGCTCGCGGGCGCGCAGGAGACCGCCTGCGAATCGAGGGTGATGCCGCCGCCCTGGTGCGGCTGCAGCGGATCTTCTCCCTGGCATAGTCGGCCCGCGCCTCTGATCAGTTGATACCTCCGGGCCGCGTGGTGACAGCCGCGGTTCATGTGCAGCGCGTATCGGCGTATGGCCAAGCGGAGCGGAGAAGGAACGCGCGCAATTCGGCATGTCCGGACGCTGCGCCCGTGGCCGCCAGCCACGCTGCGTAACGCGCGGATCGCGGCATGAGTGAGCGGATGTTGACCGCAACCCGGCACTGGCTCGGCGCCAGCGCCAGCAGCCCGCCTGCCCAGACAGCAACGGTGGCATAGCAAGTTTGGCCCTTTGCGCGAGAAGCGTCGCGGCGTAATCCACACGCCTTGGCACCTCCGGACGACAACCGGGCTAGCTCGACACGACATCGTTTAGCGCGCGGATCGCGCATGTGCGGATGCCGCTCGCAATTCAGCCTGGTTCGGCCTGGGGGATAGCAGCCCGGCCTGCTCAGACAGCGGCGAAGGCGCCGCAAGTTCGGATTTGAGCGAGCAAGCGCGCAGGGTCGCGATAGAGAGTCGGGCGACGCCCGCTGCGCCTGGGCTGCGGCCATGACTGTCAGAGCCGAGAAAGTAGGACTGGAACGGTAAGTCGAAGGAAGCGCGGCCCCGACGATGCCGGCAAGGTCGATCAAGTGTGCTAGAGTAGCCGCCGCCACCCATCTAGGGGGCAACTGGAAACTCTTGAGGGAGGTGAGGTTGATGACCGCCGTGGTGATGGCTGCTGCCCGCAGCGTCCGGTCCATCCTCACGTCCCGGCCCCTCAGCTGAATCCTTCCGCCACATCCGCGCCGAATCCGCGGACGCAACGCAGGGCTTCCCAGGGTCCCTTTTCGCAAGGGTTTTACGTTGTTGTCTTCCGATTCTTTTTCTCCTAGATCATCTTCCGACGGCGGCCTTTCCGCCTACGGCTGGGATACAAAGCTCGAACGGTCCTTCACATCGCATCGCGCCGCAGGTCTCATCCCTGCACGCATTATCGGCGTCGATCGCGGCAGGTGTGACGTCATCACCGAGACCGGCCCGCTACGGGCCGGCACCTCATTGGTGGGCGCATCGGACCCTGTCTCGGCTCCGTGTACCGGCGACTGGGCCGCCCTGCGCTCGGGCCATGAGCCCGAGCTGACCGCTCTGCTGCCACGTCGCAGTGTCATCGTCCGCTCCTCGGCCTCACGCTCCTCGCATGGTCAGGCCCTAGCCGCCAACATCGACACGGCCGCCTTGGTCGTCTCTGTCGAGGTCCCGTTGAACCTGGGCCGCATCGAACGGCTGCTGGCCCTTGCCTGGGAGAGTGGCGCGCTCCCGGTAATCGTGCTGACCAAGGCCGACCAGTCAGCCGACCCCAGCACGGCCACGGCCGAGCTGACCCAACTGGCCCCCGGCGTAGAGATCATCACCACCAGCGCCGCCACTGGTCACGGGCTGGAACTACTTACGGCCGCGCTCACCGGCACGGTGGTACTGCTCGGCCCGTCCGGAGCCGGCAAGTCGACGTTGGGCAACGCACTGCTGGGAACCGAGGTACTGGCGACCGGCGCCGTGCGAGCCCAAGACGGCAAAGGTCGCCACACGACGGTCCGCCGTCAGATGGTCCCGCTGCCAAACGGCGGCGTGCTCATCGACACCCCGGGCCTGCGCGGGATCGGCCTGTTCGACGCTGACGATGGCCTGCAGCAGGTCTTCGCCGACATCGAGCGGCTCGCTTCGCAGTGTCGGTTCAGCGACTGCGGCCACGACTCCGAACCCGGCTGCGCCGTCCAAGCCGCGATCGCCGCCGGCGAGGTGAGCGAGCGTCGTCTGGACAGCTACCGCAAGCTCCAGCGGGAGAACGCCTGGGCAACTTCTCGCAGCGACGCACGGCTACGCGCCCAACGCGAGGATCACAAGAAGGCCATTACCCGATCTCTGCGCGAGACCTACACCTTCCGCGACCAGCAGGGACGGTCGTGAGCCAGCCGGCCGCAGAACACGATGTTTCTCGGCCCGAACCTCACCGCACCGCCTACGTTTCCATCTCAAAGAACGCCGAAGGAATATCCAACATGTTCCATAGCTGGACCACTCGACCCGAAACCGATCAGGACATCACCGCGATCCGCGAGGTCACCCTCGACGCCTTCCCCACACCGCTGGAAGCCGACCTCGTTGAGGCGCTGCGCACCGACCCAGCGTGGCTACCCGAGCTGTCCATCGTGGCCGAAAGCGCCGACGGTACCGTCGGCGGATACGCACTATTCACCCGCTGCCACGTCGGCGACGCCCCGGCCCTGGCACTCGGCCCCTGCGCCGTCCTGTCCCGTTACCAGAAGCAGGGCGCGGGCTCAGCCGCGATCCGGGCCGGTCTGAAGGTCGCCCGCACCATGGGCGAAAACCTCGTCCTCGTACTCGGCCACGCCGAGTACTACCCACGGTTCGGGTTCAGCCGGGCCTCCGCCTACGGGATCCACCCGTCTTTCGAGGTGCCCGATGAGGCCATGATGGCCCTCGTATTCGACAACGCCCTCCCGGTCCCGAGCGGCACCATCATCTACCCGGCACCATTCGGCGTCTAATCCATCCGGGGCTGTTCGGGGCGCTACACAAAACTCGTCCCGAACAGCCCCCCGCAACAGCGGTTGAGTCGGCCTGGGGCGTGGTGTCGGGATGCGCCCGGCCCGTTTCCCCAGGCCGCTCGCCCCCCGTGCAATCGGGGTGCTGGCGTTCCCGGCGGACGATGAACCAGGTCCCGGCCGGGTAGCCAGCGGTGGGGACAGCGCCGGTGACCTCGCATAGTTGGGCGCCGTCCCGCACCTCGACGGCACGATTCTGATCGAAGGCGACCTGGACGGACGGCCGCTGGTCGATGTCCGCAGCGCGCTCGCCGTGCCCACACAGCGGGCACGGCAGCAGTGCGGGATCCTGCCCGGTGATCAGGCCATGCTGGCCGCCGAACTCAGCCGCGTCGCATCGCCATCAGTGCGCTCATCGGCATGATCGGGCGCTCACCGGCACACCGACGGTCACGCCCCGTGACGCCCGGATCGCGGCAGACATCCCAGGATTCAAAATGTCAAGCGGCTGCTGTGCTGTGGTGAGCCCAGGCCTTGTGTTCGTCGTAGATTGAGCGGGTCTTGAGGC
>NZ_JBSFYP010000138.1:0-5243 GCF_053599835.1 Micromonospora sp. NPDC005163
GATCACCGCCCACGCCTCATCAGTCAACTCACCACGACGCACCACCGACACATCGTCAACGATCAACCACTACAAGATCGGCAGGACACGCCCTAAGCCACCGCCGACCGATCAACCGGACGCCAAGGCACCACAACCCTCGCTGAACAGGCCCACCCCGGCCCCAGGCAGCTCGGCCCCGACCACGGTCACGCCGAACACACCCGCGTCGACCACGACGGCCGCACCGCCGAGCAGCGGCGCCCCGGAACCCGCCCCCACCGCGACCGGCTCTGCCGCCAACCCCGATGCGAGCGATGCCCCCACCCACGATCGGGACGCGCGCGGCGTGTCTCTGCCGAGCGGCAGCTGGATAGACATCGGCCTGGCCCTGGCCATCGCGGGCGCCGTGGCGCTGGTGTGGGCGCATCGCCAGCGCCGCTACATTCCCCCGCCGCCCACGGCCACTACCCGCACGACCGATCCCGACGTCGCACCGATGCCGCCGGTGATCGGCCAGATCCGCCGAGGACTGCGCCGGCTCACCGCCGGCCACGCCAACGCGCCGACCAGCGACGCCCCCCACACGATCACCGAGGGGGGCGTCGACATGCACACCGACGACCTCGCCGTGGGCAGTGGCGCCGCCACGGAGAACGAAGGCAATGGCACGCACCCCGATACCCGTCCCGGCGCTGACGAGCCGAACCAGGCCGATGCCCGCCGCGAAACCACAGCAGGCGGCGACGTGCCGGTCGTGCCGTCGCTGGCCAACCCGCTGTCGGCTTTGTGGCCGCCCGCCGGACTCGGACTCACCGGTCCCGGTGCGGACGCCGCCGCCCGCGGGTTCCTCGCCGCCGCCCTGGCCGCCGGCGGCCTGCACGACCCCGACGCCCGCACCGAGGTGGTGATGCCGTCCGCGGCCGCGGCCACGCTGCTCGGTCCCGCGGCGGTCAACCTGCCGCGCACACCCCGGCTGACCATCACCACCGGGCTCGACGAAGCCCTTCAGATCCTCGAAGCGCAGACCATGCGCCGCACCCGGCTGCTCGACCGGCACGAGGTGAACACCGTCGCCGAGCTGCGGCACACCGACCCCTACGAGGAGCCGCAGCCACCGATCCTGCTCCTGGCCGAAGCGAGCACCCGCCACGAACGCGCCCGCGTCGCCGCCCTGCTCGCGCAGGGCCAACGCCTGGACATCCACGGGGTGCTGCTCGGCCCGTGGTCCGACGGCAACACCGTCATGGTGGCCGACGACGGCGTCACCACCCCCGCCCACGGAGAGAGCCAGCGCCCTGGCAGGCATCCCGCCGACGTCGGCCGGCTCGCGATCCTCACGCCTGCTGAAACCGCGGACCTGGTGGCCACCCTCGCCGAGTCGCACACCGGCCAACCCCAGCCGCCGCCCCCGACCGAACCCGCCCCACCGCCGCTCCAGGCCGCGACTCCGACCTCGCCGGCGGCCGCGGCCACACCGACAGACACGCCGGTGGTCGCACCGGCTGACACGGACGCCGACGCCGAGCAGGACGTGGAGGCCGGCCACGACCGCAGCGGCGACACCTACAAGACACAGTCCCCGGCGGCGGGTGCCGTTGGCATCACCGACGTCTCGGTTCCCGTTGAGCTGAGCGCCGCAGCCAGCCAGGGCGGCGACGCCCGCCCAACAGACGACGCGACGCCGACAGTCAACCACCGGAGGGCTGCCGTCGGCGGGCGGTCACCAGCCGCAGCCGGCCGGGACGTCGATGCCGAGCTGGTGGGGCAACCCGGACGGGTGGCGGTGAGGGTGCTCGGGATACCCGACATCGTCGACGGCGACCCCCAGCGCAGCCTGCGCGCGAAGTCCCTCGAACTGTACCGCGAGACCGTGCGCCAGGACGCCCTCGACGCCGCTCTGGCCCTCGCCGAGGAACTCGCCGGCCGACCCACGGAACAGCTCGCCGTCCTCGACGCCGCGATCAGCCAGCACCCCTACGCCGAACAGCTGTACCAGGCCGCCATGCGCGCCCGCGCGCAACTCGGCCACCTCGACGCCGTCCGCGCGCTACGCCGGACGTTGACCCGCCGGCTCGCCGAACCCGCCGCCGAACCCGCCGACGACACCCTCGCCCTAGCCGACCAGCTCACCGCCGACCTGCGCCGCGCCGGCCGCGACGCACGGACACGACGCTCCGCCCTCACAGACGGAGCGTCCGCATGAACACCGCACCGCACACCGGCAATCCGACCAGCACCACCACCGCCAGCGCCGCGGCGTCGGCTGACACCGGCGCGCATCTGCGGCGGCTGCGCTGGGCCGTACGGGCCACGCTCACCCTCGGCGTCGCCGCCTCCGTGGCGGCAAACGTCCTGCACGCCCAATCAAACCCGATCAGCCAGATCATCGCCGCATGGCCACCACTGGCGCTGCTGCTCACCGTCGAACTGATCTCCCGCGTCCCGCACCACCGCCGCTCCCTCGGCGCCATCCGGATCATCGCGACCGCCATCATCGCCGCCATCGCGACATGGGTGAGCTACTGGCACCTCGTCGGCGTCGCCACGCGATACGGGGAGACCGAAGCCGCGGCCGCATACCTGCTGCCCATATCCGTCGACGGACTCGTCATCGTCGCCAGCGTCAGCCTCGTCGAGCTCACCGCCAGGATCCGCGCGGCGACACCTGACCAACAGCCTGCGCTGATCGCGTCGCCCGAATTCCCACCGGCCACAGAGCCCACCACCCACGTGATGCGACAGCATTCGGCGCAGCCCGGCACACTCGCTCCCGAGCAGTGCCCCGCCGCTCGGGCGGAGGCTGCGCCACCGGGCACACGGACTCGACGGCCGGTCAGAGCCGTCACTGCACCAACCGCCTCCCCGTCAACCGCTTGCGCACCCACTGCGGCACCTGACGGTGCTCCCCAGGATGCCGGAAACACGACCGACGTCGCTTCCGCTGCGCGCGGCAATGACCAGCCGCCGCAGGCGGCCGATGCCAGCGACCCCGCCACACTCGCCGACACCGCCAACGGGAAGGCGCCCCGCTCCGCGCGCCCGCACCAGCGATCCGCGAACCCACAGCCGATAGATCGGCTTGACGACGCGCAGCGCGTGGATCCACCGCCACGGAGGCCGGACAAGGAACCCAGGACAGAGACGGATACCGCAGAGGGCGCGGTCTCCGACGGGGGACCCGTGCCGCCGGAGACCGTCGGCGCGGTGGCTTACTGGTATCGGCGTGAGCCCAACCTGCACCCAGCCGAGATCGCCGCGCGGATCGGCCGGTCTGAACGCACCGTCCGCCGGTACTGGCCGCCGCCAGCCACCCGCCACCCGTCACCGGCGACAACGTCAGCGACGTAGCCGAGAGCGCCTCCGACGCTGAGGGCGCCGACTCCACACCGGGCCTCACGCAACCAGCTACCCCTCAGCCTGGTTCGTCCGCGTCAGGCCCGCCCGCCAACGACAGACGCGGCGCCTGCCTCGACGACCTGATGGACGAGCTGGTGTCGGCGTACGAGTCAACGTACCCAGCCAGGTACAGCTGAACATGCACAGCGTCGTGTAGACGGACGCTGAGATGAGAGCGGGCAGTTCGTACCTCCAACCGCTCCCGAGCCGACCAGCGGTGCCTCAGCGAGACCCGTGGGTAGTGTCGGTGGCCGTCGTGACGTTCCGTGACCAGCGATGCGCCATCGGCATGGCGGCGCATCCGCTTCTGCCGATGAGCGGTAACCGTGGTCGTGGCTATGCTCCGTCAATGACCGAAACGACTCCACAGCTCAGCGTGCCGGCAGCTCGCACTGAGGTCGAGGCTCTGCTGTCAGTTCTCGAACGCAACCGGCGGACCTTTGCCTGGAAGACCTCAGGTCTGGACGAGAACGGACTGCGCGCGAGAACGGCTGCCAGTGCGATGACACTTGGTGGTCTGATCAAGCATGTGGCGTTGGTCGAAGCGGACTGGCTCGCTGTCAAGCTTGCCGGTCAGGAGTACGGAGCGCCCTGGGACGCAGTGGACTTCGACGCTGACCCTGACTGGGAATGGCGTACTGGAAGCCTGGACGCTCCCGAGGACCTCTACAGAACGTGGCGAGACGCTGTCGAGCGATCGCGCGAATTGGTCGCTGAGGTCGCCGGGAAACGTGGACTCGACGGACCGGCGTCCTTTACCTGGCCGGACGGGCGTACCCCCACCGTCCGCGACATGTTGTTGGACATGATCGAGGAGTACGCGCGACACACAGGCCACGCGGACATCCTGCGTGAGGCCGTGGATGGCCGCGTGGGCGAAGGGGCGCCTGAGAGCTTCACAATCTAGAACGTCCGCATCTGCCGCCGACCGTGCGCGCCGACCAGCGGTGAGTCGTCACGCTCGGTGGTTCCACCCCGGCGCCCCGGCGGCCACCGCCCCACCAAAGCCCCTACCTACAGCGTTGAGCTTCGGCCCCAAACCCCGCTTACGGCTGGAAGTACTCCGACATCAGGCGTCTGACCCATTCCGGCTGCTTGATGTTCACGGGGAGGAACTCTGCCATCGTCGGCTTCAAGTCGATGACCGGGGTGCCCGAGACCGCATCGAGGCCCACCACCGTCAATTCGCGACCGTGGACGGATTCGATGGCGCAGCACGTTACCCCGATGCGGTTCGGTCTGCGGGGGCCGCGGCCAGCGAATACGCCAACGGGCGGGAGGTCGGAACGGCCGCGGTAGGGGCGCGGTTCGCGGTAATCGCCGTGTTCCGGGAACCGGTCGAAGATGAACAGGACCTCCACATGGGAGAAGCCCTCCAGACCCTGGAGGCACGCCTCGCCGAAGCGCTCGTCGATGGTGATCGTGCTGCGGACGGCACCCCAGTTGTCCGTGTGCTGGACATCCGTCCGGTCGTTCCGGACCGCACCTATCGGGGTGATCTCGAAGCTCAGCATGGCGAGAGACTATCCCCACCGCGCCGATACCAGCGTCGAGGCCATCGGCGCCGCCGTCGACCACGCCCGCCGCGATATCCGGATCTGCCGCTGTCCGGGCTCATGCCCAGCGCTGGCCTTCATGGAGGGATTGTCGGACGTGGCCGCTAAGGTCCCCGGGCAGGCCTAGCCGCCGCCGACCGCGGAGGCCGTGATGGAAAGGCAGAACGTCGTGGGCGCATCTGCGTGGAGCTACTTTGTCCCCTACCAGCCGCACCTGGACCGCGCGCTTCAAGAGCTGCGGCAGAGGGTCTTCGCGGAGGGCGACTACTACTGGGGCCTCGGCGCAGACTGGGTGCCTCCGGAGGAGCG
>NZ_JBSFYP010000139.1:0-5018 GCF_053599835.1 Micromonospora sp. NPDC005163
TTGTCCGGCGGCGTCCTACTCTCCCACACCCTCACGAGTGCAGTACCATCGGCGCTGGAGGGCTTAGCTTCCGGGTTCGGAATGTGACCGGGCGTTTCCCCTCCGCCATGACCGCCGTAACTCTATCGACATGTCAAACAACACCACACAGTGGTCTGTTGTTCGTTTATCGAGAGTTGCACAGTGGACGCGTAGCAGCTTAGTAGTCAAGTCCTCGGCCTATTAGTACCGGTCAACTGAACCCGTTACCGGGCTTACATTTCCGGCCTATCAACCCAGTCGTCTAGCTGGGGGCCTTACCCCACAAAGTGGGTGGGATACCTCATCTTGAAGCAGGCTTCCCGCTTAGATGCTTTCAGCGGTTATCCCTTCCGAACGTAGCTAACCAGCCGTGCCCCTGGCGGGACAACTGGCACACCAGAGGTTCGTCCGTCCCGGTCCTCTCGTACTAGGGACAGCCCTTCTCAAGTATCCTACGCGCACGGCGGATAGGGACCGAACTGTCTCACGACGTTCTAAACCCAGCTCGCGTACCGCTTTAATGGGCGAACAGCCCAACCCTTGGGACCTGCTACAGCCCCAGGATGCGACGAGCCGACATCGAGGTGCCAAACCATCCCGTCGATATGGACTCTTGGGGAAGATCAGCCTGTTATCCCCGGGGTACCTTTTATCCGTTGAGCGACACCGCTTCCACTCGCAAGTGCCGGATCACTAGTCCCGACTTTCGTCCCTGCTCGACCTGTCAGTCTCACAGTCAAGCTCCCTTGTGTACTTGCACTCAACACCTGATTGCCAACCAGGCTGAGGGAACCTTTGGGCGCCTCCGTTACCTTTTAGGAGGCAACCGCCCCAGTTAAACTACCCACCAGACACTGTCCCTGAACCGGATAACGGTCCGAAGTTAGAGACCCAAATCAACCAGAGTGGTATTTCAAGATTGCCTCCACCCATACTGGCGTATGGACTTCACCGGCTCCCACCTATCCTACACAAGCTAATTCGAGTACCAATGTCAAGCTATAGTAAAGGTCCCGGGGTCTTTCCGTCCTGCCGCGCGTAACGAGCATCTTTACTCGTACTGCAATTTCGCCGGGCCTGTGGTTGAGACAGTGGGGAAGTCGTTACGCCATTCGTGCAGGTCGGAACTTACCCGACAAGGAATTTCGCTACCTTAGGATGGTTATAGTTACCACCGCCGTTTACTGGCGCTTAAGTTCTCCGCTTCGCCCCGAAGAGCTAACAGGTCCCCTTAACGTTCCAGCACCGGGCAGGCGTCAGTCCATATACATCGAATTACTTCTTCGCATGGACCTGTGTTTTTAGTAAACAGTCGCTTCCCCCTGCTCTCTGCGGCCATACAACGCTCCACCCGCGCGGGGCTTCACGTCTCCGGCCCCCCTTCTCCCTAAGTTACGGGGGCAATTTGCCGAGTTCCTTAACCACAGTTCGCCCGATCGCCTCGGTATTCTCTACCTGACCACCTGTGTCGGTTTGGGGTACGGGCCGCTAAGAACTCGCTAGAGGCTTTTCTCGGCAGCATAGGATCACTGACTTCACCTGAATCGGCTCGGCATCACGTCTCAGCCTTCATGTGTTGCGGATTTGCCTACAACACGGCCTACACGCTTACCCCGGCACAACCACCGGCCGGGCTCAGCTACCTTCCTGCGTCACCCCATCGCTTGACTACTACCCATCAGGTTCCCACGCTCCCCACCCTCAACCCGAAGGTCTTGGATGGATTGGGTGGTTAGCACAACGAGGTTCATCAGGGACGCTCTTTCGCGGGTACGGGAATATCAACCCGTTGTCCATCGACTACGCCTCTCGGCCTCGCCTTAGGTCCCGACTCACCCAGGGCGGATTAGCCTGGCCCTGGAACCCTTGGTCATCCGGCGGAAGGGTTTCTCACCCTTCTTTCGCTACTCATGCCTGCATTCTCACTCGTGCCGCGTCCACAACTGGGTCACCCCGCTGCTTCACTCGCGGCACGACGCTCCCCTACCCATCCACACACCTGCACAAGGAATCAAGTCCAAGCGAGGTTAAAATGTGAATGCCACAGCTTCGGCGGTGTGCTTGAGCCCCGCTACATTGTCGGCGCGGAACCACTTGACCAGTGAGCTATTACGCACTCTTTAAAGGGTGGCTGCTTCTAAGCCAACCTCCTGGTTGTCTGTGCGACCCCACATCCTTTTCCACTTAGCACACGCTTAGGGGCCTTAGCTGGTGATCTGGGCTGTTTCCCTCTCGACTACGAAGCTTATCCCCCGCAGTCTCACTGCCGCGCTCTCACTTACCGGCATTCGGAGTTTGGCTGATTTCGGTAAGCTTGTGGGCCCCCTAGACCATCCAGTGCTCTACCTCCGGCAAGAAACACGCGACGCTGCACCTAAATGCATTTCGGGGAGAACCAGCTATCACGGAGTTTGATTGGCCTTTCACCCCTAACCACAGGTCATCCCCCAATTTTTCAACATTGGTGGGTTCGGCCCTCCACGCGGTCTTACCCGCGCTTCAGCCTGCCCATGGCTAGATCACTCCGCTTCGGGTCTAGGACACGCGACTGAATCGCCCTATTCAGACTCGCTTTCGCTACGGCTCCCCCACACGGGTTAACCTCGCCACATGCCACTAACTCGCAGGCTCATTCTTCAAAAGGCACGCCGTCACCCCGCAAGGCTCCGACGGATTGTAGGCGAACGGTTTCAGGTACTATTTCACTCCCCTCCCGGGGTACTTTTCACCATTCCCTCACGGTACTCGTCCGCTATCGGTCACCAGGAAGTATTTAGGCTTACCAGGTGGTCCTGGCAGATTCACGGCAGATTTCAGGGGTCCGCCGCTACTCGGGAACACCCACAGAAGGTCAGCAACTTTCACCTACCGGACTTTCACCGTCTACGGTCAGCCATTCCAGACTGTTCGACTAGCCACTAACTTTGTAACTTCTCGAACAAGTGTCAGCTTGTTCAGTAGGGTCCCACAACCCCGACCACGCAACCCCTGACAGGTATCACACGCAGCCGGTTTAGCCTCAATCCGCTTTCGCTCGCCACTACTCGCGGAATCACTAAATTGTTTTCTCTTCCTACGGGTACTGAGATGTTTCACTTCCCCGCGTTCCCTCCACACACCCTATGTGTTCAGGTGTGGGTGACTGGACATGACTCCAGCCAGGTTTCCCCATTCGGACACCCTGGGATCACAGCTTGGTTGACAGCTCCCCCAGGCCTATCGCGGCCTCCCACGTCCTTCATCGGCTCCTGGTGCCAAGGCATTCACCGTTCGCCCTTGACAACTTGACCACAAAGATGCTCGCGTCCACTGTGCAATTCTCAACAAACGACCAACCCACAACCCATCAGCCCCACACCAAACCCGGACCAACGGCCGGCGGTATGTGGAACCAGGCCATGCCTGGCAGCCCATGAAGCGCTCACGCTCCACAACAGGCTTTCCGAAAGAAACAACCCATGGTTGTTCTTTCAGGACCCAACAGGGTGCTCTACGCCATCTCCCAGCCGCACCAGAGACCATCCGTTCCCACCACCCCGAAGAGCAGCTGTACTAGGCGTCCCGGCCGTTGCCGGCAGAAAACTCACCAGTGTCTCCGCCATTTGAGCACCCCGACCCAACATTCGCAGGTCGCGGGCTCCTTGCACCCTTTCAGGTGAAGGTGCTCCTTAGAAAGGAGGTGATCCAGCCGCACCTTCCGGTACGGCTACCTTGTTACGACTTCGTCCCAATCGCCAGCCCCACCTTCGACGGCTCCCTCCCACAAGGGGTTGGGCCACCGGCTTCGGGTGTTGCCGACTTTCGTGACGTGACGGGCGGTGTGTACAAGGCCCGGGAACGTATTCACCGCAGCGTTGCTGATCTGCGATTACTAGCGACTCCGACTTCACGGGGTCGAGTTGCAGACCCCGATCCGAACTGAGACCGGCTTTTTGGGATTCGCTCCACCTCACGGTATCGCAGCCCATTGTACCGGCCATTGTAGCATGCGTGAAGCCCTGGACATAAGGGGCATGATGACTTGACGTCATCCCCACCTTCCTCCGAGTTGACCCCGGCAGTCTTCGATGAGTCCCCGCCATAACGCGCTGGCAACATCGAACGAGGGTTGCGCTCGTTGCGGGACTTAACCCAACATCTCACGACACGAGCTGACGACAGCCATGCACCACCTGTGACCGCCCCCGAAGGACCTGCCATCTCTGACAGTTTTGCGGCCATGTCAAACCCAGGTAAGGTTCTTCGCGTTGCATCGAATTAATCCGCATGCTCCGCCGCTTGTGCGGGCCCCCGTCAATTCCTTTGAGTTTTAGCCTTGCGGCCGTACTCCCCAGGCGGGGCGCTTAATGCGTTAGCTGCGGCACAGGAAACCGGAGAGGCCCCCCACACCTAGCGCCCAACGTTTACAGCGTGGACTACCAGGGTATCTAATCCTGTTCGCTCCCCACGCTTTCGCTCCTCAGCGTCAGTATCGGCCCAGAGACCTGCCTTCGCCATCGGTGTTCCTCCTGATATCTGCGCATTTCACCGCTACACCAGGAATTCCAGTCTCCCCTACCGAACTCTAGCCTGCCCGTATCGACTGCAGGCCCGCAGTTGAGCTGCGGGTTTTCACAGTCGACGCGACAAGCCGCCTACGAGCTCTTTACGCCCAATAAATCCGGACAACGCTCGCACCCTACGTCTTACCGCGGCTGCTGGCACGTAGTTGGCCGGTGCTTCTTCTGCAGGTACCGTCACTCTCGCTTCGTCCCTGCTGAAAGAGGTTTACAACCCGAAGGCCGTCATCCCTCACGCGGCGTCGCTGCATCAGGCTTCCGCCCATTGTGCAATATTCCCCACTGCTGCCTCCCGTAGGAGTCTGGGCCGTGTCTCAGTCCCAGTGTGGCCGGTCGCCCTCTCAGGCCGGCTACCCGTCATCGCCTTGGTAGGCCATCACCCCACCAACAAGCTGATAGGCCGCGAGCCCATCCCAAGCCGAAAAACTTTCCACCAAA
>NZ_JBSFYP010000140.1:0-4968 GCF_053599835.1 Micromonospora sp. NPDC005163
GACGCCGCAACAGGCCCGCAACGAGTTTCTGAACTACCAGCTCGCAGCATGAATTAGTTGCTGATCAGCTGTCCGGAAAACGCGAGGCACATCAGATCCCGAACGGCGGCTGGAGGCGGCCGACTTTGAGGTCTTTGGTGTTGTGGGCGGTGGCCTCGAATCGCAGCACGTGTTCGCCTTTGGTGTACGCCTTGACCGCCAGCCGCCCGAAGGAGACCTTGAACCAGGTCAGGTCGTAGCGAGGTGTCTCGATCACGGCTTCGATGCTGGACGCGCCGGCTCGGTCCCGTGGGGCGGTTCTTGGCGCCGAGATTGGTGCGTACCGCGGGCACGTCCAGGCGGGAGCGGTTGCGGTCGACCACCCGGTCGAACAGGTGCTGCATCCGCGCGCCGGAGCGGAACAGCAGATTACGGCTGTACTCCACCTGGTAGATCGAGTAGGCGTAGCTGAAGCTGGATC
Organism: Micromonospora sp. NPDC005163; assembly: GCF_053599835.1. Taxonomy (NCBI): domain Bacteria; kingdom Bacillati; phylum Actinomycetota; class Actinomycetes; order Micromonosporales; family Micromonosporaceae; genus Micromonospora; species Micromonospora sp. NPDC005163. The sequence continues at coordinate 461 of NZ_JBSFYP010000140.1, forward strand.
GGCGTTGTTCGTCGGCGTCAAGAGCGAAGCACAGGCACGCGGTGTAGATCCACCGGTCGCAGACCTGGCCCAGGCGCCCTACAGCCGGCGTTGAGCACGATCCGGTCCACACAGTCGTAGGAACCCGTTACCAGCTCCGCGTACCGCGCACTGAACTCATCGATCACTCTCACACCGTACGGACCGCCCGGCCGGCACCGCACCTACCCGCCAGGCGAAGCTGCCCCGAAGGGGCCACTGATGTTGGGCGAAGTCCCAAGATCAGCATAGGTTCCTGGCTTGTCGAAGGTCAGGCACCGAAGATCGGAACACGGCGTGCGTTTGACCAGGGTATTTCATCGGCAGGTGGGGTTCGATCGGGCGGTCGTCGAGGACGTGTGCCTCGATGAGGACGCCGACGGTGAGGTCCTCGTCGCGGCCGGCCACGTAAGGGCGCCATGCGCCGGTGCGGGCGCTGCTCGGATGAGGGGCAACAGCGCTCTGGGCGCGGTCGGCGTCAGCGTGATCAGTCGGCGGAGGGCGGGACGCGGAACGAAGCGGGATTGACGGGACGGCTCTGCTTCGGCAGGCCGGCGACCACGAGGAGGTACGACTCGGTCACGAGATTGTCGACAAGCGCGGGCTCGACGTCCGCACCCGCCCGCACCGTGATCCAGTGCTTCTTGTTCATGTGGTAGCCGGGCGAGATGCTCGCGTGAGCTGCGCGGAGCGCCTCCGCGTCGGATGGAGCCGCTTTCAGGATCACGACGGGCTCGCCGGGCATGGACGTCTGCAGCATGAACACCTTGCCGCCGACTTTCCATACCTCCCAGTCGCCGGTGAACTGGTGTGTGTGCTCGGAGCCGGGAAGCTCGGCGGCGCGGGCCGCGGCTCGATCCTGCACTGCCTTATCAATCTGCATCTTGACCTCCTCGAAGTCCTTAGGGGGTCGATTGCCCGGCGTCCGTCGAGGAGGTGCGGACGCCGGGCAACCGAGTCGAAGTGAACGGGGCCGGCACCGCGGTCCGATGTCCGCCCCGTCCGTCACATGTGCGTGAAGATCTTCTCCGCGTCGAACCGCGAGACCGGCTGGCGGGAGACCCGAGCCTCGTCGGGGTAGCCGAGCACCAGAAGCAGCGTGGTCGTGTAGTCGGTGTCGGTTAGGTCGAAGGCCGCGTCCACGGTCGTGCGGTCGAAGCCCTCCATCGGCGTCGCGTCCACCCCGAGGGATGCGGCGGCCATCATCGTGGCGCCGACGACGAGGTAGGTGTTCTTCTCAAGCCAGTGGAGCACGTCCCCGCCATAGTTCTCCGTCTGGATCTCCACGAAGTTGGAGGCGCCCGCCTCCCATCCCTTCTGGATCTCCGGGTCGGCGAAGCGCCCGTCGGCGCGCTCCTTCTCGAAGATCTCCTGCAGGTGCGTGTCGGGGATGTCCTTGCGCGTCGTGAAGACGATGGCGTGCGACGCGTTGCGCACCTTCTCCGCGTTGTCCGCGAAGCGGCCGACCAGTGCGTCCGCGAGCTTGTCCTTGCCATCCTGCGTCTCCAGCACGTGGAAACGGTTCGGCTGGATGTTGATCGTCGTCGGCGAGGTGTGCAGGTAACGCAGCAGCTGCTGGAACGTCTCCTCCGGGATCCTCTTGCTCGGGTCGAAGTAGCGGGTGAGGTGCTTCGTGATCAGCTTGTCGAGATTCAACATCGTGCTTTCTGTCGTTTGAACGGCGGGTGGAGAGGAAAGTCAGGCCGACTGGTGGTCGGCGCCGGGGACGTCGACGACGGTGTCGCTGACGTTGTTGAGGTAGTTCGTGAGCAGGGTGACGACCACGATCGTGACGATCGCCTGGATCTCCGGGTCGATATACCCGACCTCGCGGATCGCTGCGAGGTCCTCGTCGCTGACCTGGCCACGCGTCTCGATCACGTGCTGCGCGAACTTCGCGACGGCGGCGCGCTTCGGGTCGCTGGACGTGCCCGTGCGGGCGAGCTCAATCTCCTCCGCCGACATACCGCCGAGGTTCGACGAGATGAAACCGTGGAGTGCCTGGCAGTAGTGGCAGCCGTTCGACTGAGAGACCGCGAGGGCGATCGTGTGGCGCGTCTTCGCGTCCAGGAGCTTCGCGATGCTGCCCTGCAGGCCCATCACGATCTCGAGCACGGTCGGGTTCGCGGCGAGCGTGGTGAACATGCTGGGCGCGAAGCCGAACTGCTTCGCGATGGCGTCGAGGGCGCCCTGCGTCTTCGCGTCCATGTCGGCGCGCGCGGGAGCGGTCAGGCGAGACATGGTGATGAACCTCCGGGTGACTTTACTGGACGATTTCGTCCACTCGCTTGAGTGAACACCATCAAAAATGGGCTCGCAAGCCCAGTTTGTGTTATGTTGATTACATGCAGGTGAACAACGGGGCGGATGCAGCCCAGAAGCTCACTCCCAAGGGCCAGGCCACGCGCGAGCGGATACTGGAGCATGCGGCGGCGTTGATCTACGGCAAAGGGGTCCACGCAACCAACAACGAGCTCGTCCGCCGCGCTGCAGGCGTGAGTGGATCGCAGCTGAGTCACTACTTCCCCACCAAGGAGAGCCTCGTCCTGACGGTCATCGACTGGCAGGCCGACAGCGTCCTCGGCTTCCATCGCAGCGAACGGTTTGCCAGCTTCGACACCGTCGAGGCCTTCCAGGACTGGACGGACTTCTACGTCCTCTCGGGGCGTCCGTTCGAGGCCGGCTGCAGCCTCGGCTCGCTCGCGAGCGAGATCGTCAAGACCGATCTCGACGTGCAGGACCGGCTCGCGGAGGTGTTCGCGCAGTGGCGCGAGATCTTCCGCGTCGGGCTCGATCGCATGCGGCAACTCGGCCGCATCGACGCGTCCGCCGACCCCGCGCGGCTCGCCGACATGTTCCTCGCGGCGTATCAAGGTGGCATGCTCCTCGCTCAGGTCGCCCGGGACATCGGCCCCCTTCAGGACGCGCTCTCTGCGGCGGTTGACCATCTGCGGACGTTCGTGACGTCTGACGACCAGCACATGGGCTGACCCGGCGCATCCGAGCCTCGGGTGTCGGAGCGCGGAAGGAGGTCTGGCGAGCTGGTAAGACGACCACGTCGGGCGACGCGAAAGGGCGTCCGCTCTGTTAGCAGAATCGGACGGCTCGCCGACATCCAGCCTCACGAATTCATGGGCTCGATGGCGTGACGGCTGATTTGCCGGCCCTGACGTAAAGGAGGTGCCGTCCTACCTGGAATGATCTGGATTGCCTAGATCGAGAATCTTCCAGAAGGGCGGCACCTGCCAGGTGAAGCGTACGACATCGACCAGGTTGCGTATGAAGGCTGCGCGTGCCAAACGATTGCGGCGTAAGCGACGCATCGAACAACGCGTCAACGCCTGGGCCCGCGGACTGACGCTGACCACCGGGGCGTCAGGGCTGATCGGTGCGGTCGGCGCCCCGTTGCTGCGGCTGCTGGCCGAACAGTCCGGGCTGCGCTAAGCCAGCCCGGCCACCCTGCGCCGAGTGCTACTCAACGCGCCAGCCCGCCTCGTGCGCCGCGCCCGTAAACGGCTGACCCGCCTCGACGACACCCACCCGCACCAGACCGACCTCATCCTCGCCTGGAACAAGATCCACGCATGGTCACCCCGCCGTAACGGCAATCCCACCCGCCCCGACCAGACGAGAGGCCCCGCCCACCCGGCCCGCGAAGGGGATACCAGGGCCGAACCCGGCCACCAGCCGGGCTGTCACCACGCCCGAACACCGAAACCACCACGAACCAAGCGGCAACCATCGATATCTCACCGGCACTCCAAGATCGTGAAAGATCTGGGCCGTCGAGGACCTGTGGTCAACGATGAAGTCCAGCCCGGGCAACATCGCCGTCGACAGCGTGGACCATCTCGCCGCGATCATCCGCAACCGACTCAAGCGTATCCAGTACCGACCCGACCTGATCCCCGGCTTCCTCGCCCAGACCGGACTCAGCCTGGAACCGGAACCACCGTCACCGAAACAGACCCCAGACTTTCAACCGCTCCACGAACGGTGGTGCGGGGCTGTCTCCCTAACGGTGTTTCCGGCGATCTTGGTTAATAGGTTTCAGCGGCTGGGATGAACCGCCCCGGGTTCTGTGGAGACCTCAGCTGTTGGCTCCAACCACCTCGCGGGGCTGGGGTTGAGCGTAGAACATCGATTCGTATTCGGTGGGTGGGACGTGTCCGATGGCGGAGTGCAGGCGCTGGTTGTTGTACCAGTCGACCCACTCGGCGGTGGCCAGTTCGACCTGGGCGAGGCTGCGCCACGGGCCTCGGGGTTTGATCAGTTCGGTCTTGTAGAGGCCGATGGTGGATTCCATCAGCGCGTTGTCCAGGGCGTCGCCGACGCTGCCGGTCGAGGCGTCGATACCGGCGTCGAGCAGGTGGGTGGTGAACCGGAACGACGTGTACTGCCCGGGTTCAAGGGGTCGTCGCAACACCGCTTGTTTGGATTGATAGTAGGTGATCGTTGAGGGCTTCTGCGGGAGTTCGCCATCCGAGTGT
>NZ_JBSFYP010000141.1:0-4895 GCF_053599835.1 Micromonospora sp. NPDC005163
CTGCCGGGCTGCCAGCCAGGCCGCCTCGCGGGCCCGGGCCCGGCGCCGGCGGCGGCCGGCCAGGGCCCGACCGCGCAGGTGGACGACGTACACGGCCAGCAGCATGAAGGTGACCGAGAAGCCGATCCAGAAGCCGGGGCTGACGAACAGCACGCCGATCAACTCGACGACGTTGAGCAGCAGCAGGGCGGCGAGGACGCGGCGCCGCCGGTACACGGCAGGGGTGTGCTGCCGGCGGGGCGGCGGGCGGCGGCGGGACCGCTTCGATGCGGGCGGCACGGCCCGCAGCCGGCCGGAACGGCGGCCTGCCGGAGGCGCGGAGACCGGCGCGGTCAACGCTCCGGTAGCGGCATCCTCACTGAGGGTGACAACAAGTGAGCGCGGCGGGTGCACGGGCCGGCGCCCCGGCACAGTGCGGCGCCGTCGGCGGCGCTGGAGCACCCGCGCCGTCGACTGCGCCCGCTCCGCCACCAGCCGCTCTGTGGCGTCGTACCGGCGGACCAGCGCCGGGGCCAGGGCGAGCAGGCCGGCGGCGGCGAGGACGGCGAGGAGCACCGAGGTCGGCACCCTCACCCCTCCCGTCACCTAATTCGGAGCAACCACCACCCGACCGCAGGATCTTCCACCGATCGCGCCCGGCCGAGTGGATCGTCCGGATGGGCAGTGCTTGCCGAAGCTTGCAGTTACTTGAGGTTACGGCGCACCGACCGGGATGCCGCCGCGCCGCGCCGATCCCGTCCGTGGGACGACGGAGAGGCCGTCGGGAATCCCGTCCCGGCTACGGCGGCCCAGCCTCGCTCGCCCGGGATTTCCCGGCAGCCTCCTACCGCGCGTTGGCGCGAACCCGGTGCCATCGGGCCAGCAGACCACCCTCGGCAGCAATCTCCTCACTGGTCATCGCGTATCCGATGTGGTCCCGCCATGCGCCGTCGATGTGCATGTAGCGCACGTGGTACGACTCCTCGCGGAAGCCCAGCTTCTCCACCACCCGCCGGGACGGCCGGTTCTCGGGGCGGATGTTCACCTCCACCCGGTGCAGCCCGCCGGGGCCGAACGCGTGGTCCACGGCCAGCGCGAGCGCGGTCGGCATCACGCCCTGGCCGGCCACCCGGGCGTCCACCCAGTAGCCGACGTACCCGGAACACAGGGCCCGCCGCACGATGCTGCCCACGTTGAGGTGCCCGACCAGCCGGTCCCGGTCGGCCTCGCGCAGGCAGACCGCGAACGGCATGCCCTCGCCCTCGCGGGCCGAACGCCGCTGGTCACGGTGCACCCAGCGGAACGCGGCTGGCGAGTTCAGCTCGTCCCAGTCGCCGGGCAGCGACGACTCCCAGGGTGACAACCAGGCCCGGTTGCCTCGCCGTACCTCCGACCACGCCCCCGCGTCGGAGCGCCGGTAGGGCCGCAGCAGCACCGGGCCGTCGACCAGCACCGCCGGCCAGCCGGGCGCCCGCTCGGGGCCGAAGAGACTCACCCGCACAGTCTCCCGTGCGGGACCGTGTAGCGCGCAAGTCGACCCACCGTCCTCCGCGCAGAGGGCCTCATGTTCGTGGGGCCGGGAGGCGGACCACCGATCGCCCCGACGCACCGCAACACCTGCCGGCGGGAGACCGGGACACCGTCACCGGCGACGGTCAAGCAGCAGGACGTCCACCGTGGAGCCGGCGGCGGCGGTGGTGACCCGCTCGCCGAGCACCAGCAGCCCGTTCGCCTCGGCCAGCCCGGAGAGGGTGAACGGCCCACCGCTGAGCGGCTGCACCGTGTACCCGCCGCCGCGCCGCTCGGCGACGTGGGCGGGCCGGAACTCGCGCAGCCCGCCGGGTGACGACACGGTCTCCAGCAGGTGCGCCCGCACGCTGGGCCGGAACACCGGCTCGGCGCCGGCGAGCAGTTGGATGGCGGGACGGGCCAGCACCTCGAAGCCGATCAGAGCGGCGCCGGGGTCGCCGGGCAGGCAGACCACCGGCACCTCCTCGGCGCCGACGGTGCCGAAACCGAGCGCGGTGCCGGGATAGAGCGCCACGTCGGTGAAGGTGACCGGCCCCGCCCGGCCGCCCTCCCGGCGGGACAGGATCCGGCGCACCATGTCCCCCGGGCCGGTGCCGGTCCCCCCGGTGGTGATGATCAGGTCGGCGCGCAGGGTCTGGTCCTCCAGCAGCCCGCGCAGCCCCTCCGGGTCGTCGTCGCAGATGCCCACCCGGTACGCCAGCGCCCCCACCTCGGCCGCGGCGGCGGTCAGCGCGTGCGAGTTCGCGTCCACCACCTGCCCGGGCTGGCTGCCCCGGCCCACGTCGACCAGCTCGTCGCCGGTGGCCACGATCACCACGCGTGGGCTGGGCCGGACCACCACGTGCCCGATGCCGGTGGCGGCGAAGACCGCGACCAGGGCCGGGGAGACGTACGTGCCGGCCCGGGCGAGCAGGGTGCCGGCGGGCAGCTCCTCACCGGCGCGGCGTACCCCGTACCCCCGCTTGGGGGTACGGAAGATCTCCACCGCGGCCATGCCCTGGTCGGTCCACTCCACCGGGACCACCACGTCGGCGGCGACCGGCAGCGGCGCCCCGGCGGCCACCGAGAAGCACGAGCCCGGGGTGAGCCGGACGGGCCGCCAGCTCGCCGCGCCGAGGTCGCCGACCACGTTCAGCCGGATGGTCCGGCCGCCGGGCGTGCCGGAGGGGGCCGGGACGTAGCTGGGGCCCCGGCCCCCTCCGGAAATGTCCTCCCAGCGGGCCGCGTACCCGTCCACGGCCGCCTGGTCGAAGGCCGGAAAGGCGTGCGGCGCGACGACGTCCTCGGCGAGGACGTTGCCGTACGCCTGGGTGAGGTCGAGGTCGAGTGGCGGCAGCGCTCGTAACCTGCGCAGCACGCTGCCCAGGTAGTCGGCGAGCGGCGTCAACTCGTTCGCGGCCGCCTCGGCGTCGGCCGTCGCGGTCATGTACCAGATCCGCCTGCCGCATCGGCCTTGACGAAGCCGGCCAGCCAGGAGCGGAACTCGGCGCCCATGTCGTCGCGCTCGGCGGCGATCTGCACCACCGTCTGGAGGTAGCCCAACGGCATTCCGGTGTCGTAGCGGGTGCCCCGGTAGACGATCGCGTGCACCGGCGTGCCCTCGGTGCGCAGCAGCTCCATCGCGTCGGTCAGCTGGATCTCACCGCCGCTGCCCGGCTTTGTCCGCCGGATCGCGTCGAAGATCGTGCCGGGCAGCACGTAGCGGCCCAGCACCGCGAGGTTGCTCGGCGCGTCCTCCGGCTGCGGCTTCTCCACCATGCCGGTCACCTTGACGACCTCGCCGATGTCGGTCAGCTCCGCCTCGGCCGGCTCGACGGAGGCGATGCCGTACCGCTTGGTGTCGGCCGGGTCGACCTCGAAGAAGGCGAGCACCACGCCACCGGTGCGGGCCTGCAGCTCCAGCATGGCCGGCAGCAGCGGCTCGGACGGCTTGACGAACTCGTCGCCGAGCAGCACCGCGAAGGGCTGGTCGCCGACGTGGGCCTCGGCGTACCCGACGGCGTGGCCGAGCCCGAGCTGCTCCGGCTGCCGGACGGTGTAGATCTCGGCCAGGTCACTGGGCCGGCGCACTGCGGCCAGCCGCTCGGCGTCGCCCTTCTCCTCCAGCCTGGTTTCCAGGTCGGGGCGACGGTCGAAGTGGTCCACCATCGACGTCTTACCCCGACCGGTGATCAGCAACACGTCGCCCATGCCGGCCTGGGCGGCCTCCTCGACGATGTACTGCAACACCGGCCGGTCCACCACCGGCAGCAGCTCCTTGGGCACCGCCTTGGTGGCCGGCAGGAACCGGGTGGCCAGTCCGGCGGCCGGGATGACGGCCTTGACCGCCAGGGGACGGCCGGTTGCGGCGACCGTCGATGAGGGGTTCGCTGAGTGCTCCGACATGCCGCGAGACTATCGGCCACGGCTCTGCCGCGGCGGGTGTGGCCCAGAAGACGCGCCGCCGCCTGACCCCGACCCGCCGGCTTCCGGGCCGGGTCGGGCCGCGTCCCCGGCGCTGTCCGCCCCGCCGTCGGCCGGTTCCGGCCGGGCGTGCGTCGGCCCCGCCGGCGACGATTCGGGTACGCCCGCAGCCGGCTCCGACCGGGCGGGTCCGCCCGGCTCCCAGGTGGCCTGCACGGGCCGGCCGGCGCGCGGCAGCCCGTCCGGTGGGCTCATCGCCCCCGCCGGGACGGGGATCTCCCGCCTCGGCACGTCCGGGTACACCTCGGCGACCCGGTAGGTGTCCCGGCCGGCGGCCTTCGCAGCGTAGAGCGCGTCGTCGGCGGCCTCCAGCACTTCCCGCCCGGTGCTGCCGTGGTCCGGATAGACGGCGATGCCGACCGACACGGTCACCACGACCGGCCCCGCGTACGCCTCGACGGCGACCGGCGTCTCGCGGACCGCCGCGCCCAGCCGCTCCGCCACGATCGCCGCACCCCGGGCGTCGGTCTCCGGCAGCAACAGCACGAACTCCTCGCCGCCCTGCCGGAACGCGAGGTCGACCTCCCGGATCTCGCCGCGCACCCGCCGGGCGAACTCGGCCAGCACGGTGTCCCCCGCCGCGTGCCCGTACGTGTCGTTGACGTCCTTGAACCGGTCCAGGTCGAGGGCGAGGACGCTGAGCATCCGGCTGAACCGGCTGGCCCGTTCCACCTCCCGCCGGATCGACTCGCGCAGGTAGCGGTAGTTCCACAGCCCGGTGAGCGGGTCGGTGAGCGAGAGCCGCTGCGCCTCCTCGTGCACCCGGACGTTGTCCACCGCCACCGCCGCGTGCCCGGCGAAGGTGCGCAGGGTGACCAGGTCGTCGTCGTCGAACTCGTCCGCGCCCAGCCGGTCGTAGAGGGCCAGCACGCCGAGCGCCGCCGCCGGCGCCCCGGCCTCCTCGCCGGCGCCGCCGACCGGCG
>NZ_JBSFYP010000142.1:0-4216 GCF_053599835.1 Micromonospora sp. NPDC005163
GCACGCTCACGCAGCTCATCGTTGTACTTCTTCGGTGCGGGCATCGCTGGTTTCCTCCCAGGTTTCGATGTCTCCATCAAACCCGGTACGGGACACTGATCAACGAGTACAGCCGAGCAGCAGCAGCAGCCTGACCATGGCCGGGAAACGCCAGCTCACAGGCCCTGCACAAAGAATTGGCACGGCACAGGGTCGTGACGTCAGCGGGAACCACCGGCTGTAGAGGGTTATCCGGCGTCATACCACCCGGGCGACGGTGCCCACGGGCGGTTCGGGCACGGCGTCGGGGTGCAGGATCGCGGCGATCGCTTCGACGCCGTCGACGAGCCGCGGACCCGGGCGTACGACGAGGCCGTCCGCGTCGATCGCCCACACCGCGGCCCCGGGAAACCTCGGCGCGACCGTTTCGGCCTGCTGCGCCGCGCCGTCGAGGTGGAATCCACAGGGCGTGACGAGTACGACGTCGGGAGCGGCGTCACTGAGTTCCTGCCAGGTTGTCTGCACCGACCGGGCACCGGGGCGGGCGGCAACCGGGTTGCCGCCGGCGCTTCGCACCAGGTCGGGCACCCAGTGCCCGGCGGTGAACGGCGGGTCGACCCACTCCACGACCGCGACGCGGGGCCGCGGCCGGCCGGCGACCGCCGCCGCGACGGCCTTGAGCCGGGCGCGCAGGCCGGTTACCAGCGCTTCGGACCGTTCGGGTACGCCGGCCCGGACGCCTACCGCAAGGATCGTGTCGAGGACCTCGTCGAGCGTGTGCGGGTCCAGGGACAGTACGTCGGCGCGGCAGCCGAGGTAGTCCAAGGCGTCCGAGACCTGGCCTGAGGGCAGGGCGCACACTCGGCAGAGGTCCTGCGTGAGGATCAGCTCAGGTTTCAGGCCGGCCAGCGCGTCCCCGTGCAGGGTGTAGAGGTCGCTGCCTGCTGCCATCTGGGCCTTAACGTAGGCGTCGATCTCGTGCGGAGTGAGGCCGCGGGTGTCCCGGCCGCCGACCACGACGGTCTTGTCGCCCCGTGCGGCGGGCGGCACGTCACACTCGAACGTCACCCCAACCAGGTCGTCACCCAGGCCGAGGGCGTAGACGATCTCCGTCGCGGACGGCAGCAATGACACCAGACGCATACGGCCATCCTGCCCGTTCCCGCTGCGATGAGCGAGCTGACTCAACCGTGCCGTGACGGCGCTGTTGCGTTGTCTGATCGGCGGACGTGTTGAACCCCGGTTTGGTCGGAGGTCAGATCGCCCGGGCGAGTTCGGTGAACGCTGCCGCCATGCGCTTGGCAGAGGGGGCGTCGAGTCCGAGTTCGTAGTGGTCGCGTCGGAGATTCTGGATGAAGGCATGTCCGGTGATGATCACCTGCGCGGTCGGATCGGTTCGTAGGCCGCGCATCGGTCGTAGCCGGTGTTTTAGCTGGCTGTGATCAGCCTCGATCGGGTTGTTCGCGTGCTGCTCGACGTGGTGCCACGCCGACGGGACGAGCTCGTCCAGCACGGCGGGGTAGACCGCGGCGGCGTCGGTGACCACGTCAGTCGGTCTGAGCTTCAACGCCGACAGCGCCTGCTGGAAGAACCGCCTGGCCGCGTCGGCGTCCCGGCGGGTCGAGACCAGTACGTCGATGACTTGCCCGTACTGGTCTGTCGCGCGGTAGACGTAGCGCCGCACACCGTTGACCTTGACGTAGGTCTCGTCGACGAACCACCTGTCGCCTGGTGAGTGCCGGCTGAATCGGGCGGCGTCGGCCAGCAGCGGCGTGAATCGCTGCACCCACCGGTAGACGGTGACGTGGTCGATCTCGATGCCGTGTTCGACCAGCAGTTCTTCAAAGTCTCGGTAGGACAGGTTGTAGCGCGGGTACCACCGGACCGCGACGGCGATCACCTCGGGCGGGAACCGGAACCCGGCGAACGCGGACTTCGGTGGTAGCCAGGGGCGGGGACGGTTCGACAGCTTCACCGGTCAAGCCTGCCTCGATCTTGCTAACGACCAACGCAACAGAGTCCCGCCTGGAACATGTCTTCAAGCCACCGCGCGTTCGGGGCCTGCTGGCGCCGCTGCCGTCGAAGAACTGCTGGACGATCGCGGAGCATGCGGGAGACGCGAGCCCGGACGGGATGCAGGACCTGTTGACCCGGGTGAAGTGGGACGACGCCGCGGTCCGTGACGATGTCCGCGAGTTCGTCGGTGAGCACCTCGGCGAGGCCGAGGCGGTGCTGGTCATCGACGAGACGGGGGATCTGAAGAAGGGCCGGCATACCGTCGGTGTCCAGCGGCAGTACTCGGGTACCGCCGGGAAGATCGAGAACTGCCAGCTCGCCGTGCACCTCGTCTACGCCACCGAGGCTGGTCACGCGATGCTCGACGCGGCCCTCTACCTGCCGAAATCCTGGTGCGACGACCCTGAGCGCCGGGCCGAGGCCGGTGTCCCCGAACAGGTGCGCTTCGCTACCAAGCCGCAACTGGCGGCCCGGATGATCGAGACGGCTGTGAGCAGCGGGCTGCCCTGCCGGTGGGCGGCCGGCGACGAGGCGTACGGCAACGATCCGCGCTTGGCCGCCCGACTGCGTCAGCTGCGACTGGGCTACGTCCTGGCGGTGGCCTGTTCACATCAGGTGATCACCGGCCTGGGCGTCTACCGCGTCGACGTACTGGCCGCCGGTCTTCCTACGACCGCCTGGCAGCGGATGTCCGCCGGTCAAGGCGCGAAGGGACACCGCTACTACGACTGGTCGTTCACCGCCCTGCCGCACGCCGCCGACCTGCACGGCGGGCACCACTGGCTGCTGATCCGCCGCAACCGCAAAAACGGTGAGCTGGCCTTCTACCGCTGCTGGTCGGTCGAACCCGTCCCGCTACGCACCCTCGTCGCGGTGGCCGGCCACCGCTGGAAGATCGAAGAGTCATTCCAAGCCGCGAAGACCGGCCTCGGCCTGGACCAGCACCAACACCGCCGCTGGACGTCCTGGCACCGCTGGACCACCCTGACGATCCTCGCCCATGCGTTCCTCGCCGCCGCGACGACCGCTCAACCCCACCACGACCCGAACGAACTGGTCGCGCTGACCGTCAACGAACTACGCCACCTGTTCAACATCCTGATCATCGAACCCACCCGCCACCGACCCGCTGATCTGGTCAATCCGCCGGCGCCGACACTCAGCACGAGCCATGAAACGCCTCGCCGACGCACCACCGTCACCTGAGCCCGCCCCCTCCCCACCGCAAGCGCCCACCGCGTCGGCGGCGGACACGCCAGGCGATGACCGGCAGGAGCCGAAACCAGAGCCAGAGGAGAACCCTGAGCCGGCCCCGAGCGGCCGCCAGCAGATCGCCGAGAGCCGCGACGCTGGCCCGCCTGAAGCCGTGCCGCCGGGCGAACCGGCCGTCGCGGACCCGGCAGACGGGAGCGAGGACGACAAGGACGCCACTGGCGATGACGCCGACGAGGAGACGGACGACGGCGATCAGGACGCTGCCGGCGACGACGCGAACGCCGACGAGGACTCGGAGGTGCCCCAGGCAACCGCGCAGGCAGTGGCCTACTGGCTGCGCAAGGAGCCGAACCTGGACCCTGAACTGCTCGCCGAGAGGATCGGCAAGTCGCTGCGCTCGGTCTACCGTTACCTGCCTGTACGGTGCCAAACTCTGTTTAAGGCTTGTGGGCTGCGAATTTGCGAGTAGCTCAAGCTGCCCGGTGATACTGGTTGATCACGCCGTCCAGGACGCGGCGCCGCCGGATCGGCTTGTCGATCGCGACGACCACACCGGGGTCGTAGTCGGGTGGATGCTGATCCAGGCTCTGGTGCGGCCGGTGCCGGTCGAAGTGGTCCTCATAGTCGCGTAACACGGTACGGGCGTGCTGTTCGTTGGAGATCAATACCCGGTCGGTGCGCTCGGCCCGGACACTGCGCACGAAGCGTTCCGCGTACGCGTTCGCCCTGGGGGTGCGTGGCGGAGTCTTCACCACGTCGATGCCTTCGGCGGCGAACACCGTGTCGAACGACGCGGTGAACTTGGCGTCGCGGTCGCGGATCAGGAACCGGAACAGTGTCATACGGTCACCGAGGTCCAGCACCAGGTTGCGGGCCTGATGGGTAGTCCAGGCGGCGGTCGGGTGGGCGGTGTGGGCCTGCCCCGTTTTGACGGACATCCGAGATCAGGGGACCGGGGGTCTCCGGGAGGATGTCCAGCATCATGGAGAGCATGGGAAAGAAGCGG
>NZ_JBSFYP010000143.1:0-4196 GCF_053599835.1 Micromonospora sp. NPDC005163
TTCACGTACAGCGTGCCGGTCTGCTGGGTGAGCGTGACGGCCAGGTGCACCCACTGGTTGGTCGGCAACGCCGCGTTACCGTCGATCCGTTGCTCCCCACCACCACCGCTGACCGTGATCGCGAACCGCGGCACGTTTCCGGTAACCCCAGCACGCGGAGTCAGGAACATGTTGACCGTGGTGTTCTGACCGAAGTCGAACAGCCGGCTCCAGCTCTGAGTGGCCGCGAGGTTCACCCAGGTGGCGATCGTGAAGTCGGCGAGCTGGCTGATCGCCTCCTGCGGAAGGGTCACATGCTGCGCCCGACTGGGACCATTCAGACGGAGCGCGCTGCCGAAGCGGCCCGGCACCCGGCCGATCTGCGGCTCCTGCGGCTCCTCACCGCCCGGACCGCCATCGCCCATCCGCGCGGTGATCGCAGCCTGGCACGCCGCGAGTTCGCCGACCATCCAGTCGAGCTTGCTCTTGAAGATCGGCTCGCCAAGGTCCGCGTAGCCCTGCGCCAAGGCCGTCATGAAGTGGCCAGCCCAGTGGCCGCTGAGCAGTCCACCGTCCTCCCAGCCCCCCGGGACGGAAACGCCCGCCGGGTTCGGCCGACCAGCCTGGTTGTTGAACAGCACGAGGAACCGCCGCTCGTCGAACTGCCGGAGCCAGGCCTTCATGCGGTCGCGCTTCTCCTGGAGCAGTCCGTCGCCCAGCTTCACCTCCCGCAGCTGGAACGGCCTGACCGGGGCGGTAGCGCCGGGGCCGAGATCGGCCGGGGTCGCGGCGAGCGCGCTCAGGCCTGCTGCCGCCTCGACGGCTGGTGCCGCCTCGGCGGCTGTCGCTGGCAACGCGCCTGCGGTGGCCGCCGCGGCCACACCGATGGCTGATGCCTGAAGAACTTTGCGCCGACTGATGGGGCGCTTGTCGGGTTGGGTCACTTGGAATCGTCCTCACATGTCGGTCGGTACTGACCGCTCGGCCAGCCTCTTGCTCGCGGTCGATCCGCTTGATGGATTGGCCTCGGCCGGGGTGGTCAGCTGTCATGCCGGACGGAGGTAGCGATGACCGAGCGAATGATGGGCCCGGATGACAGCGGTCGGCCAGTAGCGGGCGGGATGCCGCTGGGCGTGTTGGGGTAGTCGCTCAGGGAGTTGTCGACGGTTGGCCCCCGTGGCGGTCCGTCTCGTGTGCAGGTGTCATGCGTGCGGCGCGAGCCCGGCGACTGCAAGGAGGGACGCCGCGGTGCTCGGCGCGTTCCGCCCTCCAAGCCGTGACAAGGCTCGTCGATGGGTTGGCGCTATCTCATCGAAGCTCCTCCACTAAACCGTTGTGCTGGCCCACAGACGCCGGTGCCCGCGGCGGCCCACGGAAGGCGCTGAGTCAGCGGCGGGGGGCCTTGATCACCAACCAATGTGAGCGCTAACTCTAAGGTCGACAGTGCCGTCGGGCAAGCAAAAACGCTCGATTGACACGTGCCGGAAACATCTCTATGTTAGCGCTCAACAGGCCTGGCTGGTCGGCCGTCAGCCGTCCGCTCCGAAGCCAGACACACGACGTGGTGACCAAACGTGCGCCATCCGACAGGATGCGCAAGGCGACCGGAGCACACAGTGCACTTCCCGCTGATGGAGGCGACGTGGCCACCGAGTTCGGCGTCTCGGAGTTGTGGGATCCGGTGGTGCGCCGTGACCCGCACAGGTTCTACGACCGGGTGCGAGCCACTGGCAAGCCGGTCCTTCAGATCGATCCCGCAGGCAACCGGTTCTGGATGATCGCCGGACATGCCGATGTGCTGGAAGGGCTGCGTCACCCGGCGATCGGACACGAGGTTCACCGGCGTTGCCCCGGCGGTAGGCAACCCGCCCGGCACGAACTGTCGGAGGTAGCGAGGATCGAGGCCCGCCAGCTCATCAGCCTTGATCCGCCCGACCACACCCGCCTGCGTGGGCTGGTCAGCGGCGGCTTCACGGCACGGGCAGTGGCCCGGTTGGAGCCGTGGATCAGCCAACTCGCCGACCGGCTGGTCGCGCGGGCGCGCCAGCAGGGACGGATCGACGGGATCGCCGACCTTGCCGACCCGGTGCCGGTCAACGTCATCGCCGAGCTGGTCGGCATTCCGGAACCGGACCGGCCACAGTTCCGCGCCTGGTCGGCGGCGATCGTGTCGGCCAGCATCGACAGCTCGGCCGCCACGCTGGCATTCGCGGCATACCTCGACGAGCTGGCGGCCCGGCGGCGGGCCGTCCCCGCCGATGACCTGATATCGCAACTGGTGGCCCACGAGGAACAGGGCGACCGACTCGACCGGGACGAACTGGTGGCGCTGGTGCAGCTGCTGCTCATCGCCGGCCAGGAGACAACCGTCGACCTGATCAGCAACGGCATTCGACTCCTGCTCACCCATCCCGACCAATGGCAGGCACTGCGGGACGATCCGCTGCTGGCGGCAGCGGTGGTCGAGGAGACACTCCGGTTCCGGGGCCCGGTCGAGATCGTGCCACCGCGATTTGCCCTCGAGGACGTCGAGATAGCTGGTGGGCGGATCCCTGCGTTCGACCGCGTGGGACTGTCGTTGTGGGGAGCCAACCGTGACCCCACAGTGTTCGACCGGCCGCACGTGTTCGACATCCACCGCACCGACGTTCGCAAGCACATCGCCTTCGGGCACGGGATCCACTTCTGCCTCGGCGCCCACCTGGCCCGGCTGGAGAGCCGGATCATGTTCGAACGAATCGCGCAACAGCTTCCTAACCTGCGTCTCGCGGTCGATCCCGCTGTTCTTGACGGCTTTCGTCTACATCACGACGGACTGCCGCTGCAGGTTTGAAGCGGGACGCTCGGTCACGCCGTCCCGCGCACACCAGCGAACACCACCGCACAACGGGAGCTGCTGACCACGTTCATCGCGGCCGCCCGCTCGGGCGACATGACCGCGCTGGAGCGGCTCTTCGCGGGGAACGTGACCAGCCTGTCCGACGGCAACGGCGCGTTGGGCGTCGCCCGCCGGCCGCTGGTGGGAGTGGTGCGCGTGGCGAAGTTCCTGAACGCGATCACCTGGTTCTGGGACGGCCTCGACGTGGGGTGGGCGAACACGAACGGCCAGACCTCCGCCGTGCTGCGGCGCGACGGCACCTTGGCCGCCGTGCTCACGGTCAGCGCCTCGACCGAGGGCCTCGATCACGTACTGTGGATGATAAACCTGAGGAGACCGCAGCGGTGTCCGGACTGGCCTGATCCGCCGACGTCACAAACCAGCGCGCTACCTGGTCATATAGGTGTCGACTGCGAGAGAAACAGAGGACACCGTGCGAACGATTCTGGTGGCCGGCGGCGGCTACGCCGGCTTCTACACGGCCTGGAAGCTGGAGAAGAAGCTTCGGCGGGACGAGGCACGGGTCGTCGTGGTCGATCCGCGCCCGTACATGACGTATCAGCCGTTTCTTCCCGAGGTGCTGGCCGGATCGGTCGAGGCGCGACACGCCGCGGTGTCGCTGCGCCGGCACCTACGCCGGGCCACGCTCATTTCGGGTGCGGTCGTTGCGGTAGACCATGCACACAGGACGGCTACTGTGCAGCCGGCCGAGGGTCCGGAGTTCGCGCTCGGCTACGACATCATCGTCGTCACCGCCGGCGCGGTGACCCGCAAGCTGGCCATTCCCGGCGTAGCGGAGCAGGCGATCGGCATGAAGCACGTCGAGGAGGCGGTGGCGATCCGGGATCGGCTGCTGACCGCCTTCGACCGGGCCTCGACGCTCGAGCCGGGGCCGCTGCGCCGGCGGCTGCTCACCGTGACGTTCGTGGGCGGTGGGTTCTCCGGCGTCGAGGGCTTCGGTGAGCTGCTGTCCCTGGCGACGTCGCTGATGCGGGCGTACCCCGAGCTGAACCCTGCCGAGCTGCAGTTCCACCTGGTGGAGGCCCGGGACCGGATCCTTCCCGAGGTCTCCGACGGACCCGGGCAATGGGTAGTGCGGTCGCTGGAGAAGCGCGGGGCACGCATACACCTCAATGCCCAATTGATCTCCGCGCGCGACGGTCACGTGGTGCTGTCGACCGGGCAGGAGTTCGACTCCGATCTGATCGTGTGGACCGTCGGCAACGCCGCCAATCCGATGGTGCGCAGCCACACCGATCTGCCCATCGACGGGCGCGGGATGCTGATCGTACGAGCCGACCTGCGGGTCGGCACCGAGAGCGAACCAGTGCCGGACGCC
>NZ_JBSFYP010000144.1:0-3741 GCF_053599835.1 Micromonospora sp. NPDC005163
TCACCACCATCCACGCCACCGAGGCCGGCCGGCACCAGGGCTGGCTGCCCGAGGAGATGAACCGCACCATCCACGGCGTCGAGCACTGGCTCAGCGGCTCCTCCACCCGGGTGATCACCTGTTCGGCGTACATGCGCGAGCAGGTGACCGCGCTGTTCGACCTCCCGGCCAGCCAGGTCGACGTGGTACCCAACGGGGTCGACAACCGGGCCTGGCGGGCCCGGCCACGCGCGGTCGCCTCGGCCCGGGCCCGGTTCGCCGCGGACGGCCCGCTCGTCGGGTACGCCGGCCGGCTGGTCTACGAGAAGGGCGTACAGCACCTGGTGCACGCGGTGCCCCGCCTGCGCGAGCGGCATCCCGGGCTGCGCGTGGTGATCGCCGGCGACGGCCCGTACCGCGCCGAGCTGGAGGACGAGGCCCGCCGGCTCGCGCTCTGCTCGACCGTCCACTTCACCGGCTTCCTCGACGCCACCCAACTGCCGGCGGTGCTCGGCGCCACCGACGCCACCGTGGTGCCCAGCCTCTACGAGCCGTTCGGCATGGTGGCGCTGGAGGCGGCGGCCGCCGGTGCGCCACTCGCGGTGGCCCGCACCGGCGGGCTCGCCGAGATCGTCGAGCCCGGCGTGACCGGCGTGACGTTCCCGCACAGCGACCCGGACGCCCTCGCCGGCGCGGTGGGCCACCTCCTCGGCGACGAGGTCTTCGCCCGGCGGGTCGCCCGCCGGGCGCGCAGCATGGTCGTCGAGCGGTACGGCTGGGCCACCATCGCGGCCCGCACCGCCGCCAGCTACACCACCGCCAGACGCGAGCACGGCCCACTTCAGGCCCGCCGGATCGCCGCCCGACTGGCGGGCGGACGTACCCGGATCGCCATCCCGGAGGGCAATCTGCTCGCCGCGGCCGACCACGCCGCCTGCTGAGCCGAGGCGGACGACCGATAGGTGACTCCCGATCCGCTGGTTAGGGTGTATCCCGGACAGCGGCTGAGGAGGAGCGTGCGCAGGTGCTGATCGCCGGTCGGTACCGGCTGCTCGACCTGGTGGGTCGCGGGGGCATGGGCCGCGTGTGGCGGGCCCGCGACGAGATGTTGCACCGAGAGGTCGCGGTCAAGGAGGTCGTGCCGCCGAGTTGGCTGGCCGACCACGAGCGGGCCGAGCTGCGCTCGCGCACCCTGCGGGAGGCGCGCGCCGCGGCCCGGCTCAACCATCCCGCCGTGGTCCGGCTCTACGACGTCGTCCCGGCCGAGGACAGCCCCTGGATCGTGATGGAGTACGTCCCGTCCCGCACCCTGCAGGACGTGCTGGACGCCGGGGGGCCGTTGGCTCCGGCCGAGGCGGCCCGGATCGGCCTGGCCCTGCTCGGCGCGTTGCGGGCCGCGCACACGGCCGGGGTGCTGCACCGCGACGTCAAACCGCAGAACGTGCTCATGGCACATGACGGGCGGGTGCTGCTCACCGACTTCGGGCTGGCCACGTTCGACGGCGGCGACGGGGCGATGACCCGCCCCGGCATGGTGCTCGGCTCCCCGCAGTACGTCGCCCCGGAGCGGGCCTCCGAGGCGGTGTCCACCGTGGCCGCCGACCTGTGGTCGCTCGGGGCCACCCTGCACACCGCCGTCGAGGGCCGCTCCCCGTACGCCCGCAGCACCGCGATGGCCACGCTGAGCGCGCTCGCGGCCGGGCCGCCGGACCCGGCCCCGCACGCCGGGCCGCTCGCGCCGGTACTGGCCGGGCTGCTGCGCCGTGACCCGCGCGACCGTCTCGACCACGAGGCGGCCCACCGGCTGCTCACCGCCGCCGCGACCGGCCGCACCGGCCCGCTCCCGGTGCCCGACGGGACAGAGTCGGCAGCGGATCCGGTCGATCATCCCGACACGTCCACCGACCTGTCCGATCAGGATCCCGCCATCCCGTTGCCCGAACCTGGCCGACCCACCGCCGCCCGGGCCGGGGCCCCGGGTGATCCGCCCGCCGGAGACGCCGCCGAGCGGACCGACACCCCTGGCGGGCAGGCGCCCGCTCGGGCGGTCGGACGACCGGCCGGGCGGACAGCCCGCCGGGCGGGGCTGGTCGTCACGGCGCTGCTGGTGGCGGCCGCTGCCGGCGTCGGCACCGCGCTGGCCGTCAGCGACGACGAACCGGCGGACACCGCCGAACGGCCGACCAGCGCGCCGCCGACCGACCGTCCGCCCGACGGTGACGGCCCGGGTGGGCCGCTCGGTCACGGACCCGACCGGCCGGGCCGGCCGCCGGGCGGGGGCGCCTTCCCCCCGCCACCGTTTCCGTGCGTCCGCCCGGACGCCGTCGGTGCGCCGGCGCCGCCCGCGTCGCCGCCTCCCGGCGAGCGCTTCCGGCCGCCGGCCGGCTGGGTCTGGCACGCCGACCCCAGCGGCTTCCGGGTCTCCGTGCCCGCGACCTGGCATTACTCCCGTGACGGCGAGGTGGCCTGCTTCCAGGACCCGGCGACCGGACGGGCGTTCAGCGTCGCCGAGGGCGGCGCCACCGACCCGCTGGCTCGGCTGACTGCGATGCGGGACGCGGCGGCGGAGGTCGGGGCGCTGCCGGAGTACGACGAGGTCCGGCTCGCCGGGGGCGACGGCGGGGCGGAGTGGGAGTCCCGGTGGGCGGCGCCCTACGGCGCCCGGCTGCACGCCCGGCAGCATGTCGCCGGAGCACCCGCCGGTAACGGCCGCTGGACGCTGGGCTGGATCACCGACGACCGGGACTGGACCGGCGCCACCGCGGACTGGACGACGGTGCGAACGAGTTTCCGACCACCCCGTTGACCTGCACCGTGTGGGCCGGTTCGGTGTGCGGTCCGGGGTGGATCGAGGCCGCGCGGTGGATGAGAAAAGCCGCGCCGGTGGCTATCGTGTAACACGGGGTGACCGAGGGGGAGCGACTGTGCAGCAGTTGCTGATCGCGGGTCGGTACCGGCTGCTCGATCTGGTCGGCGCCGGCGGCATGGGCCGGGTGTGGCTGGCCCGCGACGAGATGCTGCACCGCGACGTCGCGGTGAAGGAGGTCGTGCCACCGTCCTGGCTGGCCGAGACCGAACGAGCCGAGCTGCGGCTGCGGACCCTGCGCGAGGCGCGTACGGCGGCCCGACTCAACCACCCCAACGTGGTCCGCATCTACGACGTGGTGCACGACCGGGAGAGCCCCTGGATCGTGATGGAGTACGTACCGTCCCGGTCGGTGCAGCAGATCATCGGCGCGGAGGGGCCGCTGAGCCCGCAGCGCACCGCCCGGATCGGGCTGGCCGTTCTCGCCGCGCTGCGGGCCGCGCACACCGCCGGTGTGCTGCACCGCGATGTGAAGCCGCACAACGTGCTGGTCGCCGACGACGGGCGGGTGGTGCTCACCGATTTCGGGCTGGCCACGTTCGTCGGCGGCGACGGGGCGATGACCGAGCCGGGCATGGTGCTCGGCTCGCCGCAGTTCGTCGCGCCGGAGCGCGCCCGCGAAGGGGTGTCGAATCCCCGTACCGACCTGTGGTCGCTGGGTGCGACGCTCTACGCGATGGTCGAGGGGCGTTCGCCGTACGCCCGCTCCAGCGCGATGGCGACGCTCAGAGCGCTGGCCACCGAACCGCCGGACCCGATGCGCCGGGCCGGGTCGCTGCGCCCCGTGCTCACCGGCCTGTTGCAGCGCGACCCCTGGCGGCGGTTGACCGCGGCGGAGGCGGAGCCGCTGCTGCGCGGCGCGGCGGCGGACGACGACCCGCCCACCGAGCCGGCCC
>NZ_JBSFYP010000145.1:0-3612 GCF_053599835.1 Micromonospora sp. NPDC005163
GGCGGCGTCGCGGCGGTCGGCGCACCCGGCCCGGAGTGACCGGGGCGACGTGCGGCACGAGCCCGGCGGCGGTCGCGCCGATCGCCGTCGGACCCGGGTTCAACCCTGCATGTGCAGGAACGACCACTGGTGGCCGTCGAGGTCCCGAAAGCCGCGCATGTACCGCCCGCCATTGGTGGTCCCCGGCCCGAGCGACTCCCCGCCTGCCACCGCCGCCCGGTCGACCAGCTCGTCGACCTGCTCCCGACTCTCGGTCGTCACCCCCACGATGACCTCACGGCTGCTCTCCGTGTCCGTCACGGTGAGCCCCGTGTACTCCTCGAAGGCCGAGCGGAGGTGCAGCATCAGCCGGGTGCCGTCGGAGATGGTGAACGCCTGGCTGTCCCCATCCAGCTCGGCCTGCTCGCTGGTGAAGCCGAGCGACCGATAGAACTCGGCGGCGGTGGTCAGGTCACGCACCGGCAGATTGATGAAGGTCATGGTCATCCGTGGTCTCCGTCCGACTCCAGCGGAGCCGCCGCCACGTCGCTGACCGGGCCCCGTACACCGCGCGGACCTGCTCGTACGGTGAGGTGCGGCGCAGAACCAGGGCCACCATCATCCTACGACCGAACCGGCCGTCCGGGCGGTCGTCAGGACTGTTCGCCGGCGAGGTAGACCCACCGGCCGTCCTCGCGGACGAACCGGCTGCGTTCGGTCAGCGTGCCCGGGCGCCCCGCCGCCCGGTGGTGGGCGTGGAAGGTCACCGTGCCGGCGGTGTCGAGCAGGCCGCCCCGCTCGGTCTCGACGACCTCCAGCCGGGTCCACCGCTGCCCCGGGTCCAGCTCCAGCCGCTCCGGGCGGGTCGAGGAGTGCCAGCTCCGCAGCAGGTAGCCGCTGTCGCCGACGGCGAAGGCGCTGAACCGGGAGCGCATCAACGCCTCGGCGGTCGGCGCCTGCGCCACACCCCGGTGTAGCGGCGCGCAGCAGTCGGCGTACGCCTGACCGGAGCCGCACGGGCAGGCCCGTCCCGTCGTCGCGTCCGCCCGCCGGCGCCCCGCACCCTTGCCCACGTCGCCATCCTGCCGCACCACCTGCCGGCCCCGGGCACCGCCCGTCGTCAGTCCAGCGACACCGGCAGCGGCACCGGCCGCTTCGCGACCCGGTCGTCGCCCGAGGACCGGCCGCGCAGGTGCCGGGCCAGCCAGGGCAGCAGGTGCCGTCGGCTCCACGCCAGCTCCGCGCCGAACACCTCGCCCCGCCGACGCCGTGGCGGCGGCGGCAACGGCCGCGTCCAGGAGTCGTCGAACCCGGGCAGACCCGCCGTGTACGCCAGCGCGGCGGCGATCCGTTCATGCCCGGCGCTGTTGGCGTGCAGCCGGTCGTCGCTCCACAGCCGGGGATCGGAGGAGACCGGGTGGGCGCCCAGGTCGAGCAGGGTGGCGCCGGTCCGCGCGGTGGCGGCCCGCAGCGCCTCGTTGAGGGCCAGCATCCGACCCCGCAGCGGCCGGGCCAGCGGCATCACCGGCGCCGGGTCCGGCATCGTGAACGTCAGCACGGTGGCACCCTGCCCGACCAGCGCCCGCTGCATCGCCGCGACATCCTCAGCGACCTTGTCGGCGTCGAACGAGGGGCGCAGCACGTCGTTCATGCCGGCGACCACGGTGGCCAGGTCGGGGGCCAGATCGAGGGCGGGCTGGAGCTGCTCGGCGCGGATCCGCGCGGTGGTCCGGCCACGGATCGCCAGGTTCGCGTACTCCAGGCCGCCCTGGGCGCGGGCCACCGCCAGGGCGAACCGGTCGGCCCAGCCCCGGTAGCCGCCAGCGCCGTCCGGGTCGTCGAGCCCCTCGGTGGTGCTGTCGCCGATCGCCACGTACCGCTGCCACATCACCGCGCGAGGTTAGCCGACGGCGGTGGACGGGGAGTTCACAGCCAGCCCGAGCGCCGGAACAGCCGGTACAGGGCGAGGGCGGCCACCGCCATCAGGGCGAGCGCGCCCGCGTAGCCGTAGCGCCAGGCCAGCTCCGGCATGTGGTCGAAGTTCATGCCGTACACGCCGGCGATGCCGGTCTGGGTGGCCGCGATGGCCGCCCACGCGGCGATCTTGCGCATGTCGTTGTTCTGCTCCACGGCGAGCTGCGCCAGCCGGGACTGGACGATCGAGGTGAGCAGGTCGTCGTACGCGGCCACCCGGTCCACCGCCCGGCCCAACCGGCCGTCCACGTCGACGAACCAGCGGTGCAGGGCGCGCGGCGGCCCGTCCGGGCCCGGGTCGAGCAGCGAACGCAGGGGTGCCTGCAACGGCAGCACCGCCCGCTTGAACTCCACCACCTCCCGCTTGAGCTGGTAGATGTGCTGGATGTTGGCGGAGCGGTCACGGGCGAACACCGACTCCTCGACGCGTTCCAGGTCCCGCTCCACGTGCCCGGCCACCTCCAGGTAGGAGTCGACCATCCGAGCGCAGACCGCGTACGCCACCGCCCACGGTCCCGCGGCCAGCAGCGCCGGCCGGCGCTCGATGTCGGCACGGACGCTGCGCAGCGCCCCGGCGGCCCCGTGCCGCACCGTGAGGGCGAACCGGTCCCCCAGCAGCACCATCACGTCCCCGGTGTCGATCACCTCGGAGGTGTCGGTCAGCTCGTCGTGCTCCACGTACCCGGCGGTGCGCAGCACCAGCAGGGTGACCGGCCCGTGGCGCTGCACGGTGGGCCGGTGCCCGTCAGCGAGCGCCTGCTCGACGGTCAGCTCGTCGAGCCCGAAGGTCCGGCCCACCGCGGCGAGCACCGCCGGCCCGGGCTCGTGCAGCCCCAGCCAGACGAAGGCGTCGCGGCCGCGCCGGGCGTGGGCGTACGCGTCGGCGTAGTGCGGGCGGCCGGGCTCGCGCCGGCCGTTGACGTAGACGGCGCAGTCGACCACGGCGTCCGGGTTGGACCGGCGCGGAGCGGGCGACCGGTCCTCGACCCGACCGAGGAGCCGACGGGTCAGGGCGCGTACGCCTCGGCCGGCCCGGTCCCGTACGGAATGCTGATCCACCGCGTGCCTCCCCGTCGCCGGCGCACCGCTCCACGATGCCCGCAGGGGATGGTGCCACCGCATTCTGCCGAGCGGGGTCCGGCTCCCGACAGCCGGGCGGGCCGGGCTCAGGCCGTGCGGGTGGCGAAGACGACGATGTTGTCCACGTAGTTGCCGGTCCCGGTGTCGAACCGGCCGCCGCAGGTGATCAGGCGCAGCCCGGCGATGTCCGCCGGACCGTAGACCAGCGTGGTGGGGAAGTGCTCCTTGGGGTACGACCGCACACCGTCCACGGTGTACGTAGTGACGCGCGCGTCGGCGCGGGTGATCTGGATCTCCTGGCCGGTGCTTAGGCGGCCGAGATCGAAGAAGACCGCCGGCCCGGCCGGGGAGTCGACGTGTCCCACCAGGACGGCGTTGCCGGTCTCACCCGGGCTGACCCCGTGCCGGTACCAGCCGGCGAGGGCCGGCCGGTCCAGTGGCGGCACCTCCAGCACCCCGGCTGCGTCCGCGCCGACGGGGACGACCTCGGCGCGTACGCCGATGGCCGGGATCTGCACCCGGACGGGCGCGGCGCGGGGCAGCGGCGCCAGGTCCGGTGCGGCGTGGGTGCGGGTCGGC
>NZ_JBSFYP010000146.1:0-3559 GCF_053599835.1 Micromonospora sp. NPDC005163
AGCCCGGTGCCTGGAGACAGGCACGCCGGGTTCGGAGAGCGGCCTGGGGAAACGGACCGGGAGTAATCCCGGCACCGCGCCCCAGGCCGACTCACAGTGGACCTTGTTCTCGATCGACCAGTGACCACGGATCCAGGCGGCGAGTTGCGCCGGTTTGGCTTGGTGGACGAGCAGGTCGGTGATCGCGTAGACGGTCGCGGTGGTGAACCGTTTCGGCTGGTCGAGCCGGCGTCGGCGGCGTCGGATCTGGATGGCTTGGGTGGCATTCGGGAAGTCGATCCCGGTGGAGACGGACAGGATTTTCAGGGTGCGGATTTCCCGGCGGCCGTGGCCGCGGTAGGTGCCGCGGTCTGCGTCGGCGACGGCCCGCCAGGGTAGGGCGGCCAGTTGGGCGCGCAGGCGGGGCTGGTTGCCCTTCACGGTGAGGATCCAGTGGGCGCCGCGTTCGGCGAGGTAGGCGACGTGGTCGCGTTGACAGTGCAGCGCGTCGGCGGTCACCACGACCTCGCCGAGGTCGCCGAGCTGGTCGAGCAGGGGCGAAGCGGGTGATCTCGTTGGTCTTGCCGTCGACGTCGGTGCTGGCCAGCACGACACCGGTGGCCTGGTCGGCGGCGGCGAGGACGTGCCGGGCAACACTGTCGCTGGTCCGGGAGCCGCGTAGCGTCTTGCCATCCACGGCGATCGCCCGGCGTGTTCCCGCCGCCGGCGCGGGGAGCTGCGCGGCGAGCCAGGCGCCGATCACCATGGCCAGCCGGTCAGGGTCCAGGGCCTGCAGCAGCCTGCGGATCATGGCCTCAGACGGCCGCCGGTCCGTGTCGATACCGAGCACGGCCGCGGTATCAGCAGGTAGGTCTGCGACCCACTCACCGATCGCCGCGTATGAGCGGTAACCGGCGACGACCGCGCACACCGCCGCTGCGACGACGGTTACGAGAGCGTGCCGGACTCCGCGTCGGGCACGGGGATCGGGCAGGGAACCCAACGCGGCGAGCAGGCCGGCAGCCGACTCCACGGCAGATGACCCGGGCGGTGCGGTCGACAACGATGAGATCAGCGATGATGGCAACGCGGGCATGGCTCACTTCAGATAGATCAACAGGCCTCGAGAACCTTGATGATCTTCTGGAACGGCCATGCCCGCCCCGCTACCCACACCCAGGGCGCGTCTACACCAACCGCC
Source organism: Micromonospora sp. NPDC005163 (assembly GCF_053599835.1). NCBI lineage: Bacteria > Bacillati > Actinomycetota > Actinomycetes > Micromonosporales > Micromonosporaceae > Micromonospora > Micromonospora sp. NPDC005163. The sequence goes on from NZ_JBSFYP010000146.1 coordinate 1,181, forward strand.
TCAAGCCGGACACCCCTCACGACTTTGCCGGGGCCCTGGTCAGAACGCTGCCGACCCTGCTCTCGATGCGGCCCGACCTACGTCGACTCGCAGCCGAATGCCGTCGTCTCGGCTATCTCGGCTGCTTCGTCTACACGCTCTCCCCGACCCGCGACGCAGCGGCCGCGCGCATGCTCGCACCAGCGATCGGAGTCGGCGAGGATGTCGTCAACGCCAACTGAGCTGCCATGGGTTTTCCGGACAGGCCAACCAAGTAGAATTGGTTGATCTAGAGAGGAAAACAGGTGCCACGCGCGAAGAGGAATTTCTCCCCGCAGTTCCGGGAAGAAGCAGTGAAGATGGTGATCGAGGGGTCGCGGCCGATCTCCGCGGTCGCTCGTGAACTCGGTATCGGAGACGGCACGCTCGGCAACTGGGTGGCCGCGTACCGGTGTGAACACGCGGGCGATGAGCCCGCCCTGAACGTCAGCGATCCTCGACAACCGCATCGGTGACCTTGCTAATCAACTCCCGGGACACGTCGGCGCCGTAGACCTCGGCCAGATGCGACTGGATTTCTCCGGTGGTCAAACCCTTGACATACAACGACAGGATCATCTCGTTGAACCCGGCGACCCGCCGCGAATGCTTCCGGATGACCTGCGGCTCGAACTCACCCTGACGGTCACGCGGGATCTTCAACCCGACCGGCCCCAGATCCGTGTGGACCGTCTTTACTGAATGGCCATTGCGGGCGTTACGGGCACCGCGACCCGCCGGGTCGCCCTTGTCGTAGCCCAGATGCTCCGACATCTCCGCTTCCAGCGCCGTCTCCAGGATCCGACGAGTCACACCGGCCAGCAACCCGCCCGGCCCAACCAGCCTCACCCCGTCGACCCGCGCCTGCTCCAGCAACTGCTCAGCGATCCGCTGCTCCGCCACCGAGTCCACAGACGAACCCCGCTCGCCTTCCGGCTGCTCAGCACCATGATTCGTAGACATGACGTGATCCCCTCTGGCCGGGCTTCCTACCCGACCTAACGGACCACACCAAGATCAACCACAAAGTTTCTGACAGGCCCTGCACCCTCGAGTGAGCGGCTTGCTTGGGTTGGCTGCGTTGCGATTTGGTGGTGGGTCGACAATGGCCCCATGTGGAAATCGCTGGTAGCGCGGGCGGGCCTCTCGGAGGACGCCTCTGTTGCGGAAGTCGTGGAAGCGGTGCGCTCGATGCCATACGGGCGTCCGGTGGAGCGGAGCGCTCAAGGGGCGCTCGCCGAGTGGCGGGGCACCTGCTCGACGAAGCACGCGCTGTTGGCGGCCGTCCTGGCCGAACACTGGCCGCATACGGAACCGCAGCTGGTCCATCGCGTCTATCGATGCACGCCCGAAGACGCTGCCCGCAGATTCGGCCCGATCGCGGCCGCCGCGGTGCCCCCGGAAGGCTTGTGGGACGTGCACCGGTACCTGACCATCGAGCTGAACGGGGACCGCGTCGTCATCGACGTCACGTTTCCGTCCGGCCCAGGCTGGGACGGAGCCGGCTCGATGCCGGTGGCGTGTGGGCGAGGAACCGACTATGCGGCTGGTTTCGATCCCGACGCGGACAAACGTGCTTTGGAGGAGGCCCACTGCGACCCGAGCGTTCGCGAGCCCTTCATCGCCGCCCTTGCCATGCCGGGAACGACGGCCGGCGACTCGGCGGGCGAATGGCCGGGCGGTGGCGATGGATGATCATGGTTATGTCATCGGGGTCGGCTCGTGGGGTGTTGTCGCACCGGATCTGTACTGGCCTGCCGCGTCGCCGGTTGGGCAGGCTCATTGAGGAGCTGGCTGGTGCCTGGCCGGCGCAGCAGGAGAGCCGGCTGCGTGAGCGCTGTGGTCGTGACCGGCTGCGGGCGCCCGGTGCGGGGCCAGACCACGAGCTGGTGTTTACCGATCGGGTGATTGCCACCCTGGTCATCCTGCGTTTCCAGCTCCCACACGCGGCCGTGGCCCTGTTCTACAAGGTGGACCGCTCCACGATCACCCGGGCCGTCCATGAGATTCGACCTCTGATCGCCGCGCGGAGGTTCGCTGTTCCCGGTCGTCCCGAGCTGCGGCTGCGCACCCTGGCGGATGTCTTCGCTTATGCCGAGGCAGAGGGCGTCAAGCTCCGCTTCGACGGTACCGAGGTCCAGGTCCGCCGCCCCAACGCAGGCCGGCCAGGTCGTCGGGCATTCGTCTCAGGCAAGAAGAAACAGAACACCAAAAAGACCACCGTCATCAGCGATGGCCAGGACCGACTGCTGTGGACCGGGGCCATCTGTCCCGCACCGGGTTTGATGGAGACATCGAAACCTGGGAGGAACACCAGCGATGCCCGCACCGAAGAAGTACAACGATGAGCTGCGTGAGCGT
>NZ_JBSFYP010000147.1:0-3441 GCF_053599835.1 Micromonospora sp. NPDC005163
CGCCGAACACGAGGCCCTACACGCGATGACCCAGCCGGTCACCGCAGCCCTGAAAACCAGCTAACCAACTCTCCATCAAACCCGGGGCTTGACAGCCTTCTACACCAAAGCTGGCGGGCACGCCACAGCGGCCCGCATGGTGCGCTTCCCCGCAGGGTTCGAGTTGCCCGAGATTGAATACACCTGGGATGCAGACGCCATCAGCGGTCAGTGCGACATAACCGGGTGGGACGCGATCCGGTCGCCTAACTAGATGCTGCACGGAGGCTTGCTCTGCTGCCCGTCCCGGGCCAACATCCTCATCTGCCGCCGACCGGGTGTCACCTTGGGTAAGCGACCGCGGCGCCGAGGCCGTCGGGTCGTGCCGAAGAGCGGATGCTGAACTCGCCGACTGTACCGACGGGGACCGGGCGGCTATCCGAAGCGGTCAGCCAGCTTCGTCAGCTTGGTGACGTACGCCGGCCAGTCATAGTCGTGAGGGATGTTGGTGTTCTCCCGCCGCCGGCCGATCGCCGTGTCGTGCTGCTCGCGCATGATGTCGGCGTGACCGGCGTGACGAGCGAGGTCGCAGGTCACGTGGACGATGATCCTTTGCAGTGTCACGGCCTGTCCGCCTGGCCGCCACCACGACACCCGCCCCGGCGCGTTGAGCGGTAGCTGTTCGATCGTCTGATCCGCGAACACCCCGACACGTCGATACAGGTCGATCAGCCCATCCTTCGTCTCCTCCTCCCGCGCGTACCAGTCTGCCTGCGGGTCCTCCTCGAACGCCTGCATGGGGACCAGTTCCTCAGGCGTCGGGAATTCGCGCCCAAAGGTAGGCCCGAAGTAGCCGGCTTCGACATTGAGGCAATGCTTAAGGACTCCCAGCAGGTTGTTGCCGGTCGCGGTGCGCGGCAGTCTGGCTTCGCGTTCGCTCAGCCCGTCGAGCTTCCAAATCAGGTCTTCGCGAGTCGCCTGGAGGTAGTGGTGCAGCGCAGCCTTCGCATCGCCCAAGTCAGCCATGCCCGCCAGTCTTCCTTATGCGCCGAGCCATCGTGCGAGGTGTCGTCGGCAAGATCAGCGCCCGGCTGAAGCGGTTGGCATCCTCATCTGCCGATGAGAGTGCGTCGGCTAATACGGCAGTCCGAGATCGTGATGTGTGCGAGGGTTCCTGTCGTAACGCTGGACAGCCCACCGTGCCGCTGTACTGGCAGGCAGCGTCGCCCCACTGCCGGGGGCTTCTCATCGGCGGGTGCAGCAGCGACTGCCGCGTCTTGATCCTGTTTCACACGCGTGATGATCGCGGCGGCCGTGTCCCTACGTGGCTGCTCAGAAGTGCCGGGGACCCGCCAACTGGCGTCATGGTCTGCTCAGGGCCGCAGTGCCAGCTTGCCCACGGTGGCCCGGGCTTCCAGTTCCGCGAGTGCCTTCGGCCCCTCGGTCAGCTCATAGATGGTGGGCTGGCCGGGGCCGAGCACCCCGGCCGCGAGGAGCCCGAACAACTGGCCCATGACCTCGCCGAAGATCTGCGGTGCGGCCTGGATCAGGATGCCGATGTTCAGGCCGATGACGTGGATCTGGTGCTTGTAGACGAGTTCCCAGTTGGTGATCGCGGCTTCCCCGCCGGCCAGGCCGTAGACGACGACCCGGCCGGTGACCCGCTTGGTCGCGGCCAGGCTGGCGTCGAGGGTGGCGCCGCCGACCGAGTCCAGCACCAGGTCGGCGCCCGCGCCGCCGGTCAGCCGCAGGACGTCGGCGGCGAGGTTGGTGCCGCGGGAGTCGATGACGTGGTCGGCGCCCAGCGCCCGTACCACCTCGTGCTTGCCTGGCGAGGCCGTGGCGATCACCGTCGCGCCGTAGTGCTTGGCCATCTTCACCGCGGCCTGGCCGGTCCCGCCGGCAGCGGCGTGGATCAGCACGGTCTGCCCTGCGGCGACGCCGCCCAGCGGCTTGAGCGCCGCCAGCGCGGTCGGCCAGCTCACGACCAGGCCCAGCGCCTGCTCGTCGGCCCAGCCTGCCGGCACCGGGACCGCGGCGGCCGCGGGCAGCACCATGTACTCGGCGAAGGCGCCGCCTCCGATGCCGACGCCGATGACGTGGGCGCCGGTCTCCAGGTCGGTCACCCCCTCACCGACGGCGGTGACTTCACCGGCGCCTTCGATGCCCGCCAGATACGGCGGCTGCGGGCCGCCTGCGAACGTGCCGCGGGCCTGCGAGATGTCGACGAAGTTGACGCCGGCGGTGGTGACCCGGATCAGGACCTCGCCCGGGCCTGGGCTCGGTACCGGTGCGTCGGTGATCAGGCGCAGGTCCTGCGGGCCGTTCAGGGATGTCTGCTGCAGGGCGCGCATGGTTGCGGGAAGGCTCATGGCATCGGCTTCCTTTTTCTTTATCGAACGACCAACAGATCGTGGCACGGCCGTGCGGTGCAGGTCAAGGTAAACTTGATCGAACGACAAACAAGTACGGAGAGGCATCCCGATGGCTACTCGCGGTAGGCCGCGCACATTCGACCCGGACACCGCCCTGCGCCAGGCGCTGGACCTGTTCTGGGAACGGGGCTACGAGGGGACCTCGCTCAACGACCTGGCCGAGGCCATGGGTATCGCCTCGGCCAGCATCTACGCATGCTTCGGCAGCAAGGAGGACCTGTTCCGCAAGGTCATGGCGCTCTATGGCACGACCTCTGGCGAGCCGCCCAGGCGCGCGCTGCGCGAACAACCGACCGCGCGCGCCGCGATCCACGCCATGCTGCGCGCCACCGCCGATGAGATCACCCGCCCGGACACCCCGCACTACTGCATGCTCGTACTGGCCGCGCCCACCGGCGCCGTGGAAAACCACACGGTCCGGGAGTTCCTGGCCGACCGCCGGCGCGACCAGCACACCACCATCAAAGACCGGCTCGCCCGCGGCGTCACCGACGGCGACCTCACGGCGCCGCCCGCCAGCCTCGACGCGATCGCCCGCTACTACACCACCGTGGTGCAGGGCCTATCCGTACAAGCCCGCGACGGCGCCACCCGCGCCGAGTTGGAAGCGGTCATCACCTGCGCGATGGCCGCCTGGGACACGCTCATGCCGCGATGACAGTGCGCTGCCGCTTCGCGATCGGTGCCTTCGAGGGTGCCCGAACAGACCGTGAGATCGGGACGAGCCTCTGACAGCGGAGCCATGAACGGGTGCACGGATCTGCCGCTGTCCGCGCTCATGCCCAGCGCTGGCCTTCATGGAGGGATTGTCGGACGTGGCCGCTAAGGTCCCCGGGCAGGCCTAGCCGCTGCCGACCGCGGAGGCCGTGTTGGAAAGGCAGAACGTCGTGGGCGCATCTGCGTGGAGCTACTTTGTCCCCTACCAGCCGCAGCTGGACCGCGCGCTTCAAGAGCTGCGGCAGAGGGTCTTCGCGGAGGGCGACTACTACTGGGGCCTCGGCGCAGACTGGGTGCCTCCGGAGGAGCG
>NZ_JBSFYP010000148.1:0-3065 GCF_053599835.1 Micromonospora sp. NPDC005163
ACCGCCGCCGTCTGGCACAACGACCACACCGGCCAGCCGATCATGCGCGCGCTCACCGCCTACGACCACTAAACCCCTTGGAATTGATCATCTAGGGAGACGAGCCCGCGTAGCAGGGTGGAGAACTCCTCCTGTTGCTGCTTGGTGCCGAGCACCGTGGAGAACATGGCGAGTTCGTCGATGATGGTGACGATGACCGACATGCCGTCGCCGGGGGCGAGCTTGCGGCGCCGGTTCGCCAGCAGCCAGGCGTAGCGGTTGGTGGCCACGACCAGGAGACGACGTAGCACGTCGATGCCCTGGTAGATGTCGGGGCCGATGAACGCGTCGGCGAGGTCACGCCAGGGGCCGAGTTCGACGAGCTTGGCGTCGAAGAGCACGAGGCGGGTGTTGTCGCACAGGGCGGCGTGGCCGCAGATGTTGTTGATCAGGCCGGACTTACCGCCGCCGGGCTCGCCTGCGGTGAGCAGGTTGCGGTAGATGACGTCCAGGTAGACGGGTTGGCCGAACTCGTCGATCCCGATGAAGATCGGGTCGAACATCGACAGGCCAGGACCCACCGGCACCGCATCCGCAGTGGTGGGAATCGTGGTGGTCATCAGGTGCCCTCCTTGGGCGTTGGTGGGCGCGAGAAGCCACACGAACGAGCCGCAATGGCCCCTCGCGTCCCGGGTGGGCGTAGGTCAGATCCAGTCGGAGGTGTCGTCGTCCGGCACGGACGACGAGGAAGCCGCGGGCTTGCTGCCGTTGGCGGTCGTGGCCGGCTTCTTCGCCGGCTTGCCCTGGGTCGGGAGGGTGATCGTCGGAGCGTCGACGTCCGGCAGGTCCAGGGCGGTGGGGACCGTCAGCGGTGATGCCGAGACGGGTGCGGTCGGGTCGATGACGTCGACCAGCGGGGAGGCGACGTGAGCGGTCAGCACCTCACGGCGTTTGATGTCGAACCGCAGGTAGGCGGCGTTGTTCTCCGAAGCGCGCTCGATGAGCGCGGTGGAGGCGTGACAGGTGACCGCGATCTTGTCGAGGCGGCCCTCCAAGTCCTTGGCGGACAGGCCGGGACGCAGGTAGACCCAGACCCGCTCACCAACCGGCGTGGGGCGTGCCCACAGGATCAGCGGCAGCGAACCGGACTGGTTGGCGATGATGAACTGCGCGAAGCACACGCGCAGCCGATGGCGCACCACGAGGCACCATCCCCAGGCTTTGACCTGGCGGCGGACCGGGCGGATGACGGCGGGAACGCCGACGACCAGGGCGACCACGAGCAGGGTCACCACGGTCGGAGTGTGGTTCGCGAGCTGCACCCAGCAGGTGAGCAGCAGTACTACGAGGAACACTTCCAGGCTCCACCACCACAGCAGCCGGATCACCGGCCACACACGGATGAGCAGCCAGGCGGCGGCACCGGTCGGGACGCCGATCAGGGCACCGACGATCAGCCCGATGATGGGGTGCCAGTAGGAAGCGGCCACCACGGCCGCGAGAAGGCCGACGATGACCGCCGTCAGGATGAACGCCATCTTGGCGTTGCGCGCGGAGGAACGGTGAACCTTGGCCTCGATGACCGTCACCGTTCCGGTTGACCTGCCGGCGAACCGGCGAGGGCTAGACTTGGACACGACGAGTCCTCCCAAGCACATTGGGGCGGATGAGTTGGAGGGCACGGGGTCGGCAGATGTAGGAATCGGTACCGACCCCGCGCCAGCTCTCGCGAGGTGCCACCACCGCAAGTGGTGACCGGACCAGGAACGTAGGAATCGGAATCGATCCTGGGCCTGTATGCAGTTGGGTTCAGCGGACCATCAGGCCGCTACGGGTTGCCACGGACACCGGTGGCTGACACAGCACGTCGTGCGATGGACCTACTTGGCCGGAGAACCAGTCTTCGGCTTCAGCGAAATCGCCCGGAACGCGACGCCGTTGCGCCCGTTGGTCGCCCACGGAATGGCCTCCAACTGCTCGACAGCGAGGAAGTCACCCACCTTCACGCTCGGCTTCTCACCCGCCGTGGTGATGGTGATGACCTCGCCGCCGTTCTCGTCGAGGACGAAGACCTGGGTGGACCACATGAGCCGGCCCGTGTTCTTCTCGGACTTCTGGTTGCCGTTCTGGTCGTTCTTCGGCTCCGGGTCCTTCGACGCCGTCACCTGCTTGCTCGTGGTGTCCACGTAAAGCTTCACAACAGACCTCCTGTGTCTGAGGCGCTTTCGCGCGGTTCCGGCTAGCTTGGCTAGCCATGTCAAACATAGACCGGCCTGGCTAGCCAAGCAACACCTTGGCGCGGGATTTTTCCGACCTGGCTAGTCAGGCTCTATCCTTGTGGCATGACGATGGAGCCTGACCAGCTGGCGGACCTGGACCCGGACGACTCTCGGCCTCAGTCCCAGCAGATTGCTGGGGTGCTGCGGGCCGCGATCCTCACCGGGAGGCTGGGCCCTGGCGACCAACTGCCTTCGCAGCCGGCCCTTGCGGCAAGGTACGGAGTAGCGCGGGAGACAGTGAAGAATGCGCTTGATGTACTACGCCGAGAGCGTCTGATCCTCTCGCGGCAGGGGAGCGGCTCATACGTGCGGGCGCAGACAGAGCGGCCGGTCGGGCTACGCCCTCACATAGAAGCCGCCTTCGCCAGCCCCAACGTGACCATCGACTTTGCGGGCTTCTCCGGCGAAACGCTGCACGGGGCCATGCAAGAGCCGCTCGACAAGATCCGCGCAGGCAGACTCGCGCCAGAGTCGGTGACCATCCGGATGCTGTTGGTTGACCTGAGTGTGCCTACGGGAGTGCCGTCACGAGCTGCCGACGGAATGGACGACCCCGCCGTACGTGCCCGAGCGGAACGGATTGTCCGTCGGCATGCCGAAGCGGTCGCTGAGTCTGTAGGCGAACTAGCTGCACTCGGTCTCATACGATCCGCGAGAGTCGAGATTCGGACTCAGGTCACCGCGCCTCAGTTCAAGCTATACGTCTTGAATGGGGTAGAAGCCTTTTTCGGCTTTTACCCCGTCGTGCAACACGCTGTCACCATCAAGGAGCAGCAGGTTTCGATCAATGACGTCATGGGAAAGGAC
>NZ_JBSFYP010000149.1:0-2946 GCF_053599835.1 Micromonospora sp. NPDC005163
CGCCGAACACGAAGCACTACACGCGATGACCCACCCGGTCACCGCACCCCTGAAAACCAGCTAACCAACTCTCCATCAAACCCGGGGCTTGACAGCTTCTGGTTCTGCCGGACGGTCCGAAGCGCCTGATATCTGGGCTTGGCGGCGTTGGTCGGGATCTGGCAATAACCTTGCCGTAATAAAGGCGAGGGACTCGGCAACCCTGTTCGACTACGTCTGCGCAATCAACGCCACAACAATCGTGCTCGACATCGAACCGTGGTTGATCCACTGGACCGCGCCGTCCGATCGGTTAGCACAGCGGTTAGCGGACTTCAGACGGCTGGCACCAGAGAGCAGTGCCGTCGTGCTCTGTACCAACTCGAGAAGGTTCAAAAACGCAGCAATCGCCACCGCATACGTTGGTCGGGCTCGAAAACCCTGGACCAGTCGCCGCCGGATAGGTCCTCTCGGCGATCGCCCTGTCGTAGTCGGCGATTCGCTGCTACTCGACGGACTGTTGGCGCGAAGGTTGCGAGCAGCCTTCGTGTGGCTGCAGTGGGAAGGGGATACGCCCATCTGGCCACGCCTGATCCACGCCGTGGATCGCATCCTCGGATCCGTACTGCTCACCGCCGGCACCCGCCCCTGAGAGGTTCCTGTGCCCGATGCACCCGTGCCTCCTCCTCGCCTGCCTGGCACATCCCTGCCTGAGGCAACCGCGCCTGAGGGGAAGTATCTCGAATCGCTCCTCGTAGACTATCAACAAGGTCGAGACGAGGAACGCCACTTCTCCATCCTCCAAGGCACCGTCCTGACCCTCTGCCTCGGGGCACTATCGTTGCTAGGCGCCCTTGTGAACGAGGTAGCAAAGGGCACGAAGATTGCTTCAGCTGTCCTCGTAACAGCCCCGCTGCCCGTCATCGCCATCCTGGCGTTCCTCCAGGCCGCAGCGACAATGGCCGTCATAAGAAGTTTCTATCTCCGGGCCCTGGAGAGAGAGATTCGCCAGCGGCTGGGAGCCGTCAAAGATCTCGCAGCGTATAAGGGGCTGAAGCCGCTCACATATATTGAACTCCTTAACACTTATAACAGTCTGAGCGCAAGTGGGGCCAGGACGTCATCCTTCCAGCAAGTCATGGCCGTGATGGTCTTCGTGATCCTCTGTCTGGTCTTTGGTGGTCTGACCATTTTCCTCGGCCTCAATGTTCCGTTGCCATGGCGACTGGTCATGTTGCTCGTATACGGGGTGGGCGCAATCGCCATCTTTTCGGAAACGATAAGGTCCAACCTTGGCGGCAGGAAGATATTCAAGCGCTACGTCGAGGCGACGGCATCGAGGCTGGCCAAGGACCTCTATCCAACGGCGATTGGCGGCAAGAGTGCCCACCTTGGACGTTTGGGCACATATCTGGCGCTGCCCCGCCCCGACGATTTGGCGAAGGTTATATACGTAGTCATGGGGGCCTTCTTCGGGTGGTTGGCGGTTTCGAGTAACGCAGGGCCACCCGCGCGCGCGTACGGACCTAGTCTGCCCGAAATCGCGATGTTCGTTGTAGGCGTCGAACTGCTGGTATACCAGTCGCGCTACCAATGGAATGACATACGCGGAGTATACGAGGACCGGAGCGCGCCGCTTGCGAAGGGCAGACGGCGACTTCCTGGTGACGAAAGCACGATCAACACCAGTGTGAAGTATTCCCTGATCACCATGCTTGTACGCCTTTACCTCGTCTTGTGGATCATCTCCTTGCATTGGAGTCCCGCCCCTCGTTTTTCGTTCAGTGACCAAATTCTGCTCATCAGCATTCCGGCGATCTACATCCTCGCTGTTCTGTACGAGTGGGTGCGCGCGCGCATGCGGCGCTCCGAGGAGAGTGGCACGCGCGATTTCAGATGGCTTCTCCTCTTGGTGAGCCTGGGCTACCCCCTCAGATTCGGCCTGGGCTGGGCCGCCGTCGGAGGCCCGATACTGAGCACGAATTTTGTCCTGGCGGTCATCGCTTTCGCCGGACTGGGCCTCGGGCTCGTCACTCTCACGTGGGTGCTTGAGGGCGCGAGCTACATAACTTCGGCGGTGGTCGACGGGCCGGATCGCCGGTATACAGCGGCGGATGCGATACGAAAGAAGCCTCACTTGCTGAAGCTGCTAGAGGTCTCTGGCGCTCGAACTCGCGTACAAGAGCCGCTTGCCGGGCATGAAGTTGACGGCGCGGACCTGAAGCTTCTCCAAGAGGTCCGATGGTCTTTGCCTTCTGCTTGGCGGCTGGGGGCAGCCCTGTGGGTGCTCTGCATAAGCGTCGCGGCAGGATCGCTCGCCGGCCTTCCCCCGCTCGTGCCGTGGCAGTGGGGACTTATAGCGGCCGCAGCCCTCCTTATCCCGCTCCATCAGAGGGGTGGGATCCTGCCGTTCCTGATCTCGGGCGTGGTTCTGCTCTCGGGATTTGCGCTCACCATCGCATCACATTGGCCAGGAGTCGCCGAGGGAGATTTGCTGCTGTACCAACTGCTCGCGGTAGCTGTGCTCTGCCTTATCCAGCCGGTCTTCTACCTTTTCTTCTACGCCTCTTCATATCGGGATACGAGAGATGGGGCGTATCGTTTAACAGAAGGGATCGGCAAGCAGGCAACTGAGGCGGGTAGATGGTTCATCGGGGCAAGATCGACATAGCGGCGAGCCATGGGCACCCCCCAGCCCGGTAGTTGTCAAGTCAACCCGAGACAGGTTGTCGTTAGCGGGTGGGTTGTTCTTGCCGGGCCGGGTTGTTGATCCAGGCGATGTCGGGTGCCCGGGGTGCTTGTGGGCGGCGGGTGAACCGGTCGGGGCAGGGTCCCGGCAAAGTCGTCAGGTGATGCCGAGTAGGGCCAGGGGCAGGGTCATTGCGTAGTTGAGTAGCTGCTGGTCACGGTGGTGATGAGGTCGTGGGGGCGGCGGTTGGCGCGTCGGGTGGCTCTGGCGATGTTGGT
>NZ_JBSFYP010000150.1:0-2876 GCF_053599835.1 Micromonospora sp. NPDC005163
TTTCGAGGCCACCAGCTCACAACCGCTACCGATCGACCAAGCCGCCTAACTAAGATCAACACAACGACCCTGTCCGTCGAAACGGGTCAAGCCCATCGGCACACCGCTCGCGCAGGTCAGAGGATCAGCAACGCCAGCTCAACGAAGCGGAATCGTTGCCTGGGGGTCAAGGGGTCGTCGGTTCAAGTACGGTCTACAACTGCCCGACGAGGCGATCGCCTCCAACATCGCTACGTCAAACCGGTTGCTGTACCAGCAGCCGATGAGTCTCAGGTTCCCTGTCGGTCTAACTTGAGGCTGGTCGAACGGCCAGCCCAGGAACAGGGAGGCAGCATGGGAAAGGCTGTAGTCCACTTCGAGATCGAAGGCCGGGATGGCGAAGCGCTCCAAGGCTTCTACGCCGAGCTGTTCGATTGGAAGATCGACGCCAACAACCCCGCCCAGTACGGACTGGTGCGGCGGGAGGACAACATCAACGTCGCAGGCGTTGGGATCGGCGGTGCTGTCAGCAGCGTGCCGGAGACTCCGTCGTCGACTTGGCGGGGGAAGTCGCGGGCCGAGGGGTATGGAGGACACGTCACCTTCTATGTCGAGGTAGATGATGTTGAAGCCGCGCTCAAGAAGGCTGAGAGCTTGGGGGGAACGCGAATGCAGGGGCCTGACGAGGTCATCGGTGGCCAGCTCATGGCGAAGTTCAGCGATCCGGAAGGGCACCTGATCGGCCTCGTCAGCCCATCACCTCAGTCCGTCAAGTAGCTTCCGCTGCTAGACCCGCAGGTGCCCCCCGGGTCCCCGAGCGGTCACCGGGGGGCACGAGCGGTCACGCATCATTTGCCCTGACCTGGCCCACCAGGCCCTTGTCGGCCGTGATCTTCGACCTTCCAAGCTGACGGTCCGTGGCTACTGGTCGTCGTCTTCGTCGTCCCGCATCAGGCGGTCGAGGTCCTCAGGGTGCATCCGCTTGATTTGGGTCTCCAGTTTGCGGCTGTACTGGCGATCGTTCGGATCCATCCCGTTGCGAGATCGAGAGCTGCGGCCATACTCCCTGAGGAAGCCACCAAGCTCTCGGCGTATGCGTTCCCGCCGGCCCGACATGGACGCCACTCTAGATTCCGAAGGGCGAGTCGCGCCTTCCCATAACCGCTCTCGACAGCAACGGCGACAGCAACCGCCCGAGATGAGGACAGCCGGCAGCGACCGGGCACGGATCGTAGCCCGAGGTCACGGACACGGACGGACGCCGCTGGACGAAGCGCCCAGAACTTACAAGCGAGGGGTCGAGCCGGAGTCAGGCAGCCCTCCGGGCGGCAGCCTCGTCAGAGGATCGAGAGCGGTCACCACCAGCTCGGATACCACTTCAAGACACGCTCCGCCGGCTCGGCCGGCTTGGTTCCTCGCTCGCGCCAAGCTGTCCACCAGCTTCGGCCATGAAGCGTGAGCCCTGCTGTGATCATGAGTAACGACACGACCAAAGCAGCCCAGTCGAACCAGATTCCGAGGCCAGCCGCGAGAAAGAACAGGAACCCTAGGGCGGGCCGCGGCCGTCGGAAGAGTGGGCGCTTCATATGACGAGTCTAAGATCAATCGATGGATCGTAGTGGCCGAGGCGCGTAGGTCTGTACAGCAGGCATGTACAGCAACCCAGCCGACCGCAAGGAGTCGAACGGGACCAGGCCGTGCGTCCTGACCTCGCATCCGACCTCATTGGACCGGATTGCCGAGGTCTGGGGTCAAGGGGTCGACGAGGACCAGGTCCAGGCCGTCACCAGGCCGTCGGAGGCCGATCGTCAGCGACCAACGACGACCATTGGTGACGACGTCTGCCCAGGTAACAAGGCGTGAGCGGCCCGATCGCCAGGCCGGCCGGGTCCTTCTTACCTGTAGTTGGTGAACTGAGGGTAGGCGGACGGGCCTCTCAGGCTTGTACCCAGAACTGCCAGTCATCAGGCGCAGGAGGCCACGACGGATCGGGCCGCCAGCCCTGGGGCGGGACCCAGCCTGCGGGCGGGGGCGGCCATTCCGGTGGAACCACGAACCGCCATTGCTGCACTCGGGCAACATCCTGCCCGTGGCTCTCCGCGGCCGCTTGTTGTGCCAGCCGCGCTCCTTCAGTCGCCGGCGGCGCATCCAACCACGCATCAGTCAGCGAGCTGGCCTTGCACACGTTCAGCGTGACGTCGGCCTTGACGCGGTTGCCCTTGAGGACTGCGCGGGCGGCCGTCAACATGCCAAGTTCCGAGAGGTGGGCGAGCACCGGCAACATCTCGGCTGATGTCACGGGGCTCAGGGTGCCAGCGGGTTCGCCGTTGACTCGAACCTCTACCAGTGTTCGCGTCGATCGAGTCCGTTGCTGCTCAAGCTGGTGCAATGTTGCATAGATCCAGCACTCGCCCTGCGGGCTCAGCAACTGAGCCAAGTGAGTCATGTGCTTCTCTTCGCCCGTCACCTGAACGATGCGGCCTTGGGGAAGCTGTCCCGCACCGGGTTTGATGGAGACATCGAAACCTGGGGGGAACAACAGCGATGCCGGCACCGAAGAAGTACAACGATGAGCTGCGTGAGCGTGCGACCCGGTTGGCGGTCGAGGCCCGCCGAGATCCGGCGTCGGCGGTCGGAGCGATCCGGCGGATCGCCGGGCAGCTCGGGATTCATCCGGAGGCGTTGCGTACGTGGGTGAAGAAGGCTGAGACCGACGCCGGTGACCAGCCGGGCACGACCAGCAGCGACGCGGAACGCCTCGCCGCGTTGGAACGGGAGAATCGTGAGCTGCGGCGGGCCAATCAGATCCTGAAGTCCGCGGCGAGTTTCTTCGCGGCGGAGCTGGACCGTCCGTCGCGATGAAGGTCGACTTCGTCGACTCCCAGAAGGCCGAACAC
>NZ_JBSFYP010000151.1:0-2805 GCF_053599835.1 Micromonospora sp. NPDC005163
TCAGGCTGCCCTCAGCTCCACCGCCCTGCTGCGACAGGGTCAGCGGTGAAGGTCTCCCACCTCCACTCGAAACAGCAGCGCCTCACGGCGCACGGATTCGCGACGTCACCTACGACGAAGACCGATCCCAGATCCGCACCGGCACCGGACCCCAGGTCATGGCAGCCCTGCGCAACGCCGCCATCGGCGCCCTACGCCTGACCGGCGTCACCAACATCGCCGCCGCCAACCGCCACCACGCCCGCGACAGCAACCGACCACTGGCCCTACTCGGCATCACCTGACGACTTTGCCGGGGCCCTGGCGTTCTGACCGGCACGAGAAGCCGTGGTGTTCCCGGTGAGGCGACACACGGAGCGTCGTCGGCGGCCATGTCGTTCGATCTGACGCCGAGGGCGACGAGGAGGCTGTCGAGCCCTGCGGCAGTGCAGCCCTGAAGCTCCACCGTGCCCTGGTCGAACCAGACCTCGATGCCGTTATCGCGCTGGATCGCGGTTGTGTCGAAGGTGCGGCCACCGGTCCGCTGACGTGCGCGATGTTCCCTGGTCCGGCGACGGTGCAACAGGACCTCCTGGGCGGCGATGGTGCCGTGCCCGCAGTTGGTGAGCTCACCATGTGCGGTGAAGAACCGCACGGTGGGCGTGGTTCCCGCCTCGGCGTCAACGAACGCCGCGTGCGAGGTGCCGGCGCGCCGGACGATCGCGCGCCGAGTGCTGTCGCTGATCGCGATGTCATCGATCAGCACGGCCGTAGGGCTGCCACCTTCCCCGCGGGCGAGTGCAGGGGTCGACGATCGTCGCGTCGCGTCCGTACCTCCCGGTCATGTCGGGGTTTCCGCCTCGGTAGCCAGGCCGCCGTCGGCGAGAGCGCGGGCCCAGTCGTCCGACCACCGGACAAGGGGGCGCAAGGCTCGGTAGGCGCCCTGCCCAAGCTGGGTGAGGGCATAGGCGGCGCCCGGTTCCTGCTTGACGATGCATGCCTCGATCAGCTCGGTCAGCCGCTGCCGCGGGACGCTGGACGACATGTTGTCGCAGTGTTGCAGCAGCGCGCGGAAACCGAGCGAGCCGCGCTGCTACTCCCAGACGATGTGCAGGCTCCGTCGACGTCCGAAAAGGTCGAGTGCCGCCATCAAGGGGCGCCCGGTGCTCGACCCGCGAACCGGCCTTCCCGGCCTCGGCGTCGCCATAGAAATCTCGCCCCGCTTCTCCGGGCGCTTCTCTTTCCGATACAGTACCTCCCGGCCGATGATTCGGTTTCCGAAGCGCAGGAAGGGTCAAGCATATATGACGTCCAAGTTGCGTACCGCATTGTGCGAGCGGCTGGGCATCGACGTACCGGTGGTGCAGGCGCCGATAGGATCCGCGGCGGCGCCCGAACTGGCTGCGGCGGTGGCCGAAGCCGGTGGGCTCGGCATGCTGGCGTCGACCTGGCAGAGCCCCGAACGCGCGCGCCTCGGCATCCGCCACGTTCGGCAGCGGACTACGCGGCCGTTCGGGGTGAATCTGGTGTTGGACTTTCCCGTGATCGACACGCTGGCGGTGTGCCTGGACGAGGCCGTACCGATCATCTCCACCTTCTGGGGTGACCCAGAACCCGTCAGTCAGCGGATCCGTGACGCCGGTGCGCTGCACATGCACACCGTCGGCAGCGTGCGGGAGGCTGTGCGCGCCGCCGAATGCGGCGTCGATGTCATCGTGGCGCAGGGCTGGGAGGCCGGCGGCCACGTTCGCGGCACGACCACCACCATGGTTCTGGTGCCGGCCGTTGTCGACACGGTGGGCCCCATTCCGGTCATGGGCGCCGGCGGCATCAGCGACGGCCGCGGCCTCGCCGCCGTCCTGGCCTTGGGCGCGCAGGGCGCATGGCTGGGCACCCGTTTCCTCGCGACCACCGAGGCTTCCACTCACCAGCTGTATCGGCAACGGCTCGTCGCCGCCACCGCCGAGGACACCGTCCATACCCGCTGCTTCGACGGAGGATGGCCCGACGCCGCGCACCGCGCATTGCGGAATCCAACCCTGCAACGGTGGGAACTAGCCGGTTCACTCTCAGCGCCAGGGCGCCCGGACGAAGGCGACGTCGTAGCCTTCGACAGCGCAGGCCAGGCCCATTACCGGTACGAGGATCTGATCCCCCTACCCGGCATGACCGGCGACCTGGCGGACATGGCCCTCTACGCCGGCCAATCGGTTGAGCTCGTCCGGGAAGTCCGACCAGCAGCCCGGCTCATCCACGAACTCACGGCGCAGACTGTGAACGTCATCGAGCAGATGCGCCGCATGACTCAAACGGCAGACGGGGCTGCGTAACCATGACTTCCCTCGCTCGCATCAGCGGAGACCCCGACCGCGGCACTGCCGTACTGTTCGACGTCGACGGCGTACTGGTGGGACTGCCCCGGGTCTGGTTGACTCGCGGGGTTGAGTGGTTCAGGCCGCGTGTGCGGGCCTGGTGATTGTCTCAAACTCGATCGGTGTGAGCTTGCCGAGGCGTCGTTGCCGTCGGCGGCGGTGGTAGGTTCGTTCGATCCAGGTCACCATCGCCAAGCGCAGCTAGTGGCGGGTCTGCCAGCGTTGCCGGTCTAGGACGTTGCGTTGCAGCAGGGCGAAGAACGATTCCATCGCGGCGTTGTCGCCGCAGGCGGCGACGCGGCCCATCGAGCCGGTCAAGCCGTTGCGCCGCAACGCTTTGACGAACTTTTTCGACCGGAACTGCCCGGGTTCAAGGGGTCGTCGCAACACCGCTTGTTTGGATTGATAGTAGGTGATCGTTGAGGGCTTCTGCGGGAGTTCGCCATCCGAGTGT
>NZ_JBSFYP010000152.1:0-2680 GCF_053599835.1 Micromonospora sp. NPDC005163
CGCCGAACACGAAGCACTACACGCGATGACCCACCCGGTCACCGCACCCCTGAAAACCAGCTAACCAACTCTCCATCAAACCCGGGGCTTGACACGATGTCCGGCCGGACTGCCGGCGTCTGATCCGACAACTGATGCGCGGCACATCTCCGCCACGTGATGCGCAACCGCGCGATGAAGCTAGGGGCCCATCAGTGCGCGCCTCGGGACGTGCGGATCTGCCGAGGTGAGTGCGTCAGTGGTCGACGGCGCGGCAGAGGAAGCGCTCACCCACCTCGGCGATGTCCTCGGTGGTCCATTCGAGCGCGGGCGCGGCGACGGTTACCTCGGTCATCGCGATACCCGGTGCGGCTGTTTCCTGCCAGCCGGCGACAAACCACAGCTTTTCCTCCTCGGCGAGTGCCAGCGCAGCGTCGTTCAGTGCCTGCGCCGAGTGGGGCAGCCAGAGACGGAATCGATGGGTATGCGGAGGTTCTGGATACACCCGCGCGCCGGGAAGCGCCGCGAGTGCCGCAGCGACTGTCCGCGCGTGCCGTACGTATTCGGGGATGCGGGGCAACTCCCTGTTCAGACCGGCGAGTGCGCTCAGGGCGGCTGGCCACTGCTGGAACACCTCGCCGCCATGGCGGTGCCGCCAGACGCGGGCGTAGGAGGCGAGCTCCGTGGTGCCCGCGAGGGCCGCACCGCTGATGCCGCCGATCGTCTTGTAGAACGACACGTAGGTGCTGTCGGCGAGGTTCGCGATCTCGCTGAGGGTATGCGCCAGGTGTGCGGTGGATTCCCAAATCCGAGCGCCGTCGAAATGTACGCGTGCACCGATGGCGCGCGCTGCGGCGGATACGGCGGCGAGTTCGTCCCAGGAGGGAAGGACGAAGCCGGCGTCGCGCAGTGGGAGTTCGATGACGACGGTGCTCACGGGCTCGCCGAGCGCGGCGATCTCCTCGGCAGTCGGGTTGCGGGGCGCGGTTGTCGGCCAGGTACTGCTCAGGCCACTCAGGTGGGCATAGGCCTGGCGTTGGTGTACCTCCAGGTGCCCGAGCGGGTGGACAGCGATCGTCGGGTTCCCTGTGCGGTCAGCGCCATGGCGCAGCGCGACCTGCTGGGCCATCGTGCCGGTGGGGAAGAAGACGGCCGCTTCGGTTCCCAGTAGGTCTGCCACGCGTTCTTCTAGCGTGGTCACTGGACCGTCGCCGTAATAGTCGGGCCAATTATCGAGATCACCGCCCGCGTCCATGTCTGCGAGCCGCTCCCTCATCGTGGTGGGCGGGCCGCCGGAAAGAATCCGGTCGCAGACTCGTAGCGCGGCAAGCCGACGCTGCCTCGTGTTGTGCGACATCGGCGGATCGTTGCATGCCAGCCAAGAGCGGGCCAACTGGATTCGGAGGCAGGCCGGCACCCTATGCACGCCTCTCGTATGGCACGTGGGATGCAGGCCGCGGCGTTTGGAGGAGCGAGCCGAGACCCACATCGGCGAGGAGCTAACCCTGAACCTGGTGCACCTGTCGCGCACTCCATTGCCGCCGACCGCGCCCCCCGGTCGTTGAAGGGCCCATCACTGGCTGTAGCCGAAGGTAGCCGGCTTGGGCGTCCATCATGCCGATGTGCGTGCACTCACGACATGAACTGCCGCTCCCACCACGGCCACGCTTCCGGCAGATGCGGAGCCGAGGACGTCCGTCACGTCAGCGGCTTCCTGGGCGGACGGGCGACCATACTGCTTCCAGGCCGTGGTCGGTGGCGTAGTGCACGTACGGCCGCAACTCGGGAGCGTGCTCCAGGTCGCGACGCAGCGCGCGCAGATGAGCTGACCTCGCCGCCAGGAACGGTTGGGCGGCGAGCAGTCCCCTCAGGTCCCCGAACCGCCAACCCACACCCAGCAGCTTCCTGACTCGTACCAGCAGCTGAACGGCATCGACTGGAACGTTGTCTACATAGACGTCGGCGGTTGTCGGCAGCTCCGGCTCCGGGTCGGGTGGCAGGGCGAAGCGGGAATGCAGCCACACCTCGAACACGGGAGCAACAACATCGAGGTCGACTTCGCCGAGACCACCCAGGTCGGCCCGGAACACCGGGCCGCCGCCACCGTCGCACCTGAGGAACAATCCCCGATCGCCTTCTTGGCCGATCATGAGATAGCCCGTGAGCCACTCGCCGATCCCGTAGGTCGTGTGGCGCTCCTGCAGGGATTCCAGGCAGAACATGACCACCCCGTCGGCGACGACGTCATCGGTGATCGACGCCAACCACCTCTGGTAGACGGCATCCGTCCGGGAAAGAAGCTGCTCGACCATCTCCACCGCCGGCTCCTACCCGTCGTAACCCGGCGTGGGCACGCCTGCTCCGGCTGGCCCAACCCGACACCCCGGAAGCCAACACTGTAGCCCGGCCCCCGCTGCATCCTGTCGTTGCGATCTTCGCTTCCGGATCTGCCGCGATCAGCGCGCGAAGGTGTCGCAGATCAGTTGGCGGATGAGTGTCGCGCATCAGTCGACGGAGGACAGCCGGACTGCCGGACTGCTGGCGATGTTGTGCAAAGTTTCTGTACGTCTTCAAGGCGGCCCGCAACGGGCCGCACGCGCCGCCGCCAGGGCGCGCGCCGGCCGCTGCCGCTGTCGCTCCGCGGCCGTCACGCCTGACGCCCGGCGGCTGGCGCGGAGAGCGGGAAGCCCAGAGGGCCGCC
>NZ_JBSFYP010000153.1:0-2541 GCF_053599835.1 Micromonospora sp. NPDC005163
AGCCACCGCAGCGTCAAAGACCTCGAAACCGACGTCAACACCTGGATCGCTGCCTGGAACGAAGACCCGAAACCCTTCGTCTGGACCAAGACCGCCGACGAGATTCTCGACAGCCTCGCCAACTACTGCACCCGACTTAACCAACTAACCAACGACTCAGGACACTAGGTTCCATTCTGCATGGGGCCGGGCCATGGTGCGGGGTCAGGCTGCTCGGCGCCCGTGCCGGGTAAGTCTCTGCAGGGGTCTGGGTGACAATCTTGCGCATGAGCGCCTCTGACGTCGTAGCGGTCGATCTCACTTCGGACGAGCGGTTCCTGCTGAGGCGAGGGTTGGCCGAGTGGGGTGGACCCGCGCATTCCACGGATGATCTCGCCCGAGCTATGGGCTTCCTGGACCAGGTGGACCTCTACCACGGCGAGGGACGCAGGCTGAGAGAGGCACTGGAGCGCGGGGAGCCGTTGACGAGGTCGCAGTGGCGAAAGCTGTTGCTCTCCACTGAGATCGTCTTCGCGAGCGACGTCGTGGGTTCTGGCTGTGACTGGTCGATCACCACCGGCCTTTCCGACGAAGAGACGATCAAGCTGCTGCGGGTGGTGCAGCGGAAGGTGGCCCGCGCACTACGGCTGTCCTAGGGCGAGTATCGAAGTCCGTGTCGGTAGTTGTGGGGGACACGGCGCGTCGGGACCGGTAAACAGCGAGGTCTCCGGTAGATGGTTTGTCGACCAAGACGAACCATCAGCACGGAGACCTCATGGACACCATAGTGGTGACGAGGCGGCACGACCTGACTGACGCGCAGTGGAGAGTGTTGCAGCCTCTGCTGCCGGTCGCACGCAGGCCCGGTCGGCCACCTCGATGGACCAGACGGCAGCTCATCGACGCGATCCGGTGGCGGATCCGGGTCGGTGCCCCGTGGCGGGACGTCCCGGCCTGCTACGGCTCCTGGTCGGCGGCGTACGCGTTGTTCCGCCGCTGGCAGCGCGACGGGACCTGGGCCCGCATCATGACCGCGTTGCAGACCCTCGTGGACGCGGCCGGCCGCATCACCTGGGACGTGTCTGTGGACTCGACAACTGCCCGAGCGCATCAGCATGCCGCTGGCGCCGGGAAAAGGGGGATCTGCAGGCAGAAACGCCTGGTGGCGTATACGTGGAGCCAGCCGATCACGCTCTTGGTCGGTCCCGCGGCGGACTGACCACGAAGCTTCATCTGGGCTGCGAGCAGGGCCAAAAGCCGCTGTCGATCGTGTTGACTGCTGGGCAACGCGGAGACAGCCCACAGTTCATCGCGGTCCTGGCCGGCATCCGTGTGCCCCGCCCGACCGGTGGCCGGCCCCGGACCCGGCCTGACCGGGTGCTGGCCGACAAGGCGTACACCTCTCGGGCGACCCGCGCCTATCTGCGCCGACGCGGGATCAAGGCGACTATCCCGAGCAAAGCCGACCAAGACGCTCACCGCCGTAAGCGAGGGTCGAAGGGCGGACGGCCACCCTGCCTTCGACCGCGATGCCTACAAGCAGCGTCACGCTGTGGAGTGCGGCATCAACCGGCTCAAACGCAACCGCGGCGTCGCCACGCGCTTCGACAAGCTTGCCGTGCGCTACGCGGCCGTCGTACACATCGCCGCGATCAACGAATGGCTTTGACCCACTTCAGATACACGCTCTACTCGCTCTTGGGCCAGATGGGGCCCTGGTCGGTCCAGGTGACACCCTTGTTGTGGCAGAGGCAGAACGGGTGGCCGACGGGGTCGGCGTAGACGCGCCAGCCGTAGCCGTCGGGGCCGATGGAGTCCTGCTGCAGGGTCGCGCCGAGGGCCAGGACGCGGCTCTGTTCGGCCTCGATGTCGTCGACTTCGAAGTCGAGATGGAACTGCTTGGGGTGCTCGCTGTCGGGCCACTGCGGGGCGCGGTAGTCCTCCACCCGGATGAAGGCCAGCTCGATCCCGCCGAACCGGATACCGGCCCAGTTGCCGTGGCTGCCCTCCTTGACCGGGCGACCCGTCACCTCTGAATAGAAGGCTGCCAGCGCCATCGTGTCCGGGCAGTCGATGATGAAATCGGTGAGTTGCAGCATCCGGCGATCTTGCCACAAGATCAAATAAGCCGGAGTTTGAGACAGGCCCTAGGCATCGGCGGCCACTTGCGAGGTCGCTGGCTTTCAGATTGCGGACGAACTGGTCGGTACTGCGCCGGACCGTGCGGATGCTGTCATCGCACGCGACGGCCATTTCGGTGTCGGTGATATCAATGGTGACGTTCTTGCCGGCGTGGACGCGGCCGAGGGCGACTTTCTGCTCCACGACCGTGACGAGCCCGCTGTTGGAGGCCCGCCGCTGCACCGCACCGGTCCGGCCCCGGGTTGCGGGGGTGGTCCGGCGGGTCGGGCGTCGCGCAGGCGGGCTACCTCGGCGGGGGTGAGCGGGTTGGGTCGGGTGCGCGGCAGCTAGTGTCCTGCGCCGGAAATTCGCCTACAAAATCGGGCGAGTGATTCGAGGATCTCTTCTGCGGTCTTGGTCCAGATGAACGGTCGCGGATCG
>NZ_JBSFYP010000154.1:0-2490 GCF_053599835.1 Micromonospora sp. NPDC005163
CTGCCCTGCGTCCCCGACGACACGACGGTGCTCGCACCCACCTGCCCCGAACTCCTCGACGCCCTGGCCGAGGAGCGCACCCGAATCACCAGGTCCATCGAGACGCTCGCTGCGGCCCGTGACATCCTGGACCGCCTCATCCGAGGCACGCCCGACCCTTGCTGACCGAACCCGGGCAACCTTGAACCTTCCGTGCTCATGCCATGAACCGGAGGGAGAGTCAGCCCAACCTGGCCAAGATCAGGTGCGCGCATCTGCCGCGATCCGCGCGGACGTCGCTGATCAGTTGGCGGACGACTGTCGCACGTCAGCCGACGGAAGACACTTGGCGAGCCGAGTTGTGATCCGTCAGCTGATGTGCGACGTAGCTCTGCCAGGTGATGTGCGACGGGTGGTCTAGGAAACTGAGGTAGCGATCCGCGGTCGCTGGCCTTTGATGCTACGGACTGGCTGGGTGGTGGTGCGTCGGACGACTTTGGTGTCGCCGTCGGTGAGTTCGATGGCAAGGGTCGTTTCGGAGACGGTCACGGTGACTGTCTGGTGCCGGTGTAGCCGACCGAGGGCGACCTTCTGGCCGGCGACCATGATGATGCCGCTGTTGGAGGCTCGTCGTTGCACTCGGACGGGTTCGACCGAGGGTCGTGGTGGTGGCCCGGCTGGTCGGGTGCCGCGTAGGCGTTTCATTTGTTCTGGGCGTAGCGGGTTCTTGCGGGTGCGCAGGAGTTCGCGGGTGTCCAGGTCGTAGAACATGAGAAGGGTCGGCTCGATGCGGATGCCGACTCGTCGGCCGGCGAGGATCTCGGCGGCCAGGACGATGTGTTGGCCCAGCGAGACTCCGCAGCCTCGGTTGACGCAGCGTTCGACCTCGATGGCGTCGCCGTCCTCGATCGGCGGCAGGGGTGGTGGGCCTGCCGGGGTGGCGCCTTGGCGGGTGAGGGTGGCCAGGTCGTTGACGCTCAGGTGGGAGCGGACGGTCTTGATCCGGATGCCGGCGATGAGGACGTGGATCAGGTCGCAGTCGGCCCAGATCCGGGCCACCATGCCGGCCCGGTGGGTGCCCATCCAGAACTGGCGTTGGCACACCATCAGGTTGCCCGACGGTGGCACTACCCGGTCGAACTCCACCGGCCCGTCCGACTTCACCGCTGGCGGCTGGGCCTGGACCGGCTCAGCGTCGGTCAGAGGCTGCTGGAGCGGGGCGGAGGGGACGGGGTCCAGGGTGGGTGGGAGCCACAGGTCGACCAGTGCCCGTTGCTGCGCCTCGACCGGCTGGAACCGGTCAGCCGGGGTGACCGGCGTTTTCGGGTCGAGCCCCTGGTGGGGTCGGTCGGTGTTGTAGTGCAGGACGTAAGCGTCCACCGCGGCTTGGGCCTCGTGCAGGCTCGTGAACGCGTCGGCGGTGTCGAGGAAGTCGGGCCGGACGGTGCCGTTCGACCTTGCCGTTCTGGTTCGGTGACGCGGGTGCGGTCAGCCGGTGCGTGATGCCGTTGTGGCGGCAGATCTTGTCGAACAGCACCTCACCGGTGCGGGGCCGGTACTTGCCGAACCGGTCGGTGAACTGCTTGCCGTTGTCGGTGATGATCTCCTCGGGAACCCCGAACCGGGCCAGGGCCTCCGCGAGGGCCAGACACACCGCACGGCCGGTGGCCCGCTCCACCACTTTCGCGATCACGCAGTACCGGGAGTGGTCGTCGACCGCGGTGACCAGCTTCGCCTCCCGCAGCACACCCGTGGCCGGGTTGACCAGCTGCACCCCACCGACGATGTCCATCTGCCACAACTGCATCGGGGCGGTCCGTTCCCACCGCTTATACGAGTCCTTCGGTCGTTTCCGGGGCCGGACCCGCAGCAGACCCTGCCGCTGCAGAATCCGGTCGATCGTCCGTTCCGACGGCACCACCAGATCCTCGACAGCCCACGGGCCGGGCCTGCGCAGCATCTCCAACCGGATCCGCCGCGATCCCCACCGAGGATGCTCCCGGCGCATCTCCGCCACCGCGACCTCAACCGCCTCCGCCACCTGGCCGGGCGATGAGTGCGGACGATGCGACCGGTCCGCCAACCCGGCCAACTGCTCAGTCAGATACCGACCCACCCACCGATGCACCGTCGACCGATGCACCCCACAGTTGGCCGCCACCTCTGTCACATCCGACCCGGCCAACACCGCCCGGACCGCGTCCAACCGTTGCTCGACAACCGACAAGACAACCAGCGCCAATCCCGGCCTCCCCGAGTCCCGACGCCCCGCGGAGACGTCCGGCCCAGAGTGCCGAAACCGACCACCGTCGCAGATCACCTGGCGGACGCGTGTCGCACATCAGCCGACGGAGGACACTTGGCGAGCCGAGTTCACTGCCGAATTGACCTCTTTAAGAATCAAGGCGGCCCGCAAAGCGGGCCGCGCCGGCCCGGCCCCGGCCTGCTGGCGACCTCCGGCCGGCATCGGCCGGGCCGGCCGGCCCCGCTTCGAGATAGGAAAAGCACACC
>NZ_JBSFYP010000155.1:0-2193 GCF_053599835.1 Micromonospora sp. NPDC005163
CACGCCCATCAGGGGTGCGGGCGCGTCGGTGGGCGGTGCTGCGGGCGATCCCGGTCAACCGGGCCGCACTGCGGGTCGACGTCGCCGCGGCGAGCAACTGGGTGTGGGCGTCGGTCAGGGCTTGGTCGGCTTGGTGTCGGTGTCCGCGCTCTCGGAGATCTCGGCCAAGAGCGCGTGTGCTGATCCGAAAATGAACCCTGGGTGGGCAGGCGTCGGCATCCCGGCGGAGCCGGGATGGATCATGCTGGGAGTCGGTCAGGCAGCGGGTAGCAGGGTGACGGTGTAGCCGAGGGCTTCGAGTTGTCGGACGTGGTTGCGTTTGCGGCGTTCGGGGTTGACGCGGGTGTCGTAGAAGTCTGATCCGAGGTCGGTGAACCGGGTCGTCGGGTCGGTCAGCAGGTGCCAGACGATGGTCAGGATGGATCGGCCGACGGCGACGATGGCGCGGCGGTTACCGCGGCGTCTGGCGATGCGTCGGTAGCGTTCGCCGAGGAATGTGTCGGTCTTGCCCGCGGCGACGGCGGCCTCGCCCAGGACTCGGGCCAGGTAGGGATTGCCGTGGCCGGTGAAGCCGGTGCCCTTGCTCTTACCGGCGGATTCCTTGACCCCGGGGGCGAACCGCGCCCACGAGGCGAGGTGAGCGGGGGTCGGGAACCTGCTCATGTCGACGCCGACTTCGGCGATGATCACGTGGGCGGTGGCCGGGCCGACGCCGGGGATCTCGTCCAGACGCCGCCCGGCATCGGCGAAAGGGGCGATGTGTTGTTCGATGCGCCGGTCCACGTCGGCGATGTCCGCGGTGATCGCGTCGACGCGGGCCAGCATCTTGGCCAGCAGGAACCCGTGGTGGTCGGTGAAACGCCCGACGAACGCCTCTTCCAGCTGTGTGATCTTCGTGCGTAGGCGGCTGCGGGCCATCTGCGCCAGGATCTTTGGGTCTCGCTGTCCGGCGATCAGCGCGGCCATCATGTCGCGGCCGGAGAGCCCGAAGATGTCGCTGGCCACCACGCTCAGCTTGATCTGTGCGTCTTCCAGCAGCTTCTCGACCCGGCTGCGTTCCGCGGTACGCGCGCCGATGAGGTCGACCCGGTACCGGGTCAGGTCCCGCAACTCACGGATCGGCGCCGGAGGCACGAAACTCGGCCGGATCATCTGCCGTTCGGCGACCTTGCACAGCCAGACCGCGTCCAGCCGATCCGTCTTGGGACGCCCGGGTAGATGCTTGACATCTCTGGCGTTGACCAGCCACGGGTCGAACCCGGCCGCTTCGAGTAGATAGAACGCGGGCTTCCAGTAGTCCGAGGTCGCTTCCATGACGACTCTGGTGACCCCCAGCGTCCGGAGCCGGTCGGCCATCGTCAGCAACGACCGCGTCATCGTGGAGTAGGTAGACACCTCCTGCCGGCGGCGGCCGGCCGGCCCCTGACCGGGCACCCGCACGCAACACACCAACTCCGCCTTGCCGATATCAAGCGCCGCGACCCGCTCGATGATCTCCTCGTTGTCCTGACTCGACTCCAACACCTGCTCGCTCCTCCCACCCGACGTCCAGGGTGGTCGCCCGCAGGAGCTGCTGGAGACGAAAGCGAAGCTGATCCGCGTGCTCGAAGCAACATTGAAGGGCCCATGGCGCAGCTCCCCACACCCGACTTTTCCACGGCCTCAAAGACCAAGCGCACACGGCGTCGGCGGGCGACCACCACCATTTTCAGCCCGGAACGGGCCCGCCCACAGGGCAGCGAAGAACTTTTCCCATGATGTCCAACGCCGCCTCGGTCCGGGCGATCTTGCGGTTGGCCAGCTCCAACTGGCGGCGCAGCCGGGCGATCTCGGCCTGCTCCCCACTCGGGCGTCCGACGCTCTGACCGGGCTTCTTCCCTTGGAGCAGGCCGGCATCACGGGCGCGGCGCCACTCACTCATCAACGACGAGTACAAGCCGTTACGGCGCAGATACCCGTTGCCGTCGCCGTCTGCCACGGCTTGTTCGTACTCGGCGAGCAGCCGCAGCTTCTCCGCCGCAGGAAACGACCGCCGCCGTGGCCGGTCTGATCGAGGTCCTTCCGTCGCCATGACCCCATCGTGCCTGACGGACATATCTGTGCTGGGAATCGTCATCGAAGGAAGATCCATCCTCGCCCCGGGAGGGCTACTTGCTCTGAACCACTGGACTCACCCAACCCTGACACCCAGGG
>NZ_JBSFYP010000156.1:0-2171 GCF_053599835.1 Micromonospora sp. NPDC005163
CCGCCGAACACGAAGCGCTACACGCGATGACCCACCCGGTCACCGCACCCCTGGAAACCAGATAATCCCGTCTCCATCAAACCCGGGGCTTGACAGAAGATCAAAACGGCTCTCGACGAAACGCTCGCACGCGTCGTGGAAAGCTGCCTCTACCAGCTGCAAGCCTTGCTTGGGGTCGTACGGCGCGGCATTCACGGCCGAGAGGCTAGTCAATCCGCTGGGCCGTCGCTGGCCCGTCTGGGCCGTCGCCGGGCCGTCGGATGCCGACCAGCGATGACCGCCAACGACCAAGAGCGCCAGACGAACAGCAGGTCAGCAGGCCGCAAGAGGCGCTGACGTTATGGGCGACGGACGAGTCGACCTGTACGCCGGATTCTGTACCTGTAGCCGTGAGGGCGCAGTGCTGTGACTGTCTCCGGCTGGACGGGCGACGACTCGCGCTCGCGATCCCAATCCCGATTGGTCAAGCCGAGTACCCGGCAGCGTTCACGAGACGTGTGCGAGGAGGTCCTGTCGGTGGCCAGGCCGTCGCCAGGCCGTCTGCCGATGCATAGTCCTGACCAATGACGGCCAACGACGACGGCGTTTGCCCAGGTGGCGCGGCGTGATCTACGCCGGGACCAGCCCTTGCCCTAGCGGCTTACCTGTAGTTGGTGAACTGGTGCATTGCTGTCGCTAGGGCCGGCCCGACTGACGGTTGACCGCGTCTCGTAGGAAGACGCCACCAAGGACACCGGTCCAGACCGTCAGGGTGTCGAAGGCGAGCCGCTCCATACCGCCCGTCCCCAGACCGAGGTACGTCCCGGCAAGGAAAAGCACACATGCCGCCGTCGCGACCGTGCCGCACATCAGTCCAAAGACCGGTACCCAGCCACGCCACTTCACTGTGGCCAGCCCGAGCAGAAGCATCCCTGCCGCGCCGGGCACCTGTAGCAACGCGCCGGACGTGTGCACCGCAAGGTTCACATCTGCCGGCGCGAACCCGACCAGCACACCGCCGACACCCGCCGCTGCCACCAAGGCCACGCCGATGGTGGCCAGACGGCGCCGTGGCCACTGGCTACGGGTCAGGATCGCTCCGGCCGTAGTGAGCAGTCCCACCAGTACGAACGCGGTGTTCATCCAGGCATGTCGAGGCGAGCACACGTACGACGCGGTGCCGTCGGGACGCTCGAACTGTCCGCACAAGGTGTTGCCCAAATCGCTGATCGTATTCGCCGTGAAGCTGTACGGAGGGTCCCACGACGCCGCCACCAGCGGCTGCGCCGCGAGGTAGCCCAACGTCAGCAGCCAGCAGGCCGCTCCAGCCGCCAGGGCCAACCTGCCCGATCGCCTCGGCGGTCGCGAGCCGGTCAATGTTGTCGCAGCCGTACGCGTCATAGTGACAGCATGATCCTTCTTTGTGTGTTCGACCAGGGACCGGCCGTGGACAGCTTGTCCTGTTGGCCGTAACTCGAAGCTGCGAAGCAGCCAACCGAGCAGCCACGCCGCCGAAAGTCGACGGACCCAGCTGGACGTCAGATGCAGGTTGATGAGGACCAGGACCACGACGACCAGCAGGCCACGACGGACTCGTAATGCGCAGGTCGGCATGACAGCAACGCCGACAGCAACCGAGGCGGGTGGCGGCACCCGACGTCGTACCCCCGCCGCCAGCTTGGCCGAGGTCGTGACCGACTGACCGCGGCGCCGGCTGTGCCTCTTAATCCGCTGGTCCGACCGATGCGGGGTGTAGCAGCGTCTGTAGCAACGATGACGGACGACTGCGCACGATCACGTGCTCCTGGTGGGCCTGAGGGGGGCAGGCCGGCCGGGGGCGGACGTGGTCGTCAGGCTGCCCAGAATTTACAAACGAGGGGTCGAGGCACGGCGGCAGCTGCCGCATACTGCCGGATGACCTACGACCTTGCCGTCTGGGCGGGCAGCCAGCCGGCGGACGACGCAGCCGGCGGCGACCGGCACACATAGGGGCCTGCCGTATGGACGGCTCGCGATGGCAGCCAGGCTGGCGGTGTCAAGGTGAGTGTCTAACTGAGTGACTACGGGTGCGAACACGGCCGCACAACCACGGACGTCGTGGGCCTGCCCCGTTTTGACGGACATCCGAGATCAGGGGACCGGGGGTCTCCGGGAGGATGTCCAGCATCATGGAGAGCATGGGAAAGAAGCGG
>NZ_JBSFYP010000157.1:0-2021 GCF_053599835.1 Micromonospora sp. NPDC005163
GCTGTCGATGACGGCGGCGTGGTGGGTGTCGCGGTGGGTGTCGACACCACCGATGAGAGTTCGCTTCTTGGCTGTCATGCTGGTGAGGTCCGCCTTTCTCGTCTGCGTCGAGATTCGTGGACACGTCACCGGTTAGGCGATGCGGACAACACAGTGGTGGGCGCCTCTCGCACAGGCTCCTATCAGGTCACGACGCCTGGCCGGTGACATGCAGCTGTCGGGGCCACCGAGCTGGCCGACGAATCGGGATGAGGACAGCAACCGTCGGTCTGCCGGTGAGTCAGACCAGCCCGGCGACCCACCCCACCATCCTCACTGTCTGCCGTCGACCCGCCCTGCTTGGGAGCGGGCCGCCGCCCGACCCGCCACGTCAAGCGGACCTTGACACAGGTTCGGACGATGGCGGGTCGGGCGGTGGTCTGCTCGGCTTGCCCGGGTCGATGGCAGACGGGATGGCCTACCGCAACCGCCCTGGAACATCTGCCCGGCATCGCCGAACTACGCCAAGCCCAGCGAGCACGCCCGCCGCCGGGTGCGCGTCGAGCACGCCTGGCGCAGCCTGACCCGCCACCTCGGCCGCCGCGACAGCCTCGACACCACCATCCGCGCCGTCGCCGGCCTACTGTCCGACCACCAACACACCGACCGCGGCAAACCCATCGCCGCCATCACCGCCACCCGCCGCCATGTGTGTGACCCCGACCCCAGCCGGTCCTGTTGGTTGCCGGATCGATGAACGCGTTGTACCCGGGTGGGGGCCGAGGTCAGATCGCCTGGGCGAGCTCAGCAAATGCCGTCGACACCCGCGTTGCCGGCGGGGCATCGACGGCGAGTTCGTAGTGGCCACGTCGTAGGTTCTGCATGAAGGCGTGTCCAGCGATGATCACCTGCGTTGTCCTGTCGGTTCGTAGTCCGCGCATCGGTCTCAACCGGTGTTTGAGCTGGCTGTGGTCGGCCTCGATTGGATTGTTCCGTACCGTTCGACGTGGTGCCACGCCTGCGGGATCAGCTCGTCGAGCACTCTGGGTAGAACGGCGCGGCGTCGGTGACGACCTCGCTCGGTGTCACCTTCAACGTCGACAGCGCCCGGCGGAAGAACCGGCGTGCCGCATCGGCGTCGCGGCGGGCCGAGATGAGCACGTCGTAGACCTGGCCGTACTGGTCAACCGTTCAGTACACGTAACGCCACACACCTAGAGCGGGATGCGGTCATCGCAGCCACCCCAGGAACCGGCGATGGAGTAGACCAGCGGGAGCCCAGCCCATGTCCTGGCTCGCAGCAACCATGCAGGAGCCCATATACAGGGCGAGGGAGATGGGAGCGCTTTCGAACTCGGCTCGCAGCTCGTGGCGTCGTGTGCGGCAGGGCCATGGGGCACCGCACCCGGCGCAGGTCCAGATCGGCAGAACCGGTCCGTGCGTGGTCATGACGCCTCACTGGGCCAGTGCCCTCGTCTCCTCGGTATGCGGTGTCTCGACCGGCAGGGCCGTCCACCGCCGCAGAGGCCGACTGACCTGACCTTCCTCCGTGACCACACCGATCGGTGTCTACGCTCCAGGGCCACGGTGTAGGAGACAATCTGCTCGGCCGACGTCGTCTCTGATTGCCGCCGGCGGGTCTCCTCGAAGAAGGTCACGTTGCGCTCCTCCTGCTGGTGATTTCATGCTTCCGGCTCCTGGCAGCGCTTTCGAGGCCGAACTTGGCTGGCCGTTTGCACGCGGGCGTCGACCGGACGCGGAATCGCCCGACGGGTTATGGACGTAGATTTCCCGGTTCGCGCATCGCGATCTGCTTGGCCGACTCTGTGCGTAGCGGCCGGGTGCATTCCGGGCAGCTTAGGGATGCACCGCAGGTGCGGCACCATTGCAGCGAGCGCTTGAATGCGAGCAGCCCGGCGAGGAATCCGAGCACAAGCGCAGCGCTGATCCCTCTGTGGCAACCTTGGAGAAGGCGGCTTGAGCTGCTGAAACTCTGACCCGTGAGGGCGTGCGAGGAGATCCACCCCTGTGACATCGCATCA
>NZ_JBSFYP010000158.1:0-1939 GCF_053599835.1 Micromonospora sp. NPDC005163
GTGGTCAGCCGGGCGCGAAACGGTCTGGTGGCGCTGGCCGGAGCGCCCTCCCGTCCCTGATGCGAGACGGGAGGGCGCGGCCAGCCGGGTCAGCGGGTGAGGATCTGGGCGAGCACGTCGTGCACGTGGGTGTTCGGGTGCTTGCCGCTGAACTGCTCGGCCAGCGGACCGACCGCGGTTACCGGCACGTCGGCGCCGGTGTGCCCGCTGGTGGTCCAGTCCAGGTTGAAGCTCAGGCTGCTGCCCTTGATCGGGAAGGGGCCATCCTCGGCCGAGATGCCGTCGCCCGATTCGTCGGAGGTGGCGGTGTCCTCGACGGTCAGGCCGCCGCACTCGTGGTCACCGGTCACCACGACCAGGGTGTCCGGGTGGCTGGCCGCGTAGTTGCGGGCCACCGCGACGGCCTTCTCCAGCTCGCCGAGGGCCTGGAGCATTCGGGTGCCATTGTTCGCGTGGGCGAACTCGTCGATGCCCTCCTCCTCGACGAAGAGGAAGAAACCCTGCTTGTTCTTCGACAGGGTGGACAGGGCCTTGTCGGTCATCGTGGCCAGGCTGGCCGGCGGGTTGTAGACGTCGCCCTCGCCCTCGGGGCGCTGCTGGAACAGCTCCTCGTTGGCGAAGAGGCCGAGCAGTTTGCCGCCCTTGGCGGCCTGCAGCTGATCGGCGGTGGATACGTACTGGTAGCCCTTGGCCTTCGCCTCGGTGATCAGGTCGCCCTTGGTGCCCGTGCTGGCCTCGGACGGGTCCTCGGCCGGCTTGTCCGGATAGGCCCCGGCGGCGCCGGCCGGCAGCCACCAGTCCTCGCCGCCGCCCAGGATGACGTCCGGCTTGGTGACCTCGAGGTACTGCCGGGCGATCTCGTCCTGGGCGGAGCGGTTGGCGGTGTTGGCGAAGAAGGCGGCCGGGCTGGCGTCGGTGACCTGGGCGGTGGTGACCAGGCCGGTCGCCTTGCCGGCGGCTTTTGCCTGGGCGCCGAGGGTGGGCAGCGGGTTGCCGTCCACGTCGACGCTGATCGCGCCGTTGTAGGTCTTCTCGCCGGTGGCCCAGGCGGTCGCGGCGGCGGCGGAGTCGGTGATCGGCGACGCGGGGTCGTGCGGGCTGGTGGTGAGCTGGCCGGAATAGGGCAGCTTGTCCATGGTGAGCTGGCCGTCGAGACCGGCCAGGTAGAGGCGGGCGGCCTCGCGCTGGGCAGCGGCCATACCGTCACCGTTGATGAAGATGACGTTGCGAGCCTTGCCCTTGGCCGGGCCGGCGTCGGCCGCGGTGATCGGGTTGACCAGGCTCAGGCCGGTGGCGGCGACCGCCCCCGCGACCACGGGGGCCAGCAGCCAGCGGCTGGAACGGAAAGTCACGGGTTGTCCTCCTGACGGACGGGCGTTTGGCGGTCACCACGCAACCGCAGCCGCCGGTCAGGCGCCTGACCTGCGGGTTAACGCGGGACGGCGGTTCTCCGACTTCTGTTGCCCCGGGCAACGGCATGGCCTCCGGCCCCGGGCGTGGCCGCCGTCGTGCGTCTACGTGGTCGACGGGGCCTGCGCCGGTTCACCGTCACCGACGGCGGCGCGCTGCGCGCCGGCGAGGTCTTCGGCACCTGCGACGCCGGCTCCTTCGACGGCGTACGCGTCGACGATGCGGGCCGGGTCTGCGTCGCCACGCACGACGGGCTGCACTGCTTCCACCTCGTCGGGCAGTCGCCAGAGCGTCCAGCGTCCCCGGACGGGGCCAAGGGTGGAGCGCACTACCGGACGACCTTGGCCCCGTCCGGGAAGGCTGGTAGCCCTTGTGGTGCCCGGCGAGGGGATCCGCGGCTGATGTCTGAGGAGGGGTCGGGGTTCGGGGCGGTCCCCGAGGTCTTCCCAAGGTTTTGTGCCCGTCAGCGTGGCGGGCCGGCCCGGCCGGTGCCGGCCGGAAGCCGCTGGCAGGCCCAGGCGAGCTGCTA
>NZ_JBSFYP010000159.1:0-1780 GCF_053599835.1 Micromonospora sp. NPDC005163
AGGGGCGCCACCAACGACGTCCACGTCGGGCTCTCCACGGGCACCGGCTTCCTCGGCGGCACCAAGTGGCACGACTACTTCGGCCTCAACGGCGAGACGACGCTGTGACCGGCGAACTGGAGGCTCCCATGCGACTGACCAGACTCTCGCGGCGCGCCTGCGCCCTGCTCCTGACGGCGGCACTCGCCGGCCAGATGACGGCCGCGCCGGCGGCGGCCTCCCAACCCGTCGCCCCCGGTCCACTCGCCTCGGCGTTCGACCGCGCAGCCAGCGAGTACGACGTGCCACGGGACCTGCTGATCGCCGTCGCCTACGGTGAGTCGCGGTTGGAGGAGCACGGCGGACTGCCCAGCCAGGCCAACGGCTACGGCGTCATGCACCTCGTCAGCAACCCCACCCAGCACAGTCTCGAACGGGCGGCCACGCTCACCGGTGAGCCGGTCGACTGGTTGCGCTCGGTCACCTCCGCCAACGTCCGGGGCGGCGCCGCGGTGCTCCGCGACCTGGCCGACAGCGAAGGCCTGACGGCGGGTGCACGGGACCGGCTCTCCGCCTGGTATCCGGTCGTGGCGCGGTACAGCGCCGCCGTCAACGACGCGACGGCCCGGCTCTACGCCGACCACGTATACGACCTCCTGCGAACCGGCATCGTGACCGGCTCGGTATGGGTCGCGCCGTACCCGGTCCGACCCGAGTTGGGCCGCTACGCGCGGGTCGCCCCCGCGGGCGCCACCGGCCCGAACGTCGCCGCCGCCGCGGCGGTACCGGAGTACGGACCGGCCCGGTGGGTCCCCGCCTACGGCGGCAACTACCAGGCGGGCCGGTCGTCGCGGATCACCACGGTGGTGGTGCACGTGACCCAGGGGTCGTACGCGGGCACGGTGAGCTGGTTCCAGAACCCGTCGGCGGGTGTGAGCGCGCACTATGTCGTGAAGTCCAGCAACGGTGAGATCACCCAGATGGTCCGCGAGGGCGACACGGCCTACCACGCGCGCTCGGCGAATCCGTATTCCGTCGGTATTGAGCACGAGGGGTTCGTGGACAACCCGGCCTGGTTCACCGACGCCATGTACCGGTCGTCGGCCGCGCTGACCCGCTACCTCTGCGACAGGTACGGGCTGCCGAAGAACCGCAACGCGATCAAGGGGCACAACGAGATGCCCGGCAACGACCACACCGATCCCGGGCCGAACTGGAACTGGAACTACTACATCTCCCTGGTCAACGCCGGTGGGTCGGGGGGCCGGTACCTGGCGGGATCACCGACCGACTTCACCGGTGACGGCCGGGACGACGTGGTCACCTTCACGCAGGGCAGCCTCAACGACGTCTACGTGGCCACCTCCACCGGGAGTTCCTTCGCAGGCACCTCCGTCAAGTGGAACGACTTCTTCGGTCTCACCGGTGAAACCCTGCTCACCGGAGACGTGAACGGCGACGGCAAGGACGACGTCATCGCCTTCACCCACGGCACCCTCGCCGACGTGTACGTGGCCCTGTCCACCGGCACGAGCTTCGGCGGTGGAGTGAAGTGGCACGACTGGTTCGCGCCGGGGGCCGAGGTCGCGGCCGTCGGCGACGTCAACGGGGACGGTCGCGACGACATCATCGCCTTCACCCACGACACCAACGCCGACGTGTACGTGGCGCTGTCCACCGGGACCGGCTTCGGGCCCGGCGTGAAGTGGCACGAGTACTTCAGCCCGTTCGGCGAGTTCCCGGCCCTCGGTGACGTCAACGGCGACGGCGCGGACGACATCATCACGTTCACCCAGGGGCC
>NZ_JBSFYP010000160.1:0-1548 GCF_053599835.1 Micromonospora sp. NPDC005163
CTAGATGATCAATTCCAAGGGGTTTAGTGGTCGTAGGCGGTGAGCGCGCGCATGATCGGCTGGCCGGTGTGGTCGTTGTGCCAGACGGCGGCGGTGAGCGCGAGGATGCGCTGCAGGACGCGGACGGCCACCCCGCCGGGGGTGCGGCCGCGGTGTCGTTCGAGGTCGAGCTGGCCCTTGAAGGTCTCGTTGACCGACTCGATGACCTGCCGCAGTGGTTTGAACAGCTGTGATCCGGCTCGCTCGGCCTCGCCTTTGCGGGCCGGCCGCAGCAGCCGGATGTCGAGCTCGGCCAACTGCTGCTCGAACTCGCGGCCGAAGTAGTTCTTGTCGCCGATCAGCGTCTGTCCTGGGCGCTCGGCGGTGAGCTGGGGTTCGACGGCGAGGAGGTCCAGCAGGGTCTCGCGCTCGTCCGCCTTGGCCCCGGTCAGTGCGAAGGCGACCGGCAGGCCGTGAAGGGTGCAGACCAGGTGCAGCCGCAGTCCCCAGAAGTAGCGCGTGTGGCTGGCGCAGTACCCGTACTGGGCCCATCCGGCCAGGTCGGAGCGTTTGACGGTCTCTCGGGAGCGTCCGCACTCGACGGGCGTGGAGTCCACGACCCATACGTCGTCGCTCCACAGCGTGGTGTCGCGGGCCAGTGTCCGGGTGACGCGGCGGATGAGGCCGGCGGCCTTGCGCAGACGCTTGTTGTAGCCGGGCTGCTGGGGCAGGTAGGGGAAGAGGTGGCGAAGGTGGGCGCCGGCGTGCCGCAGCCAGCGGGCCTCGGAGGTGAAGCCGAGTATCGCCTGCATCATCGCCAGCGTCACCAGCTCCGCGTCGCTGAGCCGCGGCATGATGCCCACGGCCGGACGCCGCGGGGCGAATTGCGGTGAGTCCTTCAGCAGGTCGTCGGTCTTCACATAGAGTGCGGTCGCGAGGGTGTCCAGGTTGTTCGTCACAGACTGACTTTGGGCGCCCTCGCATCCTCAGCAGAGCCATTGCTGGAATTCGCTCAGCTGGGCGCCACGGGCTGTTCGAGGAGCTCGCCCGGTCCATCGAAGCCGCAGCGCCGGTACAGCGGCGCACTCCGCTCGGACGGCCACACGATCAACGTGTCCAGGCGGTGAGCGCGCGCATAGCGGGTCACCTCATCAAGGAGGGCCCGGCCCAGGCCGCGGTTGCGCTGTTCCGGGGTGACATAGAAGTTCGTCACGTAACCGAGCG
The DNA here is from genome assembly GCF_053599835.1 of Micromonospora sp. NPDC005163. Taxonomy (NCBI): domain Bacteria; kingdom Bacillati; phylum Actinomycetota; class Actinomycetes; order Micromonosporales; family Micromonosporaceae; genus Micromonospora; species Micromonospora sp. NPDC005163. Next base: position 1,204 of record NZ_JBSFYP010000160.1, read on the forward strand.
CCTCGGATCCCGGGGAGGGGCTTGGGACCTTCTCCACGAGGCACACGAACACGTGGCCACAAGGCTGGCCACCCGCTTCCGCGAGCCAGACTCGCCACGGCCCGGCCATCCGGGTACGCAGCCAGCCCCCGCATTCAGCGGTGAACTCCTCTTCATCCTGCGGGACTTCGTCACCGTTCTCCTCCACCTTGAATCGCCAGCGCATTGCCGCCAGCGCAGGCGCGTCGTCGAGCTCGGCCCGGCGGATAACGACGTCACTCATGGCCACACTCTCGCAGGCCGGTCTGGCCGGAGCGAAACCACCTTACGAGCGCGCGGCGACCCCTTGGAATTGATCATCTAGGC
>NZ_JBSFYP010000161.1:0-1519 GCF_053599835.1 Micromonospora sp. NPDC005163
AACCTTGGAGAAGGCGGCTTGAGCTGCTGAAACTCTGACCCGTGAGGGCGTGCGAGGAGATCCACCCCTGTGACATCGCATCACCCGGTACCCGACCCCGAGGTACCAGCAAAGCCCCGAACAAGGACATACACCGCCGCGTACAAGGCGCGGATCCTGGCCGAGTACGAGACCCTCGACAAGGCCGGCAAGGGCGCCCTGCTTCGTCGGGAAGGCCTGTACACGTCGCTGCTCGCGGCGTGGAAGCACCAGCGTGACGCCGGCGCCCGCGAGGCCCTGGCCAAGCCGGCCGGGCGGCCGAAGACCGACCCGGCGATGCGGGAGGCAGCCCGGTTGCGGGCCGACAACGAGCGACTGCGCGCCGAGTTGGACAAGGCCCGCACGGTGATCGAGGTGCAGGGAAAACTCTCCGCGCTGTTGGGGCAACTCGCGACCGACAGCCAGCACAGCGGGAGCGAGCCGACACCATGATCGACGCTGCGATCACCGAACTGACACCGCTGATCGGGGTCCGGGCGGCGTGCCGGGCCACTGGCCGGCCGCAGGCCAACCACTACCGCCGGCACCGCCAGACACCCTCGCCACCACGGCCGGCGCTCGAACCCAGACCGCAGCCACGCGCCCTGAGCGCGGCCGAGCGTGACAGCGTCCGGGCGCTGCTCAACAGCCCCGACTTCGCCGACATGGCCCCTGCGGCCGTCTACCACACCCTGCTGGATGAGGGCGTGTACGTGGCGTCGGTGTCGAGCATGTACCGGATCCTGCGCACCCACGGCGAAGTCAGGGAGCGCCGCCGCCACGCGGTGCACCCGCCGAAGGTCAAGCCCGAGCTGATCGCCGACGCCCCCAATCGCGTGTGGTCGTGGGACATCACGAAGCTGCGCGGCCCGGCCAAGCGGGACTTCTACCACCTGTATGCGGTGATCGACATCTACAGCCGCTACACCGTCGCGTGGCTGCTCGCCGAGCGCGAAGACGCCGCCCTGGCCGAACGGCTGCTGTCCGACGCGATCACCAAGCAGGGCATCGCGCGTGAGCAGTTGACCATCCACGCCGACCGCGGCACCTCCATGGCGTCCAGGACCGTCGCGCAGATGATGGCCGACCTCGGCGTGACCAAGTCCCACTCCCGGCCCAGGTGCAGCAACGACAACCCGTTCTCCGAGGCCCAGTTCAAGACCCTGAAATACCGGCCCGACTTCCCCGACCGCTTCGGCAGCATCCAGGACGCCCGAGCGCACTGCCGGGCCTTCTTCACCTGGTACAACACGATCCACCGGCACTCCGGCATCGGCTGGCACACCCCACACGACGTCCACCACGGCCACGCCCAGATCGTCCGCGACGCCCGCACCGACGTCCTGACCACCGCTTACGCCCGCAACCCCGAACGGTTCGTCCGCGGCATCCCACAACCACCCGCCCTACCCGAACCCGCGTGGATCAACAAGCCCGACGACGAGCCGACTCAGTCAACGAACCCCTGAACCACCCGCCCCGAAAAGGTTGACACCTTCCG
>NZ_JBSFYP010000162.1:0-1504 GCF_053599835.1 Micromonospora sp. NPDC005163
TCGGGAGACCTCGAGCAGTTCGCAGGCACGTTTGACGTTGTGCTTGCCGGCCTGCTCCGCGGCGATGAACGGGAAGACGTTCACCGGGTCTCCTTGATGCTCCTATGTCAAGCTGCTACCGGGAGCGGCTGCACATTTGTAGCGGTGCGGGCGCTGCTGGTGGCGACGCTGGCGGGTCGAACTGTTGGTTGGCACGCCCGCTCGTCAGCCAGTAGGGCGGCGAAGACCCGATCGGACAAACGTCGGCGCAGCAGTCGTATGGCTTCCGTCTTGGTCTTTCCGCTGCTGATCAGCTTGTCGACGTATTCCTTGCCCGGCCCGATACCGCGGGTTTGAGTGACCGCTGCCATGTGCAGCGCGGTGTTGACGGTGCGGTTGCCGCCACGGTTGAGTCGGACCCGGACCTTGTTGCCGGACCACACCGGGATCGGGGCGGTGCCGTTGAAGCGGGCGTAGGCGTGCTTGGACTTGAACCGGGCAGCACCGGCGGTTTCGCCGAGGATCATCGCCGCACCGAGCACGCCCAGGCCGGGGATCCCGAGCAGGGTCGGCCCCAGATCCTCGACCAGGTCCCGCAGCTCACGCTCCAGGGCGTTGATCTGCACCGTCAGCTCCCGGCAACGGACCAGCAGGTCTCGGGCGATCCGGGCGACCGTGCCGTCAAGGTCGGCGAGTCTGGCAGCCAGCTCGTCGATGACGCGGTAGCGGCGCAGGCCCCGGGAGGGCACCTGGAGTTCCGGGTCCAGTTCATGCAGGTGCCAGCGGAGCCGGCCGCACAGCTTGGTGCGTTCCACGACGAGATCGTGACGGTGATCGGAGAGCAGCTTGACCTGCCGGGTAGGCCCGTCGAGATGGGCAACGGGCAGATCCGGCTCGCGCAACGCGGCCAAGGCGACGGCTTCGGCGTCGATCGGGTCGGACTTCCCTCGCTGCCGCCCAGACCTACGAGCCGCGGCCATCAACCGGGTATGCACCCGAACAACCCGATGCCCGGCACGCAACAGGTCGCGTTCCAGCCGACGGGTCATATGCCGGCAATCCTCGACCGCGAAGCTCACCTGCGGCCACTGACCTGCCCATTCCACGGCGCGGAGGTGACCTTCGTCCGTCGCGACGACAGTTCGTTCGCCGAGCTTCCGGCCTAGGTCGTCGACCGCGACCAGGGTGTGTGTGCGCTTGTGGGCGTCGATTCCGATCACAGTCATGCCAGCTCCTCGCTGCCGGGGGTGAGGGTCCGCGAGCCGGGCGAGGGGGCATGCCTTAATCGAGCATTAGCAGGCTCCTATCAAGCCACTCCAGGCCCGGCGCAGGGTCCGGCGGGGCCGCACATCAGGAAAAGCCACCAGCCGCAGGCCGGGGCAGCGAAGAAATGAGCGAGCCCCGCCGGACGTCGATCAGTCTGGCATTAACGCGAAGAAAGCCGTCGCCCGTTTGAGCACATCGACGTCTTCGCGCAGCCTGCGGTTCTCTTTGCGCAGCTGTGCGAGTTCGGCCCGCTCGTCGG
>NZ_JBSFYP010000163.1:0-1416 GCF_053599835.1 Micromonospora sp. NPDC005163
CGCCACGGTCGAGCGGCCAGGCCGGGTCGCCGCTGGCCATGTGTGCTCGTGGGCGTGAAGTCGAGAAGGAGCGCCGCGACATCCGCATCTGCCGCTGAGTGTGCGCGGATCTGCTGATGAGCGGGCAGGCCTAAGGGACGTCTCGTAACTCGGTGAAGGCGTTGCCCGTGGCCGCGCTGGCGCCTACCCGGTGAGGACGATGTTGTGCAGATTGGCGGTGCCGGAAGCGGCGTCGGTCAATGTGTGGGCCGCGCGGCGATAGTCGCGCAGGATCTTCCAGCACTTCATGCGGGCCAGGGCGTGCTCGACCTGGGCGCGGACGGTGCGGTGCTGGGCGTTGAGGTCTTCCTTCCAGGCCGGCAGTGGGCTGCCGTCGCGGTACTTGCGGTACGGCATGATCACCTCGCGGTTGCCCTGGTAGCCGCCGTCGGCCATGACCGGCCTGTCGGCCAGTTTCTGATCGATGCCAGAGGTGCGGTAGACGATGGTGTCGTTGCGGTTGCCTGGCTGCGGGTCGCCCAGGGCGATGATCAGGCGGGTGCTGGCGTCGATGGCAACCTGCAGGTTGGTCGAGTAGCGGTAGTTCTTGCTCGGGGTGGCCAGGCGGTGGTCCCGGGTCGGGATCAGCGTGCCGTCGACGATCGCGATCTGATCAACCGGCCGCCGCCGCGCCGGCGCCAGGGCCAGCAGCGGCCCGAGGGTGTCGATGACCCGGTGCGCGGCAGAGTGGGAGACGCCGAACAGTGGGCCGATCTGCCGCATCGTCAGGTTCGTGCGCCAGTACGCGGCCACCAGCAGCACCCGGTCGGGCAGGTCAAGGGCCCACTGCCGGCCCGGCCGGCCGTCGGCGATGGCGTGCCCGCCACGTTCGGCGACCAGCCGAACCAGCTTGCGAAACTGGGCGGGCTGCAGCCCGGTGAACGGAAAGATCCACTCGGCGCGCGCTGCGGAGATCACCTGCACCCAGGCATCCTCGACGATAGTCCTCAACAGACAGACGCCGGGGTTACGAGACGTCCCTTAGTCGACGCTTACGACGACTCCGGCAACGGCCATACCTCGACCACGCCGTGCGCGACGGCGCAAGGCGTACGCGACACGATGTCGATGGCCTCGGCCAGCGTAGCTGCTTCGATGATGGCGAAACCGGCTACGGGAAGCGTGGAAGACATGAAAGGCCCGTCCTCCGTGGTCACCTCGGCCGCGTCGTGGTTCCGCACCTGCACGGGCTGGCCGGCGACGCCCATGTCGACCCCATCCTGGCGCAGTCGGGCGTCATGCGCATGCGCCGCGTCGCGTACGGCTGCGTCGGTGTGGTCGTAGCCCAGGGCCCCGGCAAAGTCGTGGCGGTGTCTGACTTGAGTGGACTGGAGTAGAAGCGCCGTTGTTGATGGCAGCAAGACGGGCATGACCGGT
>NZ_JBSFYP010000164.1:0-1339 GCF_053599835.1 Micromonospora sp. NPDC005163
AGCTGGCCACGCCGGAGCCGTCGCAGCCCCACCCGTCGCACCGATCCGCGGACAACTGAACCGGCCAGCGGCGGCAGGCGTCCGTCCGCTCATCGACAGATCCGGGTGTTTCCGGCGCCGATCGCGGAAAATCTGCGGTCGCTGGTCAGTTGACGCTCACGACGACCTTTCCAAGGGCGCGCCCCTTACCCACGTGGGCCAACGCCTCGGGCGTCTCGTCGAGCGTGAAGGCCCGGTCGATGTGGATGACGAGGTCACCCGCCACGCAGAGATCGGCCACCGGTTCGAAGTGGGTCGGCCCTTCCCGGACGGCGAGCACGCCCAGCCGGCGGTGGGTGAGCCGGCCGGCCACCGCGCCGATCGTCAGGACGCGCAGCAGCGCCGAGACCGATCCGCCGACGCACCGGTAGCGGCCGCCGGGGGCCAGTGCCCGGCGGTAGGCGAACACCGATCGGTGCGCGACCAGATCGAGGATGAGATCGTACGGGCCGCTGCGGGTGAAGTCCCGGCTGCGGTAGTCGATCACCTCGTCCGCGCCGACGGACCGCATGAAGTCGAGCTTGCCCGCGTTGTCGACGCCGGTTACCTGGGCGCCGAGTCGTTTGGCTAGCTGGATCGCGAATGCGCCGGATCCTCCGCCGGCGCCGTTGATCAGGACCCGGTTGCCGGCTGCGGCGCCCGCGGTGCCCTGCTGTGCGATCACGCCCGCCTGTGGGATCGCCGACGCCTCGGCGAAGGTCAGGGCGGCGGGCTTGCGGACCAGGACCGATTCGGGCGCGATCGCGTACTCGGCGAAACCGCCCTTGAGCATGAGGTTGTCGCCATACACCTCGTCACCGGGTCGGAACCGAGTGACGGCGGAGCCCACCGCGTCGACCCATCCGGCGATGTCCGAGCCGAGGGTCCGGCGTGCCGGGGAGCGCAGCCCACCGATGCGCGAATACAGTGGCGAACCTCGCAGAGTCTCCCAATCGCTCAAATTCACCGAGGTCGCCGCAATCTTGACGAGCACCTGTCGGGCAGCGGGGGAGGGCTTGGGGAGATTCTCGATTCGCAACCCATCCGGAGGCCCGTACCGGTCGTACACGACTGCTCTCACCTGGTACCACCAGCCCTTCGGGAAAGTAGGCCAGCCGCAGCACCCGATGCGTTCAGGGCCAGCAGCCTACGCCTCTTACTTAGCACGGCGGGACAAGCGGCTGGTCGACAAGGAGGCTGCACGGAGGGCCGGGGTTCCTTCCACCTGTTCCGCACCGGGTTTGATGGAGACATCGAAACCTGGGAGGAACACCAGCGATGCCCGCACCGAAGAAGTACCCCGACGAGCTGCGTGAGCGTG
>NZ_JBSFYP010000165.1:0-1295 GCF_053599835.1 Micromonospora sp. NPDC005163
GAGAACCGCGACATCCTGGTCACGACGCCGGCCACCAGGCCCGGTCGGCGCCGCCCGGATCGGCTGCACGTCAACATGCACATGCCGCAGTTCGTCGGCTACATGCGTGTCTACGAGCACAGCGGGGACCCCGAGTACTTCCAGGCCGCCAAGAACTTCTTCGGCATGCTCGTGCCGCACCGCAGGTACGCACACGGTGGTTTGGGCGGCAACTACCCCGGCTCCAACAACAACACCGAGTTGTTCCAGAACCGGGACAACATCGCGAACTCGATCGCCCAGGGCGGTGCGGAAACCTGCAGCGCGTACAACCTGCTCAAGCTGGCCCGCAATCTGTTCCTGCACGAGCACGACCCGGCGTACATGGACCACTACGAGCGGGGGCTGTTCAACCAGATCGCGGGCTCGCGGGCCGACACGACCAGCGTCAACAACCCACAGGTCACCTACTTCCAACCGTTGACCCCGGGCATCACCCGCAGCTACGGCAACACCGGGACCTGCTGCGGCGGGACGGGCCTGGAGAACCACACCAAGTACCAGGAAACGATCTACTTCAAGTCCGCCGACGGCACGACGCTGTGGGTCAACCTGTACGTACCGTCGACCCTGACCTGGGCCGAGAAGGGCTTCGCCGTCACTCAGGAGACGAGCTACCCGCGCGAGGACCACACCAGGCTGACCGTCAACGGCAGCGGGCCGCTCGACATCAAGCTGCGGGTGCCTGGCTGGGTGCAGAAGGGCTTCCACGTCACCATCAACGGCGTCAGCCAGGACGTCGACGCGAAACCCGCAAGCTACCTGACGTTGAGCCGTACCTGGGCGCCGGGCGACACCATCGAGATCCGGATGCCGTTCAGCATCCGGATCGAACGGGCGATCGACCGTCCCGACACGCAGTCGATCTTCTGGGGGCCCCTCCTCATGCAGATCCTCGGCAACCCCGGCAGCGGCAACTACCGCGAACTCTCCCTCTACCGGCACCTCAAGCGCGACGGCGACTACGCCCGCGCGGCGATCACCCAGGCCAGCACCACGGCGGGGGGTGACCTGCTCTTCACCACCCACGGCTTCACCCTGCGGCCGTACTACATCGGCGACGCCCAGGCCGCCTCGTCGTACTTCCGGAGGGTCGAGCCGACGATCGTGTTCGGCTCGGTCGACACCGGCGTACCGAACCACAAGCGCAACGACGGCCTGCCGAACTACGACGTACCCGTGCAGGGAATCACCTCACCCGGCACCGACGGCCCGACCTTCCTCGACCTGGTCTGGGATCAGGCGCCCTTCGAGAA
>NZ_JBSFYP010000166.1:0-1276 GCF_053599835.1 Micromonospora sp. NPDC005163
GTCAACACCAGCGGTGCGGTAGGGCGCCCGGTTCGTGCCATCACCTCACCCTACACCAACTTATTAGGCGAATTTCCGGCGCAGGACACTAGTGCCGTGACCACGAACGTTCACGGTGTTGGTTGACACGCCGTCCGGCCTGTCGGTCTGGCGGCGTTGCGGCGGTCAGGCTGTGGCGGTGGCAGATCTTGTACGTGTGCGGCGGCTGAGTGATCAGGAAGGTCAGCAGCTGCTCAGAATCACCCGCCGGGGAACCGGTTCACCAATCCGACTACGTCGGGCGATGGTCGTGCTCGCCTCTGCTGGCGGGAACACGGTGCCGGCGATCGCCCGTCTCGTTCAGGCCGACGAGGACACGATCCGGCAGGTCATCCACCGGTTCAACGAGATGGGGATGGCCAGCCTGGACCCTCAGTGGGCGGGTGGCCGTCCCCGCCAGATCAGTCCTGACGAGGAACAGTTCATCGTCGAGACGGCCAACACCCGCCCCGAGAAACTCGGGCGCCCGTTCACCCGCTGGAGCGTGCGCAAGCTCGCTGACCACCTGGGCTCGCATGCGGCCCGCCGGATCCGCATCGGGCGCGAACGGCTGCGTCAGATCCTGCACCGGCACCGGATCACCTTCCAGCGGACCAAGACGTGGAAGGAGTCCACCGACCCTGACCGGGACGCCAAACTCGCCCGGATCGAGTACGTGAGCACCTGTTTCCCGCAGCGGGTGTTCGCGTTCGACGAGTTCGGTCCCCTGGTGATCCGTCCGCAGGCCGGCGCAGGGTGGGCGCCGGCCGGGCACCCGCACCGGTTGCCCGCGAACTACCACAAGCTGCACGGGGTCCGGCAGTTCCACGGCTGCTACAGCGTCGGCGACGACCAACTCTGGGGCGTCGTGCGGCGCCGCAAGAGTGCCGCGAACACCCTGGCCGCACTCAAGTCGATCCGCGCCGCGCGTCCGGACGGGGCGCCGATCTACGTCATCCTGGACAACCTGTCCGCGCACAAAGGCCTCAAGATTCGCAGGTGGGCGGCCCGGAACAAGGTCGAACTCTGCTTCACCCCGACCTACGCCTCCTGGGCCAATCCGATCGAGGCCCAGTTCGGGCCGCTACGCACCTTCGTGATCGCCGGCTCGAACCACCCCAACCACACCGTCCTGGCCCGTCGGCTGCAGGCCTACCTACGCTGGCGCAACGCCAACGCCCGCCACCCCGACGTCCTGGCCGCCCAACGCCGAGAACGCGCCCGCATCCGCAGCGAACGCCAACGACGATGGGGCCAA
>NZ_JBSFYP010000167.1:0-1232 GCF_053599835.1 Micromonospora sp. NPDC005163
CGCGCCCGCCGCTCCGGCGGTGGACCCGAGCGCCTGGCGGACGGCGGCCGACGAGGGCTGGTCCCGGGCCAGCCGGGCCGCCGAGCCGGCCGCCGCCGGCACCACCCGCTCAGGGCTTCCCAAGCGGGTGCCGCAGGCGCAGCTCGTGCCCGGCGGCATCGAACCGAAGAGCGGCCGGGACCGCAGCCGGCGGACCCCCGATGAAGTACGCGGTCTGTTGTCGGCCTACCACCGTGGCGTGCAGCGCGGGCGGACGGCCGGGACGGACCTGAACAGCACCTCGACCAAGGAGAGCCGATGAACAGGCCAGCTGCCATGCAGGACATGGGTTGGCTGCTCACCAACTTCGCCGACAGCGTGGCGGGTATCGCCCACGTGGTGGCGGTGTCCGCCGACGGGCTGCTGCTCGCCTCCTCCCGGGACCTCCCGGGAGACCGGGCGGACCAGCTCGCCGCGATCACCTCTGGCGTGGTGAGCCTGACCGAGGGCGCGGCCCGCATGTTCAGCGCGGGTGGGGTGTTGCAGACCGTCATCGAGATGGACAGCGGCTACCTCTTCCTCATGTCGATCAGCGACGGCTCGTCGATGGCCGTGCTGGCCGCGCGCAGCTGCGACGTGGGCCAGGTGGGCTACGAGATGGCGCTGCTGGTCGAGCGGGTGGGTGCCGCCCTGGTGCCGCTGCCGCGCGACGCGGTGCGCTCGTAGCGACGACACGACGGCGTGCCGACGGTGCGCCGGAGCAGGGAGGGGAGGCGGTGTGGACCGGCTCCACGGGGGACGAGGAGGTGATCGGGGATGGACCAACGACGCGCTGACCCGCGCGGCGCTCTGGTACGTCCCTACGCGGTCACCCGTGGTCGTACCGAGCCCCGGCAGGACATCGCCCTCGAGGCGGTCCTCACGGCTTCTCCCACCCAGGTCGCCGAGTCCCGCTTCGCCGGGCATGACAAGCACCGCATCGCCTCGGTCTGTGAAGGCCGGGCACAGTCGCTGGCGGAGATCGCCGCGTACACCCGGATGCCGCTGGGCGTCGCCCGGGTACTGGTCGCCGACATGGTGGCCGAGAGCCTGCTGACGTTACACACTGCTGCTCCCGCCGAGGGGTTCGAGGAGCGGATGGAACTGCTTGGAAGGGTGCTAAGAGCGTCCGCCAGTAGGTGACGGCGGGGATGCAGAGTAGCGAAACGGGCACGGAGTCAGTGATCATCGAGTTGTCTACGCTCTGTGATCGC
>NZ_JBSFYP010000168.1:0-1182 GCF_053599835.1 Micromonospora sp. NPDC005163
GGCGGCGTTGACGTCCCGGTCGTGCACGGCATCGCAGCCGGGGCACGTCCAGACGCGAACGCCGAGGGTCATGGCGGTGTTGATCCGACCGCACGCCGAGCAGGTCTTCGTGCTCGGATGCCAGCGGTCGACGGCGATAACCTGCCGCCCGTACCAGGCGGCCTTGTACTCGATCATGCTGCGCAGTTGTGTCCACGCCGCGTCGGAGATGGCGCGGGCCAGCGAGTGGTTGCGCAGCATGTTGCGCACGCTGAGGTCTTCGATCACGACCGTTTGGTTCTCACGGACGAGTCGAGTCGACAGCTTGTGCAGGTGATCCCGCCGCCGGTCGGCGATGCGGGCATGGATGCGGGCCACCGCAAGCCGGGCTTTCGCCCGGTTCTTGGTGTCCTTGCCCTTACGGGACAGGTTGCGTTGCGCCTTGGCCAGCTTGCGCCGGTCGGCGCGCTCGTGGCGCGGGTTGGTGATCTTCTCCCCGGTGGACAAGGTGAGCAGACTGGTGATGCCCGCGTCCACCCCGACCGCCGTGGACAGCGGCGGCAGTGCCTTGACGGTGGGGTCATCGACCAGCAGAGAGACGAACCACCGACCGGCCGCGTCGCGGGACACCGTGACCGTCGACGGTTCGGCCCCTTCGGGCAGGGGCCGCGACCACACGATGCCCAGCGGGGCGTCCATCTTGGCCAGGGTGAGTTGCCCGTGACGCCAGCGAAACGCCGAGCGGGTGTACTCCGCCGACGCCCGGGACTTGCGCTTGGCCTTGAAACGCGGGTAGCGCGACCGCTTGCCCCAAAACGCGGCGAACCCGGCCTGCAGGTGCCGCAGCGTCTGCTGCAACGGCACCGAGCTGACCTCGTTAAGGAACGCCAGCTCCTCGGTGCGCTTCCACTCGGTCAGCCACGCCGAGGACTGCACATAGGTGCTGCGCTGCCGGTCAACGGCCCACGCACGGGTGCGCGCCTCCAAGACGAGGTTGTAAACCTTGCGCACGCACCCGAAGGTGCGGTTGAGCTGATCGGCCTGCCCTGGGGTCGGATAGAAGCGGTACTTGTATGCCCGCTTCACCACCTCACCCACGCCTCACATTCTATCCACCCATCATGCAAGACGAGCATCGAGGGGAGGGAGCGGCGTTACCTCCCGGCCCTAAACGGCCGGGTTTCCACGCCGCGATCCTGATGA
>NZ_JBSFYP010000169.1:0-1157 GCF_053599835.1 Micromonospora sp. NPDC005163
GACCTGGTGATTCGGGTGCGCTCCTCGGCCAGGGCGTCGAGGAGTTCGGGGCAGGTGGGTGCGAGCACCGTCGTGTCGTCGGGGACGCAGGGCAGGATCTCGGCGATCGCGGTGGTGCCCAAGCCGGCGGAGAGCAGCAGTTGGATGTGCCGCACCGTGCGCACGGCTTGCCCGTCGTAGTCCCGGTAGCCGCTCGCGCGACGGGCGGGCTTCAACAGGCCCTGCTCCTCGTAGTAGCGCAGGGCGCGGGGGGTGGCGCCGGTCTGTCGGGCCAGTTCGCTGATCCGCATGTCCAGAGCACATCAGGACTTGACCTTCACGTCAACGTGAAGGTTTACCGTCACCGCTGTGACAGACAACAACGTTGAGCACGAACAGCGCCCCGCTATTGCCATCCTGGGGCTTGGCCCGATGGGCCGGGCGCTCGCCGCCTCGGCGCTCGCCGCCGGCCACCCCACGGTGGTCTGGAACCGCACGCCGGACAAGGCGGAAGCACTCGTGGCCCATGGTGCCGTGCTCGCGCCCACGGTAGCCGATGCAGCGCGTGGGGCATCGATCACCATCGCGTGCATGATCAACTATGGCGCCGTCCGCGCGAGCGTGGCCGACCTCGCCGAGTGGCCCACGGGCACGCTCGTCAACCTCAGCAGTGGCCACGCCGGAGAAGCACGCGCCATGGCGGGCTGGGCCGCACAGCGCGGCATCAACTACCTGGATGGCGCCATCCTGACGCCGGCCCCCACGATCGGTACACCCGCGGCAACGATCCTCTACAGCGGCCCGCACTCCCCGTTCGATCGCAGCCGCGCCCTTCTGGAGAGCTTCGGCGGCACCAGCGTCTACCTCGGCGACGACATTGGTATCGCGTCGGCATACGAGATGGCCTTGCTCGACCTGTTCACCATGTCCGTCGGCGGACTCGCGCACGCCTTCGCCCTGGCCATCGCCGAGGGCATCGAGCCTGCCGCGTTCGCCCGCTTCGCCAAGGGGATCGGCGGCCTGCTGCCCGACATGGCCGACCGGTTTGCCGATCAGCTTGCTGCCGGCCGTTTTCCCGCCGACGTCTCCAGTATCGCGTCGGCAGGCTCCGCTGTGGCCCACGTCATCGACGCCGCCGCCGCTCGCGGCATCGACACCACACCGCTGCAAGCCGTACA
>NZ_JBSFYP010000170.1:0-1123 GCF_053599835.1 Micromonospora sp. NPDC005163
CGGTGCTGCGGCTCACGTCGATCGTCACGGTCCGTACGCCGCTCAGCAGGCCATTGATCACAAGTCTGGCGAGCGCGCCACATGGCGACGATCTTGGCTCGGCTTACGCCACCAGCTCCTCGCTGAGGGTCCATAGACGCGCGGCCGCCTCGGGGTCGCGGGCCAGGGAGCTCGGCTCGATCTGCTTGCCGCGGAAGAAGTAGCCTCCGGTGACCTCGGCCGCCTCTGGGGCGCTGGCCAGGTGGACCGGGGTGGCCGCGCCGGTCTGGACGGTACCCATGAAGGGCTTGGCGGCCGCGACGAGGAGCTTCGCGACGCCGCGGACCTCGCGGCCCAACTGGGTGCGGATGAGGCCCGGGTGCAGGCAGTTGGCGACCACGCCGGTGCCGGTCAGGCGCTTGGCCAGCTCGGCTGTGAACAGGATGTTCGCCAGTTTCGACAGCGGGTAGCTCGGCTCGCCGCGGGCCAGTTCGTCCCAGGGAATCTGCTTGGCCGAGCGATGCACATTGGACGAAACCGTGATCACGCGGGCCGGCGCGCTGCCTACCAGCCGTTCCCGCAGCAGGCTGGTCAGCAGGAACGGCGCCAGATGGTTGACGGCGAACATGGTCTCGTAGCCGTCGACCGTGAACTGCTGCTTGAGCATGATCACACCGGCGTTGTTGTCGAGCACGTCGAGCCGGTGGTACTTCTCCAGCACCTCGGCGGCCAGTCGGCGCACTTCGGCCAGGCTCGACATGTCGGCCGTCAGGAGGTCCACCTCGGCGCTGGGCGCCCGATGCCGGATCTCCTTGACGGCCGCTCGCCCTCGCTCGACGTCGCGCCCGACGACGACCACGGTGGCCCCCAGCTCGGCCAGCCGGGCCGCCGTCTCCCGGCCAATCCCGCTGGTCCCGCCGGTCACCAGACACACCTTGCCGGACATTGTGGTCATCGACCCTCCCGGATGTACTTGCCGCAGCGCCATTCTCTCCACGGCGACGCCTCGGGTACCAGGTGTGGCTCGACGCCGTCAGCAGACGTGCCCAAGACACACGAGCGCGACGAGCAATCCCTCCGTCGAGCGAACGCGTCTGCCCTCGTACACGTGGCAAACGCCTGAAGACGTGCCAGCCTTCAGGTA
>NZ_JBSFYP010000171.1:0-1110 GCF_053599835.1 Micromonospora sp. NPDC005163
TCGGGCGAGTGATTCGAGGATCTCTTCTGCGGTCTTGGTCCAGATGAACGGTCGCGGATCGTTGTTCCAGGTGGCGATCCAGGAGCGGATGTCGGCTTCGAGTGCTTGGACGCTCTTGTGGGTGCCGCGGCGGATCTTCTGGTCGGTGAGGAAGCCGAACCAGCGTTCGACCTGGTTGATCCAGGACGAGCCGGTCGGGGTGAAGTGCATGTGGAAGCGTGGGTGTTTCGCGAGCCAGGCCCTGACGGCGGGGGTTTTGTGGGTGCCGTAGTTGTCGCAGACGAGGTGCACGTCGAGGTCGGCCGGGACGGTCTTGTCGATGGTGATCAGGAATTTTTTGAACTCGATCGCGCGGTGCTGGCGGTGCAGTTCGCTGATGACGGTGCCGTCGGCGATGTCGAACGCGGCGAACAGGCTGGTGATGCCGTTGCGGTGGTAGTCGTGGGTTCGCCGTTCGGGCATGCCCGGCATCATCGGCAGGACCGGTTGCGAGCGGTTAAGTGCCTGGATCTGGGATTTCTCGTCCACGCAGAGCACTACGGCCCGTTCGGGCGGGTGGTGATAGAGCCCGACGACGTCGACGACTTTTTCGATGAACTGCGGGTCGGTGGACAGCTTGAACGTGTCGGCCCGGTGCGGCTTGAGGCCGAAGTCGCGCCAGATCCGGCCGATCGTCGACTTCGACAGCCCAGACTTCGCGGCCATTGAGGTCCGGGACCAGTGCGTGGCGTTACGCGGTGTCTGCTCAAGGGTGGCGACGACCACCTCTTCGACCTTGTCCAAGGCGATTGACGGAGGCCGGCCGGGACGCTGTTCATCGATCAACCCGTCGAGGCGTTCGACCAGGAACCGACGCCGCCATTTACCCACAGTGGACAGGTGAACACCCAGGGCCGTTGCCACATCGGTGTTCGAGGCGCCCTCGGCGCACGCCAGGATGATCCGGGACCGCATCGCGAGAACCTGCGAAGACTTCGCCCGACGCGACCAGCGGGTCAGCGTCGTGCGTTCCTCGTCGGTCAACACCAGCGGTGCGGTAGGGCGCCCGGTTCGTGCCATCACCTCACCCTACACCAACTTATTAGGCGAATTTCCGGCGCAGGACACTAG
>NZ_JBSFYP010000172.1:0-1057 GCF_053599835.1 Micromonospora sp. NPDC005163
GCGCAGAACGTCGACTGCCCAGCCGTCATCAACTGCCCGCGGGTTAGGAGCCGGCGCCCGTCGGGCTGAGGAAGACGAACCGGATCGCCGGGTTACGCGCGGTGAGCCGTCGTCTGGCGTCGTCGGCCAGGTCCTCGATGTCGGCCGCCCTGACTTGGTCGGCAAAGTCGATCTTCGCGACAACGAGAATGTCGTCGGGACCGAGCTGCAGGGTCAGCAGCTCCACGATGCCTTGCACGTTTGGCAGGGCGGCGAGTTCCCGGCGAATCTCGTCCTGAATTGGCTCCCTTGCTGCCCGGCCGACGAGCAGGGCGAGGTTGTTGCGGGCCAGAATGGTGGCCACCACGAGGAGCAGTACACCGATGGCGACCGATGCGATGCCATCCCAAACCGGGTCACCGGTCAGCTCGGCGAGCCCCAGGCCTGCACCGGCCAACCCCAGGCCGATCAGGGCGGCGATGTCCTCCAGGAAAACCGCCTTGATGGCGGTGTTGGGCGTGCGCCGCAGGACCCTGGCTGGACTGATGCCCCAGCGTTTGGCCCGGCGCCGTACCTGCCGCACCGTGCGCATCAAGGACACCGACTCCAGGACGAAGGAGACGACCAGCACCGCGTACGAGACGATGTAGTCTCCAGTCTCCTTGGCCGTTGCGATGACGTGCACGCCGTGGGTGATGGAGAAGCCGGCGCCGCTGACGAAGGTGAAGACCGCGGCGAGCAGGGCCCAGATGTAGCTCTCCCGGCCGTAGCCGAAGGGGCGCGCGGGGTCGGCCCGGCGGCCGCCACGACGCAGCGCCACGAACAGCAGCACCTCGGTCGTGGTGTCGGCGAACGAATGCGCGGCTTCCGAAAGCATGGCCGCCGAACCCGCCAGCAGACCCGCAACCACCTTGGCCACGGCGACAGCGACGTTGACGGAGCCGGCCACGATCACCGTGCGGACGCTCTGCGATCGCCCGTCCGATTCGGCCATGAAGCCAGGCTATGGGCCGGGTGTCGGCCGGGCGGACAAACCGACAGGCACCGCGGTGTCGTGGACCACCAGCCGCCGGCTGAG
>NZ_JBSFYP010000173.1:0-1033 GCF_053599835.1 Micromonospora sp. NPDC005163
GCGACAGCGCCGGCCTCGGCGAGCCGCTGGCTGTAGCGAATCGCTCGATACTGGACTCCCCTGTCCGAGTGATGGACCAGTTTGCGCAGGTCAGCACCCTGACTCTCGCGGCGCCAGATCGCCATCTTCAGCGCGTCGAGAGCCAGATCCGTGTAGAGCGACGTGGCGACCTGCCAGCCGACGATCATGCGGGAGTACACGTCGAGGACGAACGCGGCGTACACCCAGCCCACGCTGGTGCGCACGTAGGTCAGGTCGGCGACCCACAGGTGGTTCGGCCGCACTGCGGTGAAGTCACGTTTGACCAGGTCAGCAGGGCGGCCGGTCTCGGCTGCGGGCCGGGTCGTGCGCGGCGACTTGTCGCGCAGCAGCCCGCGCAGCCCGGACTCACGCATCAGCCGCTCCACGGTGCACCGGGCCACTCGCACACCGCGTCGGCGCAGCTCGTGCCACACCTTGCGAGCGCCGTAGACACCGTAGTTCTCCGCGTGGATCCGCTCGATCATCGCCGTCAGCTCCTCATCGCGCCGCGACCGGGCCGAGGCCGGGCGGGTCTTGGCGGCGTAGTAGGTCGACGGTGCGATCTGTGCCGGCGTGTCTTGCAGCGCCTGCAGGACCGGCTGGACACCGTGTTCGACCCGCTGGGAGTCGACGAAGTCGACCTTCATCGCGACGGACGGTCCAACTCCGCCGCGAAGAAAGACGCCGCGGACTTCAGGATCTGATTCGCCCGCCGCAGCTCACGATTCTCCCGTTCCAACACTGCGAGGCGTTCGGCGTCGCTGCTGGTGGTGCCCGGCCGGTCACCGGCGTCGGTCTCGGCCTTCTTCACCCACGTGCGCAACGCCTCCGGATGAACCCCGAGCTGACCGGCGATCCGCCGGATCGCTCCGACCGCGGACGCCGGGTCCCGGCGGGCCTCGACGGCCAACCGCGTCGCACGCTCACGCAGCTCATCGTTGTACTTCTTCGGTGCGGGCATCGCTGGTTTCCTCCCAGGTTTCGATGTCTCCATCAAACCCGGTACGGGACA